>PLAY01000162.1 GCA_003134375.1 Limisphaerales bacterium | reverse complement strand
AAGTCCGACAGGCTGCTAGCCGCGTTTTGCCTGTGTGCGCGCGCGGCGGACACCAACTCGCTCGTCTGGCACCGGGCAACCGACCGTGTGGACGCCGACGTGCGGGGCATGGCGCTGTGGCCGTTGCTGGAAAAAATCGCCGTGGAGGCCGGCTGGCATATTTTTGTGGAACCGGACACCACCCACACGACTTCCGCAAAGTTCAAGGATCTGCCGTCCGGCGACGCGCTGAAGATGTTGCTCGGTAATCTCAACTTCGCGCTCGTGCCGCGGACCAATGGCGTGCCGCAACTTTATGTTTTTCGCACCGCGATGAAAAACGCCACGCGGCAGGTGCTCGCGCCGTCGGCGGCGCCCAGGCACGTTCCCAACGAGTTGCTCGTGAAACTCAAGCCGGGCGCTGACATTGACGCGCTCGCCAAATTGATCGGCGCTAAAATCACCGGGCGCAACGACAAACTCGGCCTCTACCGTTTGCAATTCGGCAACGCTGACGCCACCGATGCCGCATTGGCCAGTTTGAAAAACAACCCGGACGTTGAGGCGGTGGATTACAATTACGTCCTTGACCCGCCGGCCACACCCCAACTGCTCGCGAACCCGCCGGTCGGCCCTGTTTCGCTCACGCTGGACCCGGCCACGACTGGCGACCCCTGCAATCCTGTCGTCGGTCTGATTGACACGCAGGTGCAATCCCTCGGCAGTCAGCTCGACCCGTTCATGTTGAAGCCCATCTCCGTGACTGGCGACGCCTGTCCCGGCACGTCAGACATCACACATGGGACGGCAATGGCTGAGACGATTTTGCGGGCGGTATCGCAGTCAGCCGGCGGGAACAGCCCCGTCAGGATTTTGTCCGTGAACGTTTATGGCTGCTCTGATGCAACGACGACCAGTTGGAATGTGGCGCTTGGCATTCAGGCGGCGGTGGACAACGGCGCGACCGTGCTCAACTTGAGCCTGGGCGGTCCCGGTGACAGCGCGGTTTTGGACAGTGTGATCCGGCAGGCCGTTGCCGCCGGCATTCCGGTCTATGCGGCGGCCGGAAATCAGCCGGTGTCCACGCCGACGTATCCGGCGGCGGACACAGGTGTCATCGCGGTCACTGCCACGCAGGGCAGCCAGCTCGCGCCGTATGCGAACTTCGGCAGTTTTGTTTCCCTGGCCATGCCGGGTGCGAGCGTCGTCTATCTCGGCGGACAGGCGTATGTCATCCAGGGAACTTCACCGGCGACGGCTTACGCAACGGGCGTGGCGGCGGGAACAAAGGGAGCGGGTTGTCTGCCCTGGACGCAAATTCAGTCCGCCATGCAGCAGAAATTTCCCGTGCCGCCAAAGTGACATGGGTGGGGCGAGCATCCCCGCGAGCCGTTTACCAGTGGTCAATGTTGTGGTCGCCAGCAGGTTCGGCCGAAGGCGACGACGTAAAGGAGGAAGGCGATGATGAGCGGCCACGGTTTGCCGGCCACCAGCAGCAGAATTCCGAGGCCCAATACCAGGGCAATCACCAAATAAACCAGAGCCGCCAAAGCCAGTTTCATTGATGCTGATTATAACCTTTTTGCGCGCACGCGCAAGGACCGGAATTAGATGGTGTAGTGTCGGCGCTGTGCGCCGATTGGTTTTAATACGCCCTCATCCCGGCCTTCTCCCCTGGGAGAAGGTGAATGGTTCTCCATCTCACTTCCCATTCACCGTCGGCAGTGTTCGCGCGACCAGCATCCAAATGTTTAAAAATCGTTCGCAGCAATGTCCTCTCCTGGGGGAGAGGAAACAGGTGAGGGCGGGCGTAAAAAACATCTTCGGGCAGGGCAAAATCTTCATAAATTTTGCCCGGCGCGGCGAGCATCGGCGGCTACGGTGGAAGGGGCGTTTGACTCATTCCGCATGAAAGCCGATAGGCGGCATTCTCATACACCAGCCGGTATTCGCGTTGATCAAATCCTGAAAAGGAACCTCCCGCGTGTCGTTGGCCGGAAGCATCAATGCCGGTTTGTATTTCTCCATTTTCCCGGCAATTGGGCAATGGTCACCCCTCCCGTCACCATGCGTTTTAGCATCACCATTACCTTTGCGCCGGCAACCGCGGGAAAAATCTGAAAAATGTGCTGCTTTTACTGACGGTAGAGTATTCAATTTTGTGAATCAGCATGGTCAGGCGCATAAAAAATAAGAAGCAAGCCAGCGACAAAAGTTTAAGGCTTCACCAGGAACTTGGGATAAAAAATGGCTCTTCATCAAGTGCCTGGGCTGAATCGTCTCCACTGAAAAAGCCATTATATGTTTGCACCCTGCTTCTGCTCCTGTTGCTGGTATTCTTGGTGTATCTCCACGCGCTCTCCAGCGATTTTGTCAGTTACGACGACCAGGTTTATGTCACCGGCAATTACCACGTGCAACACGGTTTGACGTGGGACAACGTCAAATGGGCCTTTTGCACTTCGACGGCAGCCAACTGGCATCCGATGACCTGGCTGTCCCATATGTTGGACTGCGAACTCTTTGGCCTGAAAGCGTGGGGTCATCACCTGACAAACCTCCTGCTGCACACCGCCAACACGTTCCTGGTCTTTCTGGTTTTAAGGAGGATGACCGGTGCGTTCTGGCGGAGCTGGTTTGTGGCCGGGCTTTTCGGATTGCACCCCATGCATGTGGAATCGGTGGCCTGGGTGGCCGAACGCAAGGACGTATTAAGCACGCTGTTTTGGTTGCTGACGTTGTGGGCTTATGCGCGATATGCGCAAAAGCGGCCGAGAGTCGAGAGTCGAGGGTCGAGGGCGGACATTACAGTTCAGGCTCTCGACTCTCGGCTCTCGACTCTCGACTACTTCCTCGCGCTGTTGCTCTTCGCGTGCGGACTGATGTCCAAGCCGATGGTGGTGACGTTGCCTTTCGTCTTGCTGTTGCTGGATTACTGGCCATTGAATCGTTTTGGAAACAATCGTGTATGGCCCTTGGTGAGGGAAAAACTGCCGTTTTTCCTGCTGGCGGCAGCTTCAAGTGTGGTCACTATTGTCATGCAGAGGACAGTAGGGGCCATGGCGGCGACGACCACCCTGCCGATGGGCGCCCGTTTGGAGAATGCTTTGGTTTCTTATGCCGGCTATCTCGGCAAGCTCATTTTCCCGACGAACCTTGCGGTCATTTACCCCTTTCCCTATCCATTCCATTGGCCGTTAGGGGATTTGATATCGGCCGGCCTCCTGCTCCTGGGCATCAGCATCTTTGTGATCACGATGCGGCGGCAGCAACCTTGGCTACTGGTGGGTTGGTTGTGGTTTGTCGGGACGCTGGTGCCGGTGATCGGACTGGTGCAGGTCGGTTTGCAGGCCATGGCGGATCGTTACAGCTATGTGCCATCCATCGGGCTGTTCATTTTTCTAAGTTGGGGCGCCGGGGCGTTGACGAAAGGATGGCGTCACCGGGTCATTGTCCTTTCCGGCGCGGCGACCGTAGCGATGGCGCTTTGCGCCGGACTTGCCTGGCGGCAGGTCGGTTATTGGAAGGACACCAGAACCCTTTTCCAACATGCCATTGACGCGACGAAAAATAATTTTATCGCCTACTCAAACCTTGGGGATTATGAACTTGAACAAGGGAACTATGATGAGGCAATCAAACTGTGTGGGGAAGCAACCAGACTGATGCCCAGCTACCATCTGGCCTACTCCCCGTTGGGCGCCGCATTGTGCAAATCGGGACGATTGACGGAAGGGATTCAGGAGCTTCAACTGGCCGTGAAGATGGATCCAGACACGGCCCAGCCTCACTCCGATATGGCTGACGCCCTGGTCCAGAAAGGACAGGGTGCGGATGCCATCAACGAATATCGGGAGACGATCAGATTGAATCCTGAGATGCTTGATGCCCGCAACCGTCTGGGTGTGCTGCTGGAAAATTCCGGCCACCTGGACGAGGCCATTCAGCAATTTGAGGAAGTCATTAGAATAAATCCTGCCTACGTGAGTGCATACAATAATCTTGGGTTGGCGCTGGAAAGCCAGGGTCGCCTCAACCAGGCGTTTGCCGAGTTTAAGATGGCCGTGCGGCTGGATCCTCACGATGCCAAGGGACATTTCGGCCTGAGTCTGGCCTTGAAAGTAAAGGGGCGGCTGGACGAGGCCATCGGCGAATTCGAGGAAGGACTGAAGCTGGAGCCTGACACCCCCCAGGCCCATAACGAATTGGGCGTCATGTTGGGCCAAAAAGGGCGTTGGGACGAAGCAATCACTCAGTTTCAGGAAGCCGTCAGGTTAAAGCCGGACTACGACGAGGCGAAACATAACTTGAGTTCTGCGTTGAAGAAGAAAGCGACCCCCGTCAAGCCTTGAGGCGGCGTTTTCGACCATCCAAAGCAACATCTTCGGTCAGGCTGGCACGACTAGTTATACCGACACCACGGCCACAAATGGCGGACCGTATTTCTATCGCGTCGGCGTGCAATGATTGGCTGGTTGAGAGTTGATGGTTAAAGTTGAGAGCCGAGAAGAATTCAAACCGCGAAATACGCAGAATACGCGAAAAGGGAAATTATTTGGCGGGAGCAACGGTTGTTGATCGGTCCCGGATCATCCTCGGTTTTGGGTTCGAGTATTTCGCGTGGTTGGCGGTTTCAAACGGGCGCACCTGGACACTGCGACGGAACGCCGCATTCATGCGGCAGCGGGTCGCGTGATGGAATGCCCTGCCGGATAAATCCGGCGTTCCTTCCGAAACAATGCAACTTTGTTTGTCGCAGTGTCCAGGTACCGTTCCAAATCTAGTCGTCCTTTTAACTTGAAATTCAGAAGGGCAATGATACGAATTGGTCAATTCAGACAAAGGCAGTATGAAACCACGCCGATACCAATGGGTTGTAATCTTCTTGATGATGATTTTTTTCCACGCCTCGGCCACCGTTCGCTACGTGAACGTGAACAACCCCGGTCCGGCATGGCCTTACACCAGTTGGGTAACCGCTGCGACCAACATTCAAGATGCCGTTGATGCGGCCAATCCCGGTGATCAAATATGGGTGACGAACGGTGTTTATCAGACCGGTGGACGCACGGTGAATGGAGATTCGCTCACGAATCGTGTGGCTGTGACCAAGGCTGTCACCGTGCAAAGTGTCAACGGTCCGACGGTAACGACGATTCAAGGCTACCAAATCCCCGGGACGATTACGGGAGATGGGGCGGTGCGTTGCGTTTACCTTACCAACTCGGCACTGCTGTCTGGATTTACACTGACTAACGGTGCGACGAGCGGTGCTGCTGCTGGCGACCCAAAGTTGGAACAGGTCGGCGGCGGGGCATACTGCAATTCTGCCAGTTCGGTAGTTTCAAATTGCGTATTGGTTGGCAACGCAGCCTATACCTGGGGTGGCGGCGCCATTTACGGGCTTTTGAAGAACAGTGTAATACGAGGCAATGCTGCCGCTTCAGGCGGCGGCACCTATTTATGCAAACTATACAACTGCATCGTGGTTAGTAATATGGCTGCCTCGTCCGGCGGCGGGGCAACTCGGGGCACGTTGAACAATTGCACCATAATCGGCAATTCTGCTTCCACTTATGGAGGGGGAGTTGACGGAAGCAGTGATGGGGTGTTGAATAACTGCATAGTCTTCTTTAATAACGCTCCAGCAAATGCCAATTATTTTCGTGGTTCTTTTAATGCTTATGGTTCTGTGAACTATTGTTGCACGATCCCTTTTTCCACAAATGGCATCGACAACATCACGAACGATCCGACCTTCGTGAATGCCGCAGCTGGCGATTATCATCTGCAATCCAACTCGCCCTGCATCAATGCCGGGAATAATGCTTATGTTTCCGGCACTAATGACCTCGACGGCAACCCGCGCATCAAAGGCGGAACGGTGGACGCCGGCGCTTACGAATATCAAACACCCACTTCCGTCATTTCTTACGCCTGGCTTCAGCAATACGGTCTGCCCACCGATGGCACGGCGGATTATACGGATTCTGACGGCGATGGCATGAACAACTGGCAGGAGTGGCGCACGGGCACAAATCCCACCAATGCGTCATCGGTTTTGAAGATGGCGTCTGCTACTCTAACCAACAATCTGCCGGGACTCGTTGTGACCTGGCAAAGCGTGAGCGGGATCAATTATTTTCTCCAAAGCAGCACCAATCTGACCGCACAACCGGCGTTTTCAACGATTCAGAGCAACATCGCCGGTCAAGCAGGCACGACGAGTTACACGGACACCACCGCCACGACCGGCGGCCCGTATTTCTATCGCGTTGGCGTGCAGTAAGCGTAGCGTCGGCGCTCTGCGCCGATTGATTTAACGCTCGCCCTCATCCCGGCCTTCTCCCCCGGGAGAAGATGAATAGTGCTCCGTCCCATTTCCAATTCCCGTCAGCAGTGTTCGCGCGACCGGCATCCAAATGTTTAGAAATCGTTCGCAGCAATGTCCTCTCCCGGGGGAGAGGAAACAGGTGAGGGCGAGCGTAAAAAACATCTTCCGGCAGGGCAGAGACATCGTGAATTTGTCCGGTTTGGCGTTTGAAGCGATGCAAGTTCGGTTTGACAAAAAAGATTTTCTTCGCATGTTTGCCGCGCCCGGTGTACAAGCGCGGGCACATAAATGGGCAAAACTCTCATCATCGCGGAGAAACCGTCCGTCGCCGGCGACATCGCCAAGGCGCTCGGCGGATTCAAGAAAGTGGACGACTTTTACGAAAGCGACCAGTACGTCGTTTCGTCGGCGGTCGGCCATCTGCTCACCATCGTGCCGCCGGAAGGCGTCGAAGCGGTGCGCGGCAAATGGACGTTCAAACATCTGCCTGTCATCCCGCCGCATTTCGATCTGCTGCCGATTGAGAAAACCGAGCCGCGGCTGAAGGTCCTCAAAAAATTGATCAAACGCGCCGACGTGGACGCGCTGGTCAACGCCTGCGATGCCGGGCGCGAAGGTGAATTGATTTTCCGCAACATTGTCCGGTTCACCAAGGCGAAGCAGCCCATCAAACGCCTCTGGCTGCAATCCATGACGCCGGCGGCCATCCGCGAAGGATTTGCGCAGCTTCGCGAAGACAAGGACATGCTGCCGCTGGCCGATGCCGCGTACAGCCGGTCGGAAGCCGACTGGCTCGTCGGCATCAACGGCACGCGCGCCATGACGGCGTTCAACTCCAAGCTCGGCGGGTTTTTCAAAACCACCGTTGGCCGCGTCCAGACGCCGACGCTGGCCATCGTGGTTGAGCGCGAGGCGAGGATTCGCAAATTCGTGTCGCGCGATTTCTGGGAAGTCATCGGCACGTTCGACGCGGCGGCGGGGCAATACACCGGGCGCTGGTTTGACGAAAAGTTTTCCAAGTCTGACGCGAAGGACGGCGACGACCAGCTCAAGCCCGAGCGCATCTGGGACAAGCCCAAGGCTGAAGCCATTCATGACAAATGCCTCGGCAAACCGGGTATTGTCACCGAGGAAAGCAAGCCGAGCACGTCGCTGTCGCCGTTGCTTTACGATTTGACCAGTTTGCAGCGCGACGCGAACTCGCGCTTTGGTTTTTCCGCGAAGAACACGCTGGGCCTGGCGCAGTCGCTTTACGAACGGCACAAGGTGCTGACGTATCCGCGCACCGATTCGCGGGCGTTGCCGGAGGATTACATCGCCACGGTGAAGAGCGCTTTGAAGATGCTGGGCGAAACGGGATACGCGGCTTTTGCCGAAACCATTCTCCAGAACAACTGGGTGCATCCGAACAAACGCATCTTCAACAACGCCAAAGTTTCCGACCACTTCGCCATCATTCCGACCACGCAGACGCCGCACGGTTTGTCCGAGCCGGAACGAAAACTTTACGACCTGGTGACGAAGCGGTTCCTGGCGATTTTTTATCCGGCGGCGGAATTTCTCGAAACCAACCGCATCACCCGCGTTGAAGGCGAACCATTCAAGAGCGCCGGCAAGGTGCTGGTGAATCCGGGCTGGCTGGCGGTCTATGGCAAGGAGTCGGAATCGGATGACACGCCGACGCTCACACCGGTGAAACCGGATGAAAAAGTCAACACCAGCAGCATCGAAGTGAAACCCAACGTTACCAAGCCACCGCCGCGCCACACGGAAGCGACGCTGCTTTATGCGATGGAAGGCGCGGGCAAGCTGGTTGAGGACGACGAATTGCGCGAGGCGATGCGCGAGAAGGGCCTGGGCACGCCGGCCACGCGCGCGGCGACCATTGAAGGTTTGATTTACGAGGATTATATCCATCGCAACGGGCGCGAACTGCAGGCGACGGCCAAGGCGTTTTCGTTGATGGAATTGCTCAACGGCCTTGGCATTCCGGAATTGACCAAGCCGGAGTTGACCGGTGATTGGGAATTCAAGCTGCACCAGATTCAGCGCCGGCAAAAGAGCCGCGCCGAATTCATGTCAGAGATTGCCGACATGACGCGGCACATTGTCGCGCGCGCCAAGAAATTCGAGGAAGACACGATTCCCGGCGATTTCGGCGTGTTGAAAGTGCCGTGCCCGAAATGCGGCGGCGAGGTCCACGAAAAATACAAGCAGTTCCAGTGCGTCAACGAAAAGTGCGATTTTGCGATCTGGAAAACGCTATGCAGCCGGATGTTTGAGATGGAGGAAGTGGAAAAGCTCATCACGGAAAAACAAGTGGGGCCGTTGCAAAATTTCCGCAGCAAAAAGGGATTTCCGTTCGCCGCCGTGTTGAAGCTGAATGCGGAGTTTAAAATGGAATTTGATTTCGGCGACGGCCAGAAAGGCGAAAACGGCGAAGCGGCCGCGCCGGTGGATTTCACCGGCAAGGAACCGCTCGGCAAATGTCCCAAGTGCGGCGCGCGGGTGTTCGACGCCGGGATGAATTACATCTGCGAGAAGGCGACGGGCCCGGACAAGACCTGCACGTTCCGCACCGGCAAAATCATCCTGCAGCAGGAGATTTCGCCGGAGCAGGTGAAGAAATTGCTCGCCGAGGGCAAAACCGATTTGCTGACGAAATTCATCTCCAAGAAAAACAACCGTGCGTTCAAGGCATTTCTGGCCATCGGCAAGGACGGCAAGGTCGGCTTTGAATTTCCGCCGCGGGAAGCGAAGGGCAGGGCGGGTGCGGCAAAAGGTCCGAAGGAACCCGCGCCCAAAATTGATTTCACCGGCAAGGAACCACTCGGCAAATGTCCCAAGTGCGGCGGAAAGGTTTTTGACACGGAGGCGGGTTATCTTTGCGAAAAGTCGCAGGCGGACGCCAAACCCTGCAGGTTCAAGATCAACCGGGAAATTTTGCAGCAGCCGATTGAGCCGGCGCAGGCGCAAAAACTGCTGGCCGCGCACAAGACCGATTTGCTCAACCAGTTCGTCTCCAAGGCCGGGAAAACGTTTCCGGCCTATCTCGTGATGGACGACAAGGGGAAGGTCACGTTTGAATTCCCGCCGCGCGAAGGCGAGATGGAATCGAAATGAACGATTGAATCCGCGCAAGGGCGCGAAGGTAAATTATGAGGGAAAACATCGAACATTGAACATCGAACGCCCAACGCCGAAGTGAAGGGCGAGCAGGGCATCCTTCGATGTTCAATGTTGAATGTTGGTTGTTCGATGTTTCCCAGTCGCTTTCCGGCGGCGATGTTTCCATTTTGCTGCATTTCCCGGTGAAAAGGTGTATCCATTTCCTGTGACTGATGCCGCAACGACCAAGCCGATGGCAAACGACAAGTGGATTCAGAAATTTCTCGCGCATCTGGCCACGGACCGCGGGGCGTCGGTTTACACCCAGCGGAATTACCGGCAGGCGTTGCAGGAATTTTTCCGCTGGCATCACGAGGAGCGTCAGCAGTCTCCCGCCTGGGAAAAACTTCAGCGCGATGATTTTCGCGGGTACCTGCGGTTTTTGGGCCGGCAGAACCTGAGTCGCGCGGCGATCCAACTCCGGTTCTGTGCGTTGCGGACGTTTTACAAGTTTCTCATACGGCATGGCGAGGTCGGGGCGTCGCCGATAAAAAATCTGGCGTTGCCGAAGCAAGGCCGGCGATTGCCGAAATATCTGACCAAACAGCAAATCCTCGATTTATTCGGCGCGCCGGTCAAACTCATGGCTACGCCCCGGCGCAAAGGGCCGGGCCGGCCAATTTCGCCCAGCGTGTGTTTGCGGGATGTCGCAGTGCTGGAAACGATTTATTCGTGCGGGTTGCGTGTGAGCGAGCTGTGCGGGTTGCGGGTGGAGGACATGGACTGGCAGGAGCAACTGGTGCGGGTGCGCGGCAAAGGTAAAAAAGAGCGGCTCGTGCCAATTGGCCAGCCGGCGTTGCAGGCGATTGAAAATTATTGGAGCACGTTGAAACAGCCGCCCTCCGGACCCGCGCCGGTGTTTTTTGCAGAAACGAAAACCGCCGCGCCGCTCCAGCCGATTCAGTTGGCCCGGCGTTTGAAACAATATCTGGCCATCGCCGGACTCGATCCGGGCCTGACGCCGCACAAGCTGCGGCACAGCTACGCGACACACCTGCTGGATGCCGGCGCGGATTTGCGAAGCGTGCAGGAATTGCTTGGCCACGCGCATCTCATTACGACGCAGGTTTACACCCACGTCACCACCGAGCGGTTGAAGAAGGCCTACGACGCCGCGCATCCGCGGGCGTGACTCCCGGAAGGCTAACAGCCTGTTGAAAATCCTTTTCTTTGTAGGAGACGAGGTAACGAGTCTCAAATTTCTCCGGTTTCTTATGATAAGTTAGAGACTCCTTACGTCCACCCTCCGCAGTACTGCTACGGAGGACGGGGTCGTCTCCTGCTTTTTAACGGGTTGCTAAGGCGCGGGGTGAGACGGTTTGGAGCGAGCGTACTCGCGAGTTGGAAACCTGATGAATAATGTCCTTTATCGGCTTGCCGGGAGTCTCGCCCCACCAATCGCTGTAAAATTGACCCACTACTGCGGCTTGACATTTATGGGCATGAATCGGAGTATGTCTAAAAATGTCCAAAGTGAATTGAGTCGTTTGGGTATCACGAAAAAATGCAAATTACGGTCAGAGAAGTTGCCGAACTGCTGAATATCTCGGAAAAAACAGTCTATCGCTGGATTGATGAGCGTAAACTGCCCGGTTATCGGCTGAACGGGCAGTATCGTTTCCATCGCGCCGAGTTGCTTGAATGGGCGACGGCAAACCGCATCAACGTGTCTCCCCGCATTTTCGAGGAACCGGAAAGTCAATCGGGTCCGCTTCCTGAATTGTCCGATGCCATGGAAGCCGGCGGGGTTTTTTATCGTCTGGCCGGCCGGAACAAGGCGGAAGTTCTCCACAATGTGGTCGAAATTCTCAGGCTGCCGGATGAGGTGGATCGTAAATTTCTGTTGCAGGTCTTGCTGGCGCGAGAGGCGCTGGAGTCCACCGCGGTCGGCGACGGCATCGCCATTCCGCATGTGCGAAATCCCATTGTGCTCCATGTCCCGCAGCCGGTGGTGACGTTATGTTTTCTGGAAACGCCGGTGGATTTCGGGGCGCTGGACGGCCAGCCGGTCCACACTTTGTTTACGTTCATCAGCCCGGTGGTCAAGGCGCATCTGCATCTGCTTTCGCGCCTGGCGTTCGCGCTGCGCAACCCGGAGTTCAAGGCGCTGATTGTCAAACAGGCGGGCCGCGACGAAATCATGGCTTCGGCCAGGCGGATCAGTGACAGCCTGCGCGTTCCCGTGAATGCAACCCAGAAGGAGGCGGTGCGGTGATGGGGTTGTTGTTTGCGATGGCCATCCTGCTTTTGGGCGCGATGGCGGTGCTGGCATTGAGTCGTCCGGACCGGAATGTATCCTGGCTTGGCGCCGGATCGGTGGTGATTGCTTCCGTGCTGGGTTGCGTCCCGGTCATTCAGGTGTTGTCCGGCGGTTCAATCGAAGCCGTGCGCGTGCCCTGGCCGGTGCCTTATGGGGAATTCTTCCTTGTACTGGATCCGCTTGCGGCGTGGTTTCTTTTCCCGACCTTGCTGCTTTCGGCGCTCTCGGCGATTTATGGCGTGGGTTATTTGCGGGTGTGGCAGGGTCGGCGCTCACTGGGTCCGGTCTGGTTTTTCTACTGCGTGCTGGTGCTGGGCATGATGCTCGTATTGCTGGCGCGCAATGCCGTGCTGTTCCTGTTTGCGTGGGAACTGATGGCGGTGGCATCCTTTTTCCTGGTCACGTTTGAGTACGAACGCGAAGCGGTCCGGGAGGCGGGCTGGATTTATTTTGTGGCGACGCATCTGGGCACGGCCTTTCTGCTGGTGTTCTTCCTTTTGACGGCACGCGAAACCGGCTCGATGGATTTCACCGTTTGGGCGGAGAAAGGCATTCAAACCCGCGGTTTGGCTGACATTCTCTTTCTGCTGGCGATCGTCGGGTTCGGCACGAAGGCCGGCTTCATGCCATTTCACGTCTGGCTGCCGGAGGCGCATCCCGCCGCGCCGAGCCACGTTTCGGCGCTCATGTCCGGCGTGATGATCAAGACCGGCATCTATGGTTTGTTGCGTTCGCTGACATTTTTGGGCCTGCCGCCGTTGTGGTGGGGTTGGCTGCTCATTGGCATCGGGCTGACTTCGGGTGTGCTCGGCGTGTTGTTTGCGCTGGCGCAACACGACCTGAAACGGCTGCTGGCGTATCACAGTGTCGAGAACATCGGCATCATTGCGTTGGGGATCGGGGTCGGACTTTTGGGGGTGAGCACGGGTTCGCCGGTGCTGATGGTGGTCGGGTTCGGCGGCGGATTGCTGCATGTGCTCAACCACGCCTTGTTCAAAGGGCTGTTGTTTTTTGGAGCGGGCGCGGTGTTGCAGGGCACGGGCACACATGAAATTGACCACCTCGGCGGATTGCTCAAACGAATGCCGTGGACGGCGGCGACTTTTCTCATTGGCGCGGTTGCCATTTCGGGTCTGCCACCGCTGAACGGTTTCGTGAGCGAGTTCCTGATTTTTCTGGGCGCGTTCCAGGGCGGGGCGACGCTCGGTGCCGCCGGCGCCGTGCCGTTGCTCGCGCTGATTGCCGGCCTCGCGCTGATTGGCGGACTGGCGGCGGCGTGTTTCACCAAGGCGTTCGGCGTTGTTTTTCTCGGCGAGCCGCGCACCGAACATGCATCGCACACACACGAGACGGGTTGGGCCATGCGTTTGCCCATGTTGCTGCTGGCGGCCGGATGCGCCCTCATCGGTTTGTTTGCGCCGTTCGTTGTCGGAGCCTTGCAGGCGGTTCTGGAGAACACGACGGGGCTGCGGCGCGAAGTCGTCCGCGTAAACCTTGCCGCCGCGGCCGGCCCGCTGGCATTGGTTGTGATTGGAACGGTCGCCTTCCTGCTGTTGCTGGTTGCGCTTTTTTTACTGCGTCGCGGTTTGCTGGCTGGCCGCCGGGTGGAGCAGGGCGTCACTTGGGGATGCGGTTACGTGCAGCCGACCGCACGGATGCAATACACCGCTTCCTCCTTTGTCCAGCCGGTCACGACGTTGTTCCGCTGGCTGCTCGGCACTCATCGCCGGTTGCAGCGTCCGGAGGGCATCATGCCGGCAAATGCTTCGCTGACGACCGAGACCCCCGACCTCTGTCACGGCAATTTGTATCGGCCGGGTTTCCTGAAGGTGAATTGGGGCCTTTCCCAGCTCCGCCGGCTGCAACGGGGCCCGGTGCAGCTTTACGTGCTTTACATCGCCGTGACGCTGATCGTGCTGCTGGCGTGGAAATTTCGTTAAACCATGAAGCCCGAATCCTTCATCCCATTGCTGCTGGCGCTGATGTTGTCGCCGCTGTTGCCCGGCGTCATCAACCGCACCAAGGCGTTGTTTGCCGGACGGCGCGGCCCGCCGTTGCTGCAAATTTATTTTGATTTGTGGAAGCTGCTGCACAAGGGCGCGGTTTACAGCCGCACGACGACCTGGATTTTTCGCGCCGGGCCGATGCTGGGATTGGCGGCGGTGCTGACGGCGGCGATGCTGGTGCCGCTGGGGAATTTCCCGGCGCTCATCGCGTTCCCGGCGGATTTTCTTCTCTTTGCCGGGTTGCTTGGGTTGATGCGGTTTTTCACGGTCCTTGCCGCGCTCGACACCGGGTCGAGTTTCGAGGGCATGGGCGCAAGCCGCGAAGTCTTTTTTTCCGCGCTGGCCGAGCCGGCGCTGCTCGTGGCGCTGGCCACGCTGGCGCGCCAAGCGGGAAGCTATTCGCTCTCGACCCTGCTTGGCCAGGTGGCGGGCGGTCATTGGCTGCATCTGGGTCCGGTGCTGGCGCTCGTGATGATTGCCTTGATGATTGTGCTGCTCGCCGAAAATGCGCGCATTCCGGTGGACGATCCGAACACCCACCTCGAATTGACGATGATCCACGAGGTGATGGTGCTCGACCACGGCGGCCCGGATTTTGCCTTCATCGTTTATGGCGCCGCGCTGAAACTGTGGCTCCTGGCGGCGCTCGTGGTGGGGATGGTGGTGCCGGCGACAGGAGCGCCCGGGTTGGATCTCGCGCTGGTGATGGGCGGGATGTTTGCCGTCGCCGTGGTTGTGGGCGTGGTTGAGTCGGTGATGGCGCGGCTGCGACTGGCGATGGTGCCGCAACTGCTGGTCGGCGCGGGGGCGCTGGCCGCGGCGGCGTTTCTCCTCGGGCTTAAATAAACACGTTCCATGAACAACACCAACATCATTTTGGTTCTGGTTGTGCTGACGAATCTGAAGCTGCTCGGCTCCAGCCGGCTCGGCGCTTCGATTCGCGTGGTGGCGATGCAGGGGGTGGTGCTCGGTCTTTTGCCCATCCTGGCACACACGAATGAATTGTCGGTGCGCTTTGCCGTGCTGGCGGCGGGGACCATCGCGCTCAAAGGAATTGTCTTTCCCTGGTTCCTTTTTCGCGCCGTGTGGGAAGCGGAAGTGACGCGGGAAGTTGAGCCGTACGTTGGCTATGTGACCTCGCTGCTGGCGGGCGTGTTGATACTGGCCGTGTCATTCTGGATGTGCGAGCGGCTGCCGATGCCGGAAACGCTGGCATCGTCGTGGCTGGCGCCGGTGGCGTTTTTCTCGATTTTCGCCGGGTTGTTTTTGATCGTGAGCCGCAAACGCGCGGTGAGCCAGGTGCTGGGTTTTCTGGTGTTGGAGAACGGCGTTTACGCTTTTGGCGTGGGCCTGGCGCCGCATACCTCGTTGCTGGTCGAGGCGGGGGTGCTGCTCGACGTGTTCGTGGCGGTATTCGTCATGGGCATCACCATCTTCCACATCAATCGCGAGTTCGATCATATTGAAACGAACCGGTTGAACACGTTGAAAGACTGAGCATGATTTTGCTTTTGTTCATCATTCCCGCGCTGGCCGGACTGGCGGCGTTCGCCTTGCGTTCGCCGGCGGTGCGCCGGGGGTTGCTCATTGGCACGGCGCTGGTTCATGCCGCGTTGACGGC
Source organism: Limisphaerales bacterium (assembly GCA_003134375.1). Lineage (GTDB taxonomy): Bacteria > Verrucomicrobiota > Verrucomicrobiia > Limisphaerales > UBA11358 > UBA11358. Next base: position 7,268 of record PLAY01000162.1, on the reverse strand, counting down.
CATCTGTTGGCAAACAACGCCCAGCCCGGCTCTCGGCGGCTGGCTGGCGCTGGATGCGGCGGGGTTGTTGTTTTTAAGCATCACCAGCGGCTTGTTCCTGGTCGCGTCGTTCTATGCCGCGGGTTATCTCGGCCAGCAGGCGAACAAGCACATTACGGACGCGGAGGAAGGAATGCTGTTCGACAATGCGCCCGAAGCGGTTTTCATCGGTTGTTTGCTTTTATTTCTTGCGACGATGACGCTGGTGACGGTGAGCCAGCACTTTGGATTGCTTTGGGTGGCCGTCGAGGCCACCACGCTGGCCAGCGCGCCGCTGATTTATTTTCACCGGCACCATCGTTCGCTGGAAGCCACGTGGAAATATCTCCTGGTCTGCTCCGTGGGCATCGCCCTGGCGCTGCTCGCCTGTTTTTTCCTGGGTGTGGCGGCGACTCCGCCGAATGGGGAGGGATTTCCGCTGGTGCTTTCGGACCTCGTGGCCAAGGCCCAACAACTGCAAACTCCGTGGTTGAAGGCCGCGTGCCTGCTGTTTTTCGTCGGCTACGGCACCAAAATGGGGTTGGCCCCCCTGCACACCTGGCTGCCGGATGCCCACAGCGAAGCGCCGTCGGTCGTCTCGGCGTTGTTGTCCGGCGCGGTGCTGAATTGCGCGTTTTTGGGATTGGTGCGGGTGCAGCAAGTCTGCGTGGCTGCCGGTCTGGGCGCTTTCGGGCGGGATGTCTGGTTGTTGCTGGGTCTGGTTTCACTGGTGGTGGGCGCGGTATTTATCATCGGCCAGACGGATTACAAACGGCTGCTGGCGTATTCGAGCGTTGAGAACATGGGCATCATTGCGCTGGGGGTTGGTCTGGGCAGCGCGGGCGCGTTTGGTGCCATGCTGCACGCCGTGAACCATTCACTCGCCAAGGCGATGTTGTTCCTGCTTTCGGGAAACATTCTGGCCCGTTATCAGACCAAGAACATCGCCCAGGTGCGCGGCCTGCTGAGTGCCGCGCCGGTGACCGGAGTGCTTTGGGTGGCGGGTTTTCTGGCCATCACGGGCACCCCGCCCTTTGGGCTTTTCCTGAGCAAGTTCACAATTTTGAAAGCGGCCATTGACGGTGGCCGGACATGGATCGTTGTGATGTTCCTGGTTGCGGTGGGAGTGATTTTCATTGGCATGACGACGGCCTTTTTTGGCATGGCGCAGGGCGTGCCGGACAAGGGCGCGTCCAAGCTGGCAAACCGCGACCGGTGGTGGCAGATCGCGCCGCCCGCCGTGCTCGGGCTGCTGGTCTTGTGGCTCGGCCTGGCGATTCCGGGACCGCTCAACAATGTGCTGCGGCAGATCGCCGCGACGCTGGGAGATGCTCCATGATGACCGGTGCTTCATCCCTTCTTCGCAATGGCGATGTTGTGGCGTCCGCGGAAATTCCCTGCGTGAGTCTGGCTGATTTCCGCGAACAGGTGTTGCAAGCCTGTGAAGGCGGGGCGCGCATCGCGACGCTGTTCGGCCGGCTGGCGGACGCCGGTCGCGTGCGTCTGTTTGCGGTGCTGGCGAATGATGCGGAAGGACAACTGGCGTTGTGGTCAACGGAAGTGGTTGATGGTTATCCCGCGCTCACGCCCGCCTGCATCCAGGCGCACTGGTTCGAGCGCGAAATTGCCGAGCAATGGGGCATTCGTCCCGAAGGCCATCCCTGGTTGAAGCCGATCCGCTTTCACCGTTCCTATCGTGAAGGGCATGATGCCTGGGGTCGCTCCGCGGAAACTCCCATCCAACCCGGCGTCACGGACTTTTTTAAAATGACCGGTGACGAAGTCCATGAAGTTGCCGTTGGGCCTGTGCATGCGGGCATCATCGAGCCGGGACATTTCCGTTTTCAATGTCACGGAGAACATGTTTATCACCTGGAGATTTCGCTCGGCTACCAGCATCGCGGCGTGGAACGCGCACTTGTTGGCGGGCCGAACAAGCGGACGATTCCTTACTTGGAGACGCTTGCCGGTGACACCACCATCGGCCATGCGCTGGCGTATTGCGAAGCCATTGAAGCCCTGGCGGGCTGCCAGGTCCCGGCCCGCGCGCAGGCACTCCGAGCCATTGCGCTCGAACTGGAACGGCTCGCGAACCACACCGGCGACCTCGGCGCGCTGGCCAACGACATCGGTTATCTGCCAACGGCGAGTTATTGCGGGCGGATTCGCGGCGATTTTCTGAACCTGACCGCCTTGATTTGCGGGAACCGGTTTGGGCGCGGGCTGATTCGTCCCGGCGGTGTCTTGTTCGACCTGGACGAAGCCCGGCACAAGCAGTTGGAGGAGCGTCTGGCGGAAGCGCACAAAGATGTGACAAACGCGGTTGAGTTGCTCTGGGACACTTCATCCGTCCGCGCCCGGTTTGAAAACGCGGGGCCGGTCTCGCGCGAGATGGCGGTTGAACTGGGGCTGGTCGGCGTGGTGGCGCGCGCCAGCGGGCTGGGACATGATGTGCGGTCGCAGTTTCCTTCGGGCATTTACCGGTTCGCCCAGATTCCGGTGTCGTCGTATCACACGGGCAGTGTCTTTGCGCGCGCCTACGTGCGGTGGATGGAAATCCAGCGCTCCATCGCCTTTGTCTTCGATCAACTCAAGGCGCTGCCCGACGGGCCGGTGCGGTCGGAAGTTGGCGCGCTTGCGGCCGATTCCGCCGTCGTGTCGCTCACCGAAGGCTGGCGCGGCGAAATCTGCCACACCGCCTTGACGGACGCTCACGGTCGCTTGGCGCACTACAAAATTGTGGATCCATCGTTCCACAACTGGATGGGGCTGGCCCTGGCGCTCCGGAACCAGCAAATTTCCGATTTCCCGCTCTGCAACAAGAGCTTCAACCTGTCCTATTGCGGCCATGACTTGTGAGGTAAAATCATGCTAAGAACATTGCTGGCCCGCGCTCAACAAAAGCATCGCACCGTCGGTTTCCCGAAGCTGCCGCCGGTTTTGCCCGACCGTTTGCGCGGCCGGCCGGCAATTGATGCCGCGAAATGCCCGGCTGGCTGCCGCATTTGCGCCGACACCTGTCCGACGGACGCGATTACCCTCGATGGAAAAGGCCCCAGGCTCGATCTGGGCTGCTGCCTCTTTTGCCCGGAGTGCGAGCGGGCCTGTCCGGAAGGCGCGATCCGCTTTACCACGGAGCATCGCCTCGCGGCTTCGCGCCGGGAAGATTTGGTGCTTGGCGAAAAAGAATTTCAACTGGCCCGGGCGCTGGATGAAAAGACGCGCCGGATTTTTGGCCGCTCGCTCAAACTGCGGCAGGTGAGCGCCGGCGGCTGCAACGGCTGCGAGTCCGACGTGAACGTGCTGAACACGGTGGTGTTTGATCTGGGGCGGTTTGGCGTTCAATTCGTCGCGTCGCCGCGCCACGCCGACGGACTGCTCATCACCGGGCCGGTGACGCAGAACATGGAACTGGCTTTGCGGAAAACCTATGAAGCCGTGCCGTCGGCCAAGCTGGTGATTGCGGTGGGCGCGTGCGCCATATCGGGCGGGCCTTATGTCGGTCATCCCGAGCAGCGCAACGGGGCTGACCGGAATTTGCCGGTGGACCTGTACATTCCCGGTTGTCCGCCGCATCCCATCACGATTCTGGACGGATTGCTGAGGCTGTTGGGCCGAATCGAATAGACTGGTTCCGACTGCACCGTTCGAAGTTGAAGGTTGAGCGTTGAGGGTTGAGAGTTGAATGCCTGCCCTGCATAGCCCGCAGAGCGGGGCGACGAAGGGTTTCCACCGCGTGACGCAACGCGCTTTACGCGTACCCGCCACGTGAGGCGAAGCCTTTTACGCGGCCTTTCCTGCCGCGCCGAAGTCTGACGCAGGCGGGAGCGTTTTAGCCTTTAGCATTCAGCTTTCAGCCTTTAGTCTTTCGTCCCATGATGACCCTGCGCCAACTCGCCGCCGAACCGCCTACGCTGCCCACACGGACAACGTGGTATCTGACCGATCTGGCCGAGGCGCGTGGCAAACAGGAATTGTTCACCCGCCAGTCGCCGCAAAAACTCAAGGTGCTGCGCGAGCACGCCCTGATCGAAAGTGCTGTTTCCTCCAACCGCATCGAAGGCGTCGAGGTGGACAAGTCCCGCGTCGGCACGCTCATATTTGGCAGGCCCGCCTTGCGCGACCGCGACGAGGAGGAAGTGCGTGGTTATCGTGACGCGCTGAAACTCATCCATGAAACCGGCGCGAAGTTGCCCATCAATGAAGCCACCATCAAACGTCTCCACAAACTTTGCCGTGGTGAAATCTGGGATGCCGGGCAATACAAGGAAAAGGACGTGGACATCATCCAGACTTACGCCGACGGGCGCCGCCGCGTCCGCTTCAAAACCGTTTCCGCCCGGCAGACACCCGGGGCGATGGCCGAGATGACTGGGTTGTGGCAGCGCGGCGTCCGGGAAAAATGGGTCTCTCCGCTCGTCCTCGCCGCGGCGCTGAATCTCGACTTCCTCTGCATCCATCCGTTTCGGGATGGAAATGGCCGCGTCTCGCGTCTGCTATTCCTGCTCGCGTGCTACCACTGTGGCATTGAGGCCGGACGCTACATCAGCCTGGAGCGCCTCATCGAACAGAACAAGGAGCGTTACTACGAAGTTTTGGAGCAAAGTTCCCGACGTTGGCACGAGGGCAAACACGATCCGTGGCTGACGATGAATTTCCTGCTGTACATCCTCACGCAGGCGTGCAAGGAGTTCGAGCAGCGCGTCGGCCAGCTCAAATCTCCGCGCGGTGAAAAGACCGAGGCCGTGCTGGCGGCGATTGATCGCCAGATCGGCACATTCCGTGTGGCTGACCTGCAGGCTGAATGTCCCGGAGTGGGGTTGGATTTGATCCGCCAGATCCTTGCCCGGTTGCAGAAGGAGAAAAAGGTCAAAGCTCTTGGCACTGGCCGGGGTGCGAAATGGAAAAAACTCGGAAACTAGGTATTAACTTGGAAACTAGGTATTAAACTAGGTATTGGACAAAAAGGCTGAAGGATAAAACGAGATCGCGGTAATACTTTAGCCCTTCTTGCCGCGCCGACTTGTCTCGGCGAAGCAGTGCGAAGACGGAAGCTTTACGCGGCTTGCCGCGTCGTAGTCCCGCAATGCGGGACGAAGACGGGTCGTCGCGTTCAGGCCAGAATGTAACGGCCGGTTTTTCGCGTGCCGACCCGCCCAACCAAACCGGCATCCAGCAGCGGCTGCATCAACTTCATCGTGCCCTGCTTCGTCACGCCGAGCGCGTCCCAAATCTCCTGCGGCGTCATGCTTTTGTGGTCCCGCAACAATTGCAACAATTGTTCCTGCTTCGGGCGCAGCACCAGTTTCTTTTGTCCTGGCTGCGCGGAAAGTTTTTGCACCCGCATCCAGACCCGCTCCAGCGTGAACTGCAAACCCCCGGCGGCGTATTCCAGCCAGCCCGTCAAATCCCTGCCTTCGCGCCGCACGGCATCCAGCGCCGCATAATAGCGCGGGCGGTCCTCCCAGTAAAATTCGTCCACCGAAAAAATATGATGCGTGTCAAAGCCGCGCCGGTACAACTCCCACAACGCCAGCGCCCGGCCCGCGCGTCCGTTGCCGTCGGCAAACGGATGGATGGACTCAAAGCGGTGATGCACGATGGCCGAACTCAACACGGGCGACAGCCGGGCGGATTCCTTGTTCCACCAGCTTAGCAATTCAAACATCAAGCCCGAAACGTCCCCCGGCGGAGGCGGCACATAACGGCCAACGCGCACGGCGATGTTGCGGTAACGTCCCGCCGTTCCCTGATCCATCACGTCCCCGGCGATGATTTTATGCAGGCGCAAAATTTTCTCATGGGTGATCGGGCTGGGAGCGGCATTTTTCTCCACGAAGCGGAGCGCGGCGAAATAATTCAGGACTTCCCGCTTCGCGCGGGCGGCCACGGCGGGAATTTCCCGGCCTTCCTCCACGGCGCGCACCTGTTCCAGCGTGAGCGGATTGCCCTCAATCGCCGTCGAGGAATGGGTGTTGCGGGTGCGCGTGTCCTTTTGCAGCGCGGGAATCCACGGCACCTCCACCGTGGCGGCCTGGATGCGCTCGCGCAGGGCGGCGACCTGTTCCACCCGTGCCAGCAAGGCCGGAGTGATGGTGAATTGCGGTTGATAATTCACATCCCAACCTTAACCGATGAGACAACCATAAGTCAACTTATTAGACAACCGGCCAATGGGGCCGAATTTTCAGCCTTTAGCCTTCCTGTCCTCCATCTCGTCCATCGTAGTTCCGCAACGCGGAACGAAGTTGGAAGCTTTTGCGACGGTGGAAGCCTTCAGAATTTAGCCTTTCTTTGACCTTCCCTCCGTCCTACGATGCCAGTCAATCCGTATGCAAGATGGAAAACTCATAATTGAATCAATTGGTCATTGTTCGCCTGAGCGCGCTGAAAGATTCACCAAAACGAGACTTGAAGTTGACGATCTATTAATTGCAAAGGATGGAGGGACACTTGGAAAAACTGCCTTCGTGCCCATCAGCTTGGCCGGCGGCAATGTTACGCAACATGTATTACGCTTTCCAATTAGCCAGCTTGTTTTCAAGTTATACGTTCGGCTCGTGATTGATTCTCCACATGGTCAGGCATGGATGCGAACCGAAACCAAAGGTGTGGCACTTCCGGGCGTCAACGTTGGAGATTTTCGTAGGATGCCAGTTCCACTTCCCCCGCTGGCCGAACAACAGCGGATCGTGGCGAAGGTGGACGAGTTGATGCACTGGTGCGACGCGCTGGAATCCCGCCTCACCGCCGCCCAAACCACCGCCGCCACCCTCCTGGACGCCACCCTCCACCAAATCCTCGCCGCATGAAATATTCATCCACAGACAAACGAGACGAGCGTTTGCTTCTGCGGACGGCCCGCGCCGTTCATTCTCTTCTCAAATCCAAAGTCGTAGGAACAGGAATTCAACTGAAGAGGCTGGTAAGAAGTGATCGCGCTGATACGGATGGCTGGAATGTAACCGTTGCGGATTTAGGCTGGCACAGGCCCCAATTACAAATCTGGCTGGATTTCCAAACGGGTTATGCTGAGCGAACATGAAAGGGCCATTCGGGTCAGTCCTAGAATTGTGACATTTTTCCGCATCCTGAAAATCAAACGCTCCCGTCTTCGCCGAGGCTTCCGCCTTCACCTGGTTATGGCGCGACGAACCGACGCGGCAAGGAAGGCTAAACGCTAAAGGCTGAAACGAGGATTGAGGGCGGTGGGAAAATCTGTTAATCACAGCGCGAGGCTGTGTGAAAAC
>PLAY01000084.1 GCA_003134375.1 Limisphaerales bacterium | reverse complement strand
ATTGATTCAAAAACGCGCCGAACGGCAATCGCCCAATCAGATAAGCGAGAATCGCAGGCGGCAGCACAGGACAAAATCAACGCGGTTTGCGGAATTTATCGTTTTTCAATTTTTGAAGGTGCGGGCAGGGAATATGATTTACGAAGCGACGGCACCGCAAAAGCCTTCAAGGAATCAACTGCTGGATTTGTTAGTAGTGGACGGGACATAGCTTGGACAATGAGCGGCAACATCGTCACGATTGGAAATTCAAAATTCACCATTGAAGGCAACGATTTGATAGATTCGCGCGGCAATCGCTGGCTTCATATTCGGTGATTAAGACCGTGCCGCACATCTAGATAGGCTGCGAATTTCTCATCTCCGACAAAATGAAACCTATCACAAAATTCGCCGTCGTTTTGGTCACTGCGCCAAATTTGAAAACCGCACGCATGCTGGCCAAGGTTGCGCTGAAGGCGCGCCTGATTGCCTGCGCGAACCTCATCCCAAAAATCGAATCGCATTACTGGTGGCGGGGAAAGATTGAATCCGGCGCGGAGGTTTTGCTGGTCTTGAAAACGCAGAAGTCAAAACTCGCCGCGCTGGAGAAATTGGTACTCGCGCGGCATCCCTACGACACGCCGGAGTTTATCGTCCTGCCGTTGAGCGCGGGGAACAAAAAATATCTCGCCTGGCTGGCACAAACTTAGGTAGGGACGCCGCGCCGCGGCGTTCGCGGACATCCCGGCGGGATGTCCCTACCAAATTTTGTTTGAACCCGCGATGGGCGGGCGTAGATTCGAAGGGTGAATCAGATGAGCGCAATTCCGCCGGCACTGCTGGCCATGCTTGGGTTCGTACTTGGCTTGGGCATAATGATGCTTGTTTGGATGATTGCGTTGCACCGCCGGGCGCGCGTGGCGGAGTTCAAAATTCGACAGATGGAAAAATTCCCTTTGTTCCAATCAGCGTTTGGATCGCGTCCCACTTGCTGGCTGGCGGTCCGCTCGCTTAATCCCAAAGTCGTTCAAGCCGCGCTGGGCCTGGATCATTTTGCCCCCTGCCCTTGGGCGGAAGGGATGACAGGCGGGCATGGGTTTTTCATCGGTCCGCCGGTAAACGGCTGGATCATTGTCACCGGTTCCGGCCTGCCGAATCCGGGCTGCGACGTGGATGGTTGTTTTTATTTTCTGACTGAACTCAGCCGCAAACTCGGTCAGGTGCAATTCTTCCAGGCGGAACGGATTTTGCATCAACACGCCTGGATACGCGTGGAAAACGGCGTGGTGACGCGCGCGTATGCGTGGGCAGGCGAAACCGTATGGAATCAGGGCCGCAAAACCGCCGCCGAGACGGAATTAAGCATGAAATGCTTTGGCTACGGGGAACATCCGGGTGCCGCTTCGTGGGCGGCGGCGGAATGGACGGCAACCAATGTCGCAAAAGTCCCGTTGCTGGCAGCGCGATGGAGTCTCGATCCGGCGCGCATAGACGAACGGTTGCGGAACCACGCCAACGGTGTCGCCGGTGAATCGCCACACCCGGATTGAGTCTTGCGTTTCGGGCGCGCGAGGCAGATTTTTATCAAACTGGAAAGGAAGCATGTCATTCAGCATTGAACTTGAACTCCAGCGGTTCCCCAAAGTCGTCCAGCTCAAGGACGGCACGAAAGCGACGTTGCGCCCCCTGCGCCGCGACGATGAAAAGGATTTTCACGGCTTGTTTCTCAGCATCCCCGAACCGGAACGGATGTTCATCAAGCATCGCGTCGCGGAAATTGAAACCATCCGTGACTGGTGCCGGAACATTGACTACGGGCGCAATCTGCCGCTGGTCGGGTTGGTGGGCGGAAAAATCGCCGGCGACGCCACGCTGCACCAGCAACTCGGCGGCTGGAAGCGGCATGTCGGCCGCGTCAGCGTGCTGGTTCATCCGGAATTTCGCGAGCGCGGTCTGGCGCGGGCGCTTATCAGCGAGATCGTCGAAATCGCGCGGCAGATCGGCCTGGAAAAGGTCGAGGCGGAATTCATTGGCGAACAGGCGGCGGCCATCAAGATGTTTGCCCTGCTTGGTTTCAGCCAGCTTTTGCGCCTGGGAAATTACGTCAAGGACATGCAGGCCAATTCCCATGATTACATTTTGATGGGACTCGACTTGAAAACCGACGAGGAATACGCCGGTGTGGGCGGCTGATTTACGATTTCAGATTTACGATTCACGCCTGCCATCCGATTTTACCAATTATCAAAGAATTGTGAGACTCGTAAATCGTATATCGCAAATCCTAAATCCTTATGGCTCCTGACGTCTGTCCGAACTGCGGCGCAGAAGTGTCGCCCAAGTCCAAAGCCTGTCCCGAATGCGGCTCGGATGAGCAAACCGGCTGGTCGGAAACCGCGTATGCCAGTCATCTCGGACTGCCGGATGAAAATTTCGACCACGACGAATTCGTAAAACGGGAATTCGGGCCGGAGCCGGTCAAGCCGCGCGGCATCGGTTGGTTCTGGTGGGTGGTGGCGCTGTTGGTAGTGGCCGGGATGTTGTTCTTCTGGCTGAGGTAAACTGAAAACCAATGACAAGCCGGTCGAAGTTGAAAAAGCGGCGGTAAACCGCGCGCACTCCAAACGCTTTGCGAAATTCGAGGACGTCCGGCAAGCGCGCCAGCGTTTGGACGGCGGTGGCAGCCTGCCGAGGCGAAGCGCAGCCGAAGACTGGAGCGTAGCGACGACACCGCTTTGGGGGCACCGACAAACGCTGTAAAAGCGGCGTGACTCCCGCTCTGCGGGATTCCCGCCGCACTCCAAAATAAAAAAACCCGCTCGGGCGAGCGGGCTTTGAAATGTTCTTGCGTGTTCTTCCGGATCAAGCTTTGGCAGGTGATTCCTTGGCCGATTCCGGCGTCTTGGCCGCAGGCGCTTTGGCTGCGGTTTCCAGTTTTTCCGCTTCGGTGCCGGGCGCAGCTTCCTCCGCTGCCGGTGCCGGAGCCGTGTAATCCACCCACTCCAGAATCGCCTTCTGGGCGGCGTCACCCTGACGCTGCTCCATTTTAACGATGCGCGTGTAACCGCCGTTGCGTTCCTTGAACGCGGGTGCGATGTCTTCAAAAAGAATCCGCAGCACGTCATCGTTTTGCCGCCATTTCTGGCGTTCGTCCTTGGTGAGTTGCACCGTTGGACCATGCGCGTGCAAACGCGCGGCAACCAGCCGGCGCGATTGCATCGTGCCGTGCTTGCCCAAGGTGACGATTTTTTCCGCAACGGAACGCGCGGCCTTCGCCTTCGCGAGGGTCGTGGTCACGCGCTTGTGTTTGATGAGGCTGCAAACCAGGTTGGCCAGCATCGCGTCGCGGTGCCGGGAGGTGCGGCCCAGTTTGGCCGTTCGCTTCAAATGTCGCATAGCTGGTCCTTATTCCGCCTTTGGTTCTTCCTTCGGCGCTTCGAGCAGTCCCGGTTCGAAGTTCATGCCGAGGGACAAGCCCAAAGCCGTCAATTTGTCTTTGATTTCGTTCAGCGATTTCTTGCCGAAGTTGCGATACTTGAGCATTTCCTGCTCGGTCTTCATCGCCAACTGGCCGACGCTGGTGATGTTCGCATTGTTCAGGCAGTTCGCCGCCCGGACGCTCAACTCGATTTCGTTGACGCTCATGTTGAGGAGCTTCTTCATCTTCGACTTCTCCTCGTCCTGCTTGTCGGCGGCCTCCTCGAATTCGATCGCGTTCTTGTCGTAACCGACGAACACGTCGAGGTGATGCTGCAAAATCGCCGAAGCCTGCGTGAGCGCATCATCGGGCGTCAGGCGCCCATCCGTCCAAATTTCCAGGATCAGCCGGTCGTAATCCGTGCGATTGCCAACCCGCGCGGCTTCCACGGCGTAACGCACGCGGGTGACCGGTGAAAACAGCGAGTCAATCGCCACCACGCCGATGGCCTGGCCGGGTTTTTTGTTTTCATCCCCCGGGCAAAAGCCGCGACCGACTTTCACGGTCAGTTCCATCTCGAATTTCTTCTTTTTGTCGAGCGTACAGATGAGCTGGTCCGGGTTGACCAGTTCAATGTTTTGATTGAGCTGGATGTCGGCGGCGGTCACCGGACCTTCCTTGTTGACGGAAAGCAAAAGCACCTGCTCGTCGCGCGTGTGGGCCTTGAACTTGATCCGCTTCAGGTTCAGGACGATGTCGGTCACGTCCTCCACCACGCCGTCAATCGTGGCGAATTCGTGCATGGCCCCGTCCACCTTCAGCGAGGTGATGGCCGCGCCCTCGAGCGAGGACAGCAACACGCGGCGCAGCGAGTTGCCGACGGTGTGGCCGTAACCGGTTTCAAACGGGTCGGCGATAAATTTTGCGTAGGTGGCGGTGGCGCTGGCGTCATCCTTTTGCAAACGCTTGGGCATTTCGAAACGTCCTAGACGTACTGGCATATGTTCCTTTCAACAATTTTAATCTGGCTTTCCCGGCGGTTTATTCCCGCAAGCCGGTCAAGCCCGTATAATTGTTTTGTTTTTGTTTTTCTTAACGGGAATAAAATTCGACCACCGCCTGCTCATTGGCGATCGGCTGGATCTCGTCGCGCGTCGGAATGCGCATGATCGTGCCTTTGAACTCTTCCTTGCTCAACGACAACCAGTCCGGTACCGCGCGGCTCGTGGCGATTTCCAAATTCTTCGTGGCCAACTGGCGTGAGACGTTGGAATTTTTCACCCCCACGGCGTCGTTCACCTTGAGGCCGAACGACGGGATGTTCACCTTGCGTCCATTCACCGTGATATGGCCGTGCGAGACCATCTGGCGCGCGGCGGCGCGGGTGTTCGCAAAACCGAGGTGATAAACAACATTGTCGAGGCGCGTCTCCAAAATCTGCAACATCTGTTCACCGGTGACGCCGCGGCGCTTGAGCGCTTTTTCATAAACGCCGCGAAACTGGCGTTCGAGGAGGCCGTAATAATAACGGAACTTCTGCTTTTCGATCAGGCCGAGGCCGTAATCGGTGTGCTTGCGGCGCGACTTGGGGCCATGCACGCCGGGGCCATAATTGCGGCGCTCAAGATATTTCGACGGGCCGAAAATCGGTAAACCGAACCGGCGGCTGATGCGAACACGAGGACCTGTATAACGAGCCATTGCTAAATTTGATGGTTGATGGTTGAGAGTTGAAAGTTACACGCGACGTTTCTTGCGCGGACGGCAACCGTTGTGGGGCACGGGCGTCACGTCCTTGATGGCGCTGATTTCCAGCCCGATGGCCTGCAACGCGCGGATGGCGGATTCGCGGCCGGAACCGGGGCCTTTGACGCGCACTTCAACTTCCTTCATGCCATGCGCCATCGCCTGGCGCGCGGCATCCTGGGCGACCTGCTGTGCGGCGTAAGCGGTGCTCTTGCGCGAGCCTTTGAACCCGACCCGCCCGGCGGTTGACCAGCCAATCAGATTTCCATGCACATCCGTGATGCTAACCTGTGTGTTGTTGAACGTGGCCAGAATATTGGCAATGCCGACGCTGATGTTTTTGGCGTGCTTGGCCTTGATGACCTTTTTTGCGCCGGCGTCCTCACCCAAAAGTTCAGCCGCCGTCGGTGCCGCCGGAATAACTGCCGCATCCGCCGGCTTGGGCGCCCCGGCAACGGGAGCTTCCGCGGCGGGCGCGCCTTTTTTCGCAGATTTTTCTTCGTCCGGTTTGGGCGCGGCCTTTTCGTCGGGTTTGGACGCGGCTTTTTCAGCCGGTTTGGACGCAGCCTTTTCAGCCGGAGCGGCGGCAGCGGCTTCCGGCTTGGCCTCCTTTTTTTTGGGAGCGGGTTTCTTTTTTTCTTCAGCCATACAAAATTTTAGTGGATGCCAGTCTTGGCATTCGGGTTGCGTTGCACGCCCACGGTCTTGCGCGGACCTTTGCGGGTGCGGGCGTTGGTCTGCGTGCGCTGGCCTCGTACCGGCAATCCGCGCATGTGCCGGATGCCGCGATAGCATTTGATGCCCTGCAGCCGCTTGAGGTTCATGCCAATTTCGCGGCGCAAATCGCCTTCGATGACGTATTTTCCCTCCTGAATCGCATGGACGATTTGGGAAAGCTGCTGCTCGGTCAAATCCTTCGCGCGAATGTCCGGGTTGATGTTTGCGCGCTCCAGAATCTCCTTCGAGTTGGACGGGCCGATGCCGTAAATGTAGCGCAACGCGATTTCAATGCGCTTGTTCGGCGGAACTTCCACACCAATGATGCGTGCCATAAATCAACCTTGCCGCTGTTTGTGCCGTTTGTTCGTGCAAATCACGCGAATGACGCCGCGGCGGCGCACAATCTTGCAGTGCTCACACAATTTTTTAACTGATGCGCGAACTTTCATGTTCAAATCGTTTTTGTTTCAACCAAAATCCGCCCCACGGACAAATCATAAGGCGTCAATTGTAATTTCACTTTGTCGCCCGGCGCCAGATCGGCAAAGTGCTGTTTCGCCCGGCCCGCCACAAACGCCAGGAGCCGGTGTCCGTTGGCCAACTCCACACAAAACGTGCGGTTCGCCCTGACTTCAATCACGACACCTTCAACGATGAAGGCATCTTTGCCGGCCATGTCAAAATCTCCGGTTCACTTTCGGTAATCAGCACCGTATGCTCAAAATGAGCGGATAGTGAACCATCTTGGGTGACGACTGTCCAGCCGTCTTTCAAAATTTTTACGGCCGGCCGGCCCGCATTGACCATCGGCTCAATGGCCAGCGTCATGCCCGGCCGAAGCTTCTGGTTGCTCTTCGGATCAACAAAATTCGGCACCTGCGGCTCTTCGTGCATCGAACGGCCAACTCCATGCCCGACAAATTCCCGCACGACGCTGAAACCGTTGCTCTCGACATATTTCTGGACCGCGCGCGAAATGTCCGTCACGCGGTTTCCCGGCACGGCCGCCGCGATGCCCTCGTACAACGCGCGCTCCGTCACGTCCATCAACTGTTGCGCCAGCACGCCGCAACCGCCCACCGCCACCGTCCGCGCCGTGTCGCCCACAAAACCATTGTAAATCACTCCGACATCCAGACTCACGATGTCGCCAAAAAGCAATTCGCGATTGCCCGCCATTCCGTGAACGACCTCGTCGTTCACCGAGATGCACGTGTGGTGCGGGTATTTGCGATAGCCCAAAAACGCGCTTTTGCCGCCGTGCGACTTGATGCACGCCGCAGCAAATTCGTCCACCTGCCGCGTCGTCAGGCCCGGCTTGATGAACGCGGCGATTTCATTCAACACCTGGCCCGTCACCGCACACGCCGGACGCATCAGTTCCAGATCCCGCTGGCTTTTTAAAATAATCATGCGTGATGCGTGATGCGTGATGCGTGATTATCCAAGTGGTACATTTTCACGTATCACGCTTCACGTTTCACGTTTCCTAAAACCGCCCTCTCAATTTGCCCTTTTTCAAAAACCCGTCATAATGCCGCATCATCAAATGCGATTCGACCTGGCGCATGGTGTCCAGCAAAACGCCGACGGTGATCAAAATGCTTGTGCCGCCGAAAAATTGCGCCACGTCATACGGAATGCTCATCTGGCGCGACAATATGATGGGGATGACCGCGATGATCATCAGGAAAATCGCGCCCGCCAGCGTGATGCGGCTCATGGACTTGTGCAGATAATCGCTCGTGCCCTGCCCCGGACGCACGCCCGGAATGTAACCGCCGTTCTTTTTCAAATCGTCGGCGATTTGCAATTCATTGAACTGGGTGGCCACCCAAAAATAAGCGAAGAACAAAATCATCAGCGAATAAATCACCAAATAAAGCACCGAGCCGGAATTGAGGCGTTGCGCGATGCCGATGAAGAGATTCTTGAGGAACGGCACGCTAACCATATTCCCCAAATGCAGAAAAATTGTTTGCGGGAACATGAGGATGGATTGCGCGAAAATAATCGGCATGACGCCGGAGTAATTCACGCGCAATGGCATGAACGAAGTGCCGCCGGAATACATCTTGCGCCCGACCGCGCGCTGCGCGTATTGCACCGGGACTTTCCGCTGGGCCTGGGTGATCGCAATGACGCCGCCAACCACCAGGACCAGCAATATCACCAGCATTACACCCGTACCAAAAACGGTATATTGCGCCGGAACGCCACCAGTGGACACAAACATGTCCTTCAATGCCACCAAGGCCCGCGGCAGTCGGGCCACAATGCCGATGGTGATGACCAGCGACACGCCGTTGCCGATGCCGCGGTCGGAGATTTGCTCGCCCAGCCACATCAGCAACATGGTGCCCGTCGTCATGATAAGCACGGTCTGAATGCGATACCACCAGATGTGGTTGCTATCGAGCACGAGATTCCCTTGAAACCCGTGAAAGATATTTTGGGGATGTTCCCAACCGATGGCGAAAAACAATCCCTGCCCCAAACACAACAGCACCGTCAAATAGCGCCCGTATTGGACGATTTTCGTCCGGCCGTTTTCCTCGCGCGCCAGTTTGCTCAATTTGGGCCAGACTGCCGTGAGCAATTGAATGATGATCGTCGCGCTAATGTAAGGCATGATGCCGAGCGACCCGATGGCGCAATGTTCCATCGCGCCACCCGCAAACGTGTTATACATGCCGAGCAACCCACCGCCACTTTGAGCGGTGTGTTGGAAGTAATCAGTCAGCGCCGCGCCGTTCAGGTTCGGAATGCGAATCCAGGCCATGAAACGACAGATCGCCAGCAAACCCATCGTGAACAAAATCCGGGACTTCAACTCCGGAATTTTGAAGCAGTTGACGAACGTGTTGAAGATGTTGCGGAACATGCGTTAAATGCGCCTTCAGGCCTTGGCCGGTGCGGCCGGCTTCGCCGGTGCAGCGGGCTTGGAGCCCACCATTTCGCAGACGCCGCCTTTGGCTTCGATTTTCGCACGGGCTGATGCACTGAATGCGTGCGCGCTCACCGTGAGTTTTTTGGTCAACTCGCCGTCGCCCAGAATTTTGACGCCGTCTCCGCGGCCATTGGCCAGACCCGCCGCGCGCAACGCCGTTTCATCCACGCGCGCGCCGTTGTCAAACCGGTCCAAATCGCTGACGTTCACGCCGAGATAGCGCGTCGCGAACCGCGCGTTGTTGAAGCCGCGCTTGGGAATGCGGCGGATGAGCGGCATCTGGCCGCCTTCAAAGCCGATGCGGATCGAGCTGCCCGAACGCGCCGTCTGGCCTTTGCCGCCGCGACCGCTGGTTTTGCCATGGCCGCTGGATTCACCCTGGCCCAGGCGCTTGGTACGATGTTTTGCACCCGGACGAGGTTTTAGATTGTGCAGTCGCATAAAAATCAAGCCGTTGCCGGAGCCGCTTCAGCCGGTTTGGCCGCCGCCACTTTTTTAATTACAAAACCGCGGCCCTTGTAAATGTCCTCGCGCAGCCGCAGACTCAACAAACCCTTGAGCGTGGCCTTGACGACGTTCGCCGCGTTATTCGAGCCGAGCGATTTGCTCAAAATGTCCTTCACGCCGGCGGCTTCCAAAACCGCGCGGACCGTCCGGCCCGCAATAATGCCGGTTCCGGGCGAGGCCGGACGCAATAAAATTTTCGCGCCGCCATACGCGCAGAAAACTTCGTGCGGAATAGTCACGTCTTTGAGCGACACTGAAACCATTTGATTGCGGGCAAGTTCGCCGCCGCGACGAATCGCGTCAGCCACTTCGCTGGCTTTGCCGAGAGCTATGCCGACACGCCCCCGCCGGTCGCCGACGACAACGAGCGCGCTGAAATTGAAACGGCGGCCGCCTTTGACGACCTTGGAGGAACGGTTGATGAACACAACCTTCTCAGTCAATTCCTGGGACTCCTGTCCGTCTATGCCGAGTTCCGGCGTGTCACCGGGGGGTTTGTTACGACGCCCGCGCCCGCCGCGCGGCACTCGATCTTCGGGTTTGGTTTTGATGATGTCTGCCACAGTTTTCTATCTCCGTTGTTTAGAATTTCAAACCCGCTTTGCGCGCGGCCTCGGCCAGGGTCGCCAGTTTGCCCAGCACCGATACCCGCTTGCCGTCTTTGCCTTTGCTCTCAGACCGGTGATAACGGGCGCCACCGCGATCAAAAACGACGGACCTGATGCCTTTGGCGGTCGCGGCTTCCGCCGCCAGCTTGCCGATGACTTGGGCGCTGGCCACATTGGCCGCAAGCTTGTCATGGTCGGGCACAGCCTTGCCCGTCGTTGAAACTGCCGCGAGCGTCACGCCCGCGTTGTCGTCAATGAACTGGACGTGGATGTTTTCGTTGGTGAAGCAGACGCTCATGCGTGGACGATCCTTCGTGCCGCTGAGTTTGTTGCGTATCCGCCATTTGCGGAGCTGCTTCAACTGATGTTTCTTTTCCGTTCTCATTTCAATGCGTCACGGATTTGGCCGTGAACCAAAATCAATTTTTATTGGACGGTTTTGCCTTCCTTGCGCTGGACGTGTTCGCCCGCATAGCGCACGCCTTTGCCCTTGTAAGGCTCCGGCGGATAGAAGCCGCGAATCTCGGCGGCAACCTGCCCGACAACCTTTTTGTCCGGGCCTTCGATGGTCAGCTTGGTGTTTTCCTCGACCGTTACTTTGATCTGGTCGGGAATCGCGTAATTAATGGGATGCGAAAAACCGAGCGCCAGGTTCACCACCTTGCCTTGAACGGCGGCTTTGAAGCCGACGCCCTGGATTTCGAGCTTTTTGACGAAGCCATCGGTCACGCCCTTGACCATGTTGTTGACGAGGGCGCGGCTCAAGCCGTGCAACGCCTTGGCCTGCGCGTCGTCGCCATCGCGGCTGACGACGATTTTACCGTCCACCACCTTGAGGCTGGTGCGTTTCGGCAATTCCCAGTCGAGCTTGCCCTTCGGGCCTTCGACCAAAATTTTCTGCCCCTTCACCTCCACCTTCACCTGGGGAGGAATGGCAATCGGTTGTTTTCCTATTCGCGACATAAATCAAATTTTTACCAGACGTAACAGAGCAATTCGCCGCCCAAGTTTTTCTTGCGCGCCTCCGTGCCGGTCATCACGCCTTCCGGGGTGGATATCACCGACACCCCCATGCCGCTGAGCACGCGCGGGATTTCCGTCGCGCCGACATAATGGCGCAGACCCGGCTTGCTGATGCGGCGCAACCCTTCGATCACGCTCTTTTTGCCCTGGTACTTGAGCTTGAGCTTGAGCTTTTTGGGCATGCCCGCCTCAACGGACACATCCGCGACGTAGCCTTCCTTCTTCAAGATGTTCGCCAGATTTTCCTTCATCCGCGAATGCGGCATTTCCACCGTCGGCAGCAAGGCGCGCCCGGCGTTGCGGATGCGGGTCAACATGTCAGAAATCGGATCGGTCATAAATTTACCAACTGGCTTTTACAACGCCGGGAATCAAGCCGTTCAAGGCGGCCTCCCGGAAGGTGAGGCGTGACGCGGCGAACTTGCGCAGATAACCGCGCCGGCGGCCGCTGGCCGAGCAACGGTTCACCAGCCGCGTCGGGCTGGCGTTGCGCGGCAGCTTCGAGAGACCGGCGTAGTCGCGCTTGGCCTTCAATTCCGCGCGGATCGCGGCGTATTTTTTCACCGTTTCAGCTTTGCGCTTGTTGCGCTCAATCCATGCTTTCTTGGCCATAAATTCGTTTATTGTTTCGCTGGTTCTTTGGCGGCTTCTTTGGCCGCGTCTCGGGCCGCCTTTTTGGCTGCTTCTGCCTTGGCCAGTTCCAATGCCGCTGCTTTGGCGGCTTCCTTGCCCGCTTCCATGCCGGCATCTTTGGCCGTGTCTTTGGCCGGCGCTTCCTTCGCCTCCGCCAGCGGGAAACCCATGAGTTTCAGCAAGTCCAGCGCCTCCGCATCGTTGGGCGCGCTGGTCACAATCGTTACGTCCATTCCCTGCGTCCGCTTGATTTTATCCAGTTCGATCTCCGGAAAAATCGTCTGTTCCGCAATGCCGAACGTATAATTGCCACGCCCGTCAAACTTGCGCGGCGACAATCCGCGAAAGTCACGAATACGCGGCAGCGCGGTGGCAATCAGACGGTCGAAAAATTCATACATCGCGTCGCGGCGCAGCGTGACGCGGCAGCCGATGGGCATGCCTTCGCGCAGCTTGAAATTCGCGATGCTGTGCCGCGACTTGCTGATCACCGCTTTGCGGCCGGTGATCAACGCGAGGTCCTTCGCCGCATCTTCAATCGCGTTCTTTTCCAACGACGCGCTGATGCCCATGTTCACCACGATTTTCATGAGGCGCGGAATCTGGTGCATGTTCCGATATTTGTGCTTGGCCTTGAGGGCGGGCACCACGTCGTTGACGTATTTGTTATAAAGTCTGGCTTTCATCACTCCGGGTCACGGATTTTGCCGTAACTATGGTTTTTAATCGTATTGGTAATATTCAGGTCTGGGCCGGCACCGCCGCCCCGCCCCGCTTCGCCGAGCGGGCGTCAAATTGATCCGCTTTCATCACGTTCGAAAGGTGGATGGTGCCTTCGCGTTCGACAATCGCGCCCTGCGGATGGTCCTGGCTCTTGCGCATGTGGCGCTTGATCATCTGCGCGCCCTCGACGATGACGCGCTGCTGCTTCCGCAGAACGGCGATGATTTTGCCGCGCTTGCCCTTTTCCTTGCCGGCCAGCACGACCACCACCTCGCCTTTTTTCACATGAAATTTTGGCATAAACTCAAATCACCTCCGGCGCGAGCGAAATTATTTTCATGAACTTTTTTTCACGCAATTCGCGCGCCACCGGCCCAAAAATGCGTGTGCCCTTCGGGTTCAATTCCGCGTCAATGATGACCACCGCGTTGCTGTCAAAGCGCAGATACGAACCGTCGTTGCGCCGGATGGCCTGGCGCGTGCGGACAATCACCGCGTTATGCACCTCGCCTTTTTTCACCTGGCCGTCAGGCGCGGCGACCTTGATATGCACCTTGACGATGTCGCCGATCCCCGCGTAACGCTGGTTGCGGCCCAGCACACCGATCGCCCAGGCGATTTTTGCGCCCGTGTTATCCGCGACGTCCAAATGGGAACGAATTTGCAACATATTTCCTCGCTATTCCGCCGCCACCGGTTCCACGCCCCGGCTGCGTTCGACGATTTCCATCAGCCGCCAGCGTTTGATTTTGGAAAGCGGACGGGTTTCTTCAATCCGCACCCGGTCACCCACCTTCGCCTCGCTCTTTTCGTCGTGGGCGTATAATTTCTTGTAGGCGGTCATGACTTTCCGCAGCTTCGCATGCGGGAACCGGCGCTCGACGCGCACGACGATGGTCTTGGCCATCTTGTTGGAGATGACCTCGCCGACGCGCTGTTTGCGATGTCCGCGCGCCGCTTCCGTTGAATTCACAGTGTCAGCCATATCAAGCCGCTTTGTTTGGCAACCCCGCTCCGCGCGAGCGGAGCTGGGAGATGCGCGTTTCCAGCCGCGCGATGTCCCGGCGCAGCACCCGCAGGCGCGCCGGCTTCTCCAGTTGGGCGCTCGCCTGCTGCAGACGCAGGTTGAACATTTCATGGCGCAGGTCCCGGCTCTTGGCCGACAACTCCACCAGCGTCATGTCTTTCATTTCCGTAAATTTCATAACTTCAATTCCGTCTAGCGCGAACCCCGATGCCGCGAAACAAACTTGGTCCGGATCGGCAGCTTGGTCGCCGCCAGACGCAGCGACTCGCGCGCCATCACTTCTGTCACGCCGTCCACCTCGAACAGCACGTTCGCCGGGCGGATGACCGCCACCCACGATTCCAGCGGGCCTTTGCCCTTGCCCATGCGCGTTTCCAGCGGCTTCTTCGTGAACGACTTTTGCGGGAAGATGCGAATCCACATTTTCCCGTGCCGCTTCATGTTGCGGGCAATCGCCACGCGCGCCGCCTCGATCTGCTTCGTGTCGAGCCAGCACCGCTCCAGCGACATCAATCCATACTCGCCAAACGCCACCGTGCTCCCGCGATAAGCCAGGCCAGCGCGGTTGCCGCGGTGCATCTTGCGGTACTTCACTCTTGCGGGCATCAACGGCATAACAAAAATCCTTTCAAAAAATCAGTTCGCAACGGGTTCGGTTGGCATGGGCGGCACGGGCGCAATCGGCATCGCCGGCGGAACCGCAACTTTTTCCTTCGACGGTTTGTTTTCGCCCTTGCAAATCCAGCACTTGACGCCGAGCTTCCCGTAAAGGGTTGCCGCCTCGGCAAAACCGTAATCAATGTTCGCGCGCAACGTGTGCAACGGCACGCGGCCCCAATGATATGTTTCCACGCGCGCCAGTTCCGCGCCACCCAGGCGGCCCGCGCAACGAATCTTGATCCCTTCCGCGCCGAAATCCTTCGCCGTCTGCAGCGCTTTTTTCATCGCGCGCCGGAATGACACCCGGCGTTCAAGCTGCAACGCGATGTTTTCCGCGACCAGTTGCGCCTCAATCTCCGGCGTTTTGACTTCAATGATGTCCACATAGACTTCCTTGCCGGTCATCTTGCTCATCTCTTCCTTGAGCTTGTCAATTTCCGCGCCTTTGCGGCCAATGACCACGCCGGGACGCGCGGTGAGAATGGTGATGCGGCAACGGTTCGCCGCACGCTCGATCAAAATTCTCGGCACGGCGGCCGCTTCGAGTTTCTTCTTCAGCAGCTTGCGGATTTCGCGGTCTTCGCCCAGCAGCTTGCCGAATTCCTTCTTCTCGGCATACCACTTCGAGCGCCAGTCCTTGTTGACGCCGACACGCAGACCGATTGGATTTGTTTTTTGTCCCATACTATTCGTCCGACAAGGTGATTTTGATGTGGCAGCGGCGCTTGAGAATCGGCCCGGCGGAGCCGCGCGCCTTGGGCATAAACCGTTTGATGATCATCGCCGAGCCGGTCACGGCTTCCTTCACATGTAACGATTCCGGCTTGAGACTCTTGTTGTTTTCGGCGTTGGCGATGGCCGACTTGAGTGTCTTGGCCACGAACCGCGCCGACTTGCGCGGCACCACCGCGAGCACCGCCTGCGCCTGCAACGCGGGCAGGCCCTGAATCTGCCGCACGACCTCGCGCATCTTTTGCGGGGACATCGGCACGTTTTTGGCAATTGCGAAAACTTCCATATTATTTCCCCTTCGCCTCCACCTTGACCGTGTGCGCGCCGTGTTTCTTGAATATGCGCGTGGGCGAAAACTCGCCGAGCTTGTGGCCGACCATGTTTTCCGTCACAAACACCGGGTTGAAAATCTTGCCGTTATGCACGGTAAACGTCAGCCCCACGAAATCCGGCGTGATGGTCGAACGCCGCGACCACGTCTTGATCGGCGTTTTTTGGTTTGTGCTCTTCGCCTTCTGGATCTTCTCCAGCAGGCAGAAATCCACAAACGGACCTTTTTTAATCGAGCGTCCCATAAATTATTTGATCTTCATCGGCAAACCATTGCGGCGAATTACGATAAAACGGTTTGAATGTTTGTATTTGGGCCGCGTCTTGCCGCCCTTGGCAATCTTGCCCCACGGCGACGTCAACTGCTGCCAGCCGCCGCCGGACTTCGACTTGCCGGCGCCGCCACCATTCGGATGGTCAACCGGGTTACGCGCCACGCCGCGGCTGATGCCGCGAATGCCGCGATGCCGTGAACGACCCGCCTTGCCGAGAACCACATTTTCGTGCTCCGGGTTGCCGACCTGGCCGATGGTCGCGTAGCAATCGCCGTTCACCTTGCGGATTTCGCCCGAAGGCAGACGAATCTGCGCGTAACCTTCGTCGCGCGACATCAACGTCGCCGCGCCGCCTGCCGAACGGACCATCTGGCCGCCCCGGCCCGGCGTCAGTTCGATGTTATGAATTGCGATGCCAACGGGAATTGATTTGAGCGGAAGCGCGTTGCCGATTTCCGGCGGAGCCGTGGGACCGCTGGAAATGGTCAGCCCCACCTTGATGCCCACCGGCGCGATGATGTAACGCTTTTCGCCATCCTTGTATTCGAGCAACGCCAGACGCGCCGAACGCATCGGATCGTATTCAATCGCCGTGACCTTTGCCTCCACGCCGTGCTTGTTGCGCTTGAAATCCACGAGGCGGATTTTCTGCTTGTGCCCGCCGCCGAGGCCGCGCGTGGTTACGCGACCATAGTGGTTGCGACCGCCGGTTTTCTTCCGCGTGATGACCAGCCGCTTTTCCGGCGTCGTCTTCGTAATATCACTGAAGTCCGCGATCGTGATGTATCGCAGAGACGGCGTTAGCGCTCTAAATGATTTAACTGGCATAAAAACAAAAAACCAAGTCAGCAACTCTTGGTAGCCGGCGAGCCATCATTCCCGATCCCCGTAAGGGATCAGTTATCGGTCCGCAATCATGCTGTCCGTTTAATCTTTGGGACGAAACGGAGTGGAGAAAATATCAAATACACGCCCCGATGCAAGCGGTTTTTTGAAGAATTTTCGGCAGGGCTTTAATCCAAAATCCGCTGAATCCGGCGTATCAAACGAGCCTCGTTCTGCGGCTTCTTGTTGGCCCACCGCAAGGCGTGTTCCCAAATCCGAAGAACACGCCAGCCTTGCAAACGCAACGTGCGCGTCACCAAAAGATCGCGCGCCTTGTTGCGGGCAAATTTATTTTTCCAGAACGCACGATTGTTTTTCGGCTGCGTTGCGTGCTTTGGACAACCATGCCAGAAACAGCCGTCCACAAAAACCGCGAGCTTGAATTTTGGAAAAACAAAATCTGGCTTGCCAAACATCGATTGATTGCACCGCCAGCCGGTGACGTGATTACGCCGCAGCAATTTCCCCAGCGCGACTTCCGTGTTCTTGTTTCCACGACCACGAATCCGCGACATTACTTCCGACCGTTTGGCTTTGGTGAAAACGTCAGGCATTCAGAGGCTCGCCAAAATCTGCCGCCAACGCGAAACGCCGTTCCATTTCATCCGGCTCATGCGTGTGCATCCGGTCGTAAAGTCCCGACCATTTGCGTGTAGGTATTGGCCATGAGCCGAAGATACCGCTCCTCACGGAGCTTGAAAATCTTTTTTGCTTTGGCTCTCTACAAAGATGTCGCGCCTACGGCGCTGCAAGCGTCAATTCCAAAGATGATCGGTCAGGGTGTATTTGTCCGGTGGATTGGGGTCAAGGATGCTGGCCAATTTCGGGCCTTCCGCTGGAAATTCGGGAAACTCGAAATAACGCCAGTCTTTGAAGCCGACGAGAAAGATTCTTTCGCGGTGCTGCGGCACGACGCTCTGCGCATCAATGATTTTGTAATAGACGGTGTAGCCGAGTGCTTCGGTCAAAGTGTTGTAGATGATTTCAAATGTCCGGCCTTCGTCGTGATTTTTTAGATTTTTCACGTTCTCCAGCACGAATGCGGCGGCCTGGTGGAATTCGATGATGTTGGCGATTTCAAAAAACAGATTGCCCTGTTTCTTGTCTTCAAAGCCGTGCTTGAGTCCCAAGCTCAATTTTTTGGAGACGCCCGCAATGCTGAACGGCTGACAAGGGAAACCACCGCAGAGGATGTCATGCGGCGGAATATCCGCAACCGCCACCTGATGAATGTCGCCGTGTGGTTTCTCGCCAAAGTTGGCCTCGTAAGTTACTTGTGAGTGCTTGTCCCAATCCGAGGAGAAAACACATTCGCAACCAGCACGCTCAAAAGCGATACGAAAGCCGCCAATGCCACAAAACAAATCAATAAACTTTAGTTTGCGATGAGCACCATTGCCATTGGCGTGATAAGGCGGTGAGTCCTCGCGCAGCACGTCAATTCGTTTGTGCTTTTTTGCGCTGGTGATTTTCTTTCGGTTCGCCATGCCGCAACTGTGCCAGAAGATTTCTAAATTTGTAGAAAAAAAGCGGCCTTCGTTTCCGAAGGCCGCTCGCGTGGCTTGAATTTGACTTTATTTGCCCGGTGTACTGAATTGCCTATATCAAATTGCACGGTTTGCACTTACGGGGCCAGCGCACCATCATTTCATCGGCTTGTCGGGCGAGAGTCTGAATTCGCGGCGGATGACGGCGTTGGCCGGGTCGCTGGGGAGCCATTTGGCGTCGGCGGCAAATTGAATTTCCCGCCGGCGGGCAATGATGCTTTTAACGGCGGCTTCCAGGGTCGCGCGGGCGGTGGTGGCGTCGCCAGCCAGGGCAAGCGCTGCCGCAATGTCGGTGGCGAGGGCGGTGAGTTTGACGGCAGTGATGCCGCCGGCGGTAAACACCGGGGCGTATTCGGCTTTTTGCGCGGCGGCAACAATTTGCCCGGCGTTTTTGAGTGAGTTGATCCAGTCCTGATTGCTGGTGGAACGGTTGACTTTGGGCGCGGGCGCGGGTGGTGGAGTTGGGGTGGGGTCAGGCATAATTAGTTTATGGTTGAGTGTTGATGGTTGCCCGCCTCCACTTTGTTTCGGCGCGGTCGCGCCGTAGCTGCAAGCGGAGGCGGAAGCGTTGAGAAATCAGACACCGGAGGTCAGGGTAAACGCTTGTCGCCGGGAGCAGTCGGCATCGAGGGACAAATCTTTCCTGTGAGGGAAGCTCAAACAACCTGTCTCCGCTTCGATCTAACCCCGACTTCGCGTGTCGTTCCCGGCCCATAATCTCCAAGTGTCCTAGTGAGGATCGTTCCGGTGAATCATCAGGAATGTTTACCTCAGACGCGGGCCATCGTAAGCGTCCGGCCCGGCGATGCAAGAGGTTTTTTGGAGGACAGCAGCCGCCGGGTGTCACTGCGCGCCTTCACGCAATTGCCGGTTGCAGCACAAGCGGTTCAACATCGCGTTCGATTTGTTTTTGTTTTTCATATCGCACCAAACGCAAATCGTAATCCGCCTGCAAACCCGTCCACATTTCCGCCGTCGTTCCAAAGTAACGCGCCAGACGCAACGCCGTGTCCGCCGTGATGCCGCGCTTCTCCAAAACAATTTCATTGATGCGGCGCGGCGGAACATTCAACGCCCGCGCCAAGGCGTTCTGCGACAGCTCGCGCGGCTTCATAAACTCTTCGCGGAGAATTTCACCCGGATGAATCGGAGCCAGTTTGTTCGTTTTCATAATTTTAATGATAGTCCACAATTTCCACGTCAAACGCATCTTCGCCATGCCAGCGGAAGCAAATCCGCCATTGGTCGTTCACGCGAAGGCTGTGCTGACCCTTGCGGTCATCCTTCAAGGCTTCCAAATGGTTGCCATACGGCACGCGCAAATCATTCAGATTCCGCGCCTGATGCAGCACCAGCAATTTCCGCCGCGCCACCCGTTGAATCTGCTGCGGCAGCCGCCGGGACGATTCATCGTTGAATAATTTTTCCGTTTCCGGGCAGGCGAAGCTGCGTATCATCTGCAGCGACTATAACGCATGACGTTATGCGCGTCAATGTCGGAATCAGGACTGTTTGGTTTCGTTTCGGCCACAGGCTGAACGCTACACCGGAGGGCAAGCGTCTCCATGCGCCGTGGTCTGGCCGGGGCAGTTCAACGCCGGCTAATCGGCAAATCGGGCGTAGGTGGCCTTGCGCGGATCGTGCTCCGGCCGATGGCAAATCAACGTCTGCACCCATTCGGACAGGCGGCGGCCCAGGCGGCGACAGGCCTCGCGGTCACCGTCATTGCGTGGACGGCCGGCACAGATGGCGCCGTAATGCAGCGTTTGCCCCGGCGCCACGTAATCCGGGATGCCGAAGACAAGTATACCGTAGTTCATCAGCACGATTTGCAGAGCGAGGCACGTCAACTCACCGCCTCCGGCCAGGCCGCCGGATGACGTAAAGGCGCAACCGATTTTGCCTTCCACCTTCGGCCAGAGTGGGTGGGCGGTCACATCCCACCAGCGTTTCATTTCCCAAGCAATGGTGCCCATGTGTGTCGGCGAGCCGACCGCCACGCCATCGCACCACACCAGGTCGTCGGCGGTGGCTTCGACAACGCTCTTGAGGCGGATTTCGGTGGCGGGAACGCTGGCGGCACCCTCGGCCACGAGGTCGGCCATCATTTTCGTGTGGCCGTCCTGACTGTGATACAAAACCAAAATATGCGCCGGGCGGGAATCATCGGACTTCATGACCACGATGATGCGCCTTCGTCAAAGTTTCAGTCAATTGAGAAGAAACCCCAAAGTTACATCGGTTGGGCGGCGTTCCGTGCAAGCCGTGAAATTAATGGGAACCGGAATCGCCCAGTGGTTCCGCATCTGGGGTCGCCATTTGTTGCAACGCCTCGTCGTGGCCCAAGGCAAGTGCGGCGGCGATGCGTTTCGGCTCGATGGTGAAGGAACCCACCGGCAACGGTTTGAGCGGCCGAAACACCCGAATCCGGACTCCCGCCGGCGGCTGTTTCATCAGATCCAAGGCGGCGTTGTAATTCACATTTTGCCGCGCGGTCCAGACCCGGGCCACCATGGGCCATTCCGGGTAGGCCAGTTTTCCCATCCAGCGCGATACCGGCTTGAGGCGGAAAGCGGGATTGTGCGTGAGCACCACGGTGATGTCCATCGCGCCATCCTGTATCGCCCGCCGGATGGGAATGGGGTCCGACACCCCGCCGTCGGCGTAGGGCTGGCCGTCCACGTAATCAAATCCACGCGTCGCCATGGGCATGGACGACGTGGCACGGAGCGCCGCAAAGACGCGGTCGTCGCAGACGTGGAAGTAAACCGGTTCGCCCGTGTGACAATCGGTCAGCACGATGTAAAAACGTGTCGGCGCCTTTTGCAGCGCTTCAACGGAAAGCGGAACGCGTTTTCGGATGATATGATCCACGAGGTAAGCCAGGTCAATGATCGGTTTGCGGCGGAGGAAATTGCTTTTGCGAACCACGTTGCAGGCCAGTTCGCGCCAGATGGCCAGACCCGGTTCCCACATGTCGGCGACGAAATAGACCGCCGAGCAGGCGCCGGAAGAAGCCGCATAAACGAGGTCGTATTGCCGCCGCCCACATTCCTGAAGATAGGCCAGCACCCCGGCCGCCCACGCTCCGCGCATCGCTCCGCCTTCCACAATCAATGCGGTTTTGCGGCGGGCACCTGACCCTGCATTTTCAACCATCGGCGGCGACATCCCATTTCCTTTCAACGGCGGACCCGGTTGCGTCTGGTGGGTCCTCTGGTGAGATTCCGTTGGTTCAACATAACACATCCCCGGCTCTAATCATAGAGCGTCACACGAAATAAGGAGGACGAGGCTACCTCATCAGCCCGAACACTTCATGCCTCGTTTGGCATCTCATTAGCACCGCGGCTTTAGCCCGGTGATTTCTGGCGAAAGATGAAGACAGAGCCGTTTCAACGACTTTCGATGCAGCCTGAAAAACCGTTTCAACCCGGATTTTGCATTAGGGTTGTGGATCAACCCAAGCAAGGGGTAGTGATTTGCTGTGCGGCAGCGAATAATCCCTCAAACCATCGGCGTCGCGGCGGGGATAAACCCAGGCGCAGTAATTGTTTGTTGGCTGACCGACCCAGGCTGGCTCCTATTGCAAAGCATTGGACTCGCAACGTGCTCAAAGTATGCTTTGACGCTGCACCCAATAGCGCCTGCCGAAACAGCGACATCAGATTGTAAGCGCACAGCGCCATGCGAAAGGCTGCCTCGGTGGCCCAAAACTTCTGGCTGGCAAATCCAGACATCGCGAAGTCCTGAAGCAGTTCCTTGATGCGGTTCTCGCTGTCTGCGCGTCCGAGATACAACCGCCGAACCTGCTCGGGTGGCAGCCGCAAACTCGTCACATACACCGCGTCGCTGTAACCCGGCACCGCCAAGAGCATCTGTCCTTGGGGACGGTCCTGCAATCGGTAGCGCACCGCAACGACTCGCCGCGGCTTTGACCAGCCCTCCGCATAATACTCACACTCAGCGACGGCCACCCCAGGATCGATTTCCACCCAGCTCTGCAACCCGGCAATTTGCCGTTTCAAGGTCCCGAGCATTCGGGCGACCACGATGTAGTCGATTTTCTTTTCCTCCAAGAGATCGAATAGCGTCCCAATGCAAAAACCACTGTCGCCGCGGACCAAACCGATGCGGTGCCGCTCACCCAGAGTGGCGAGCACCTCGCCGAAAAAGTTTTCCACGTTGCACCCATCAGTGGTGTTGCCAGGGCGCAGCCACGCCGTGACGACCATGCGACACTCAGCGGCAAAGGCCATCAGCGGATGGTGGCTCTGCTTGCCGCGCCGTCGCGGATTATAGCCGCGCGTGCTGCCTTCCTTATGCCCGTAGCGCGTCAACACACTCGAATCCAAGTCAATCGTCCAGGTTTGCGCCGACAACCGGTCCCAGAACCATCGCGACAAATGACCAAACACCTCATCCACCTGTCGGCGGTCGAACCGTCGGAAGAAACGTGTGAAGGTGGAAACGCTTGGCACCTCCGCCAGACCAAAGATGGTGCGCAAGGCCTCGTCGAAACGCACCCTGGCGGTGTGGGCAAAACGGGCACCGCCAGTCCAAACAGTGATCAGGAAAGCCTGGACGATGAGCGCGGGATCATGCCCGCGATTACTTCCTGGCTGGGGTAGCGGTGCTGAAGACAACGCACCGGGCCACTCCAGGCGCCGGAGCACCTCGTCGAAAATACGCATCCCACCCCACGCGGTGAATCGCTTGTCGGTGAAACGCCACGGCAACCCTGACCCCACGCTCACTTTTTTGTCCATCTCGCCAGACTGCCCAAATGCTCGTCAACCCGCCAGCCAACAGCACAAAACGAAAAATCTAACCCATTCCAATGCAAAATCCGGGTTGAAACGGTTCAACGCCGTTACGTACCGTTTTACACCGGGCTGAAGCCGCGGTGCTAGAGCATTTCCAGTTATTACGTAGCGCAGGCTTTCCAGTCCCGCATTGCGGGATTCAGGCGACTTTCCAGTCGCCTCTTTCGTGAGGATGAAACACGGGACAAGAATGTCCCGCAAACCCGCAGACAAGAATGTCTGCGCTACATCAAAGTTGGAACCGCCCTAATGAGACGAGTTACAGCCTCACTATCGGAACTGGGACTGTTTGCTGACCTTGGACAGGCGCTTTTCCCATTCTCCCTTCTGCGCCAGCGGGTCGGCGTCCGTGCCCCAGAGTTTCTTTACCATCTCGCGCTGGGGCACAAATGGACATTTCGCCTTCGGATTTTTGAACGCGTCCTCCATCTCGCGCAACGCCAGTTGCGCGCCGGTCATCACCGCTGTCGGGCCGAACCGCCGGTTGAGCGCGTGCGCCGCGTCATCGAGTGCGCCCCAGCGTTCCGCGTCGGTACGACCCCAAAGCGTCGGTTGCGTGTCCAGCCGCGCGAGGTTCCAGAACGCGATGCGGATCTGCCGCACCGGCTTGACCTGGCCGTCCATGATGCGCCGGAAAATGGCCTTCAACACCGCGTTGATGACTGAGTTCTGAAACTGTGGTTCGTGAAACCGGTGTCCGCCGCTGACTTCGGTGAAATCGTTGAACCGCACCGTCAGCCCGAGTTCGCGGGCCTGCAATTGTTCGCGCCGCAACTGGCCGACCAGCCGCGTCGCCTCGCTCAGCGTGAACGTCAGCGCCGCCTCATAATCCGGCTCGTCGTAAGGCAGCGTGGTGTTGCTGGAAATGGTCGTGCGATCCTTGACCTCGAGCAGCAGCGGTTCGTTCCACAGGCCGTTGGCAAATAACCAGAGTTGCTGGCCCCAGATGCCGAATTTCTGCCGGAGCAAGGTCGAAGGCAATTTCGCCACGTGACCGAAGGTCGTCGCGCCGAGCGCGGCGAGCGAGCGTTGACGGTTCTTGCCGATGCCGGAAAGTTCGCGTACAGAACGGTCCTGCAAAAATTCCTTTTCCGAGCCGGCGGGAATTTCGATGAAACCGGGCTTGGCCGCGTCCGTCGCCAGCTTGGCGAGCCGCGATGAATTCGCCAGGCCGGCGGACACGGGCAGTTTCACCTCCCGCAGGATGCGCTGGCAGATTTCCTTCACGTATTTTTCCGGCGTGGTGTTGCGCCAGACATGGCGGTCCATCGTGGTGAAATCAAGGAAGCCCTCGTCAATCGAGATGGGCACAAGCGTCGGCGAATATTCCTCAAGCACGTGGAACATTTCCGCCGACAGCCGGCGGTATTCGTCGTAGTGCGGTTTGCAGAGCACCCCACGCGGACAAAGCCGGGCCGCCTCAAAGCACGCCATGCCGGTTTTGATGCCGAACTTTTTGGCTGCGCGATTGGCGGCAATGACGATGCCGTCCCCGCGCCGCCCGCCGCCCACCCAGACCGGGCGACCCTGCAATTCGGGATTCAAGGCGATCTCGCAACTGGCGAAGAAGCTGTCGCCATCCACGTGCAGGATGCGAATGGGCGGTTTCGTGTTCATGGGCAAACCTTATTTGTACCCAAATGAAGGTCCTGTCAAATTCAGTCGTTGGTAGGGACGGCCCGCCGGGCCGTCCGTGGACAATTCGGACGCGCGGGCCGCGCGTCCCTACCTTTGTATTTCCAAAATTCTCGCATGATGGCATGGACAAAAGCTGTCCAAGCGCCCACAGTTCGGAGTTCCGTCTTCAGGCGGCAACGATCAGTTTTGGCTCGAAAACCGCCTGAAGGCGGAACTCCAAACCTCCAAACAAAAACGGCGCGGAGAATTTTCCGCGCCGTGCGTGATTTCAAATTTCGATTACGTCAAAACAATCTTGTCGCCTTCCTTGAGCGTCACGATGGCTTTTTTCCAACTGGGAGCCTGGCCGGCTTGCGAGGTGCGCTGACGGCGCAGTTTGCCGTGAACGTTCAGCGTGTTGACCTTGGTAACCTTGACCTTGAACAATTCCTGCACGGCCGTGCGGATTTCCGTCTTGTTCGCGCGGCGATCGGCCACGACGGTGTATTGATTGTACTTTTCGCCCTGGCGCGTGCCCTTTTCCGTCAGCCGGACGGTCTTGATGACTTCAAAAGCGTTCATGTTATTCCTTGGTCAGACGGGCTTCGACCTTCTCAAACGCGCTCTTCGTGAAGAGCAGCTTGTCGGGCCGCAAAATGTCGTAGGTGTTCAGCGAATCGCTCGTGGCCAGCCTGACATTTTCAATATTGCGCGAGGCGAGCATGAGATTTTTGTCCGCCGCCGCGACGATGAGCGTCGTGCCGGTCAAATCCAGCGTGGACATCACACCGACGAAATCCTTTGTCTTCGGCGAAGCGAGTTTCAAATCGTCCACCAACACCACGTCGCCGGCCTTGAGCCGTTCGCTCAACGCCTTGCGCAACGAGAGGGAGCGGGTTTTCTTGGAAACTTTTTTGCTGAAATCACGGGGTCTCGGACCGAAGACCACGCCACCGCCAACCCACAATGGCGATTGATGGGAACCGGCGCGCGCCCGGCCCGTGCCCTTTTGCCGCCACGGCTTCTTGTTGCTGCCGGAAACTTCGCCGACGTTTTTGGTGCAGGCCGTGCCCATGCGCTGCGCCGCCTGATAGGCGACGACCACGTCATGCACCGCTTGCGTGCCTTTTCCGTCTTCAATCAGCGGGAACTTTACTTCGAGTTCGCCCTGCATCTTACCTTCGATATTTTTAATGGCAATTTTCATGGCCGTTCAAATTACTTTTTGGCCTCAACCGCGGGTTTGGGTTCGGCCTTCGCGGCGGTGGCGCCCTTCTTCTTCATCGGCGCGAGGCTGACCGGCGGCTTCCAGCCCTTGGGCCGTTTCTTGGATTCGCGGATGATGACATAATCGCCTTCCGCCCCGGGAATCGCGCCTTTGATGAGCAAAAGATTGTCCGCCTCGCGCACCTGGACGACTTCCAGATTCTGTGTCGTGCGCTGAACCTGCCCCATGTGACCGGGCATCTTCATGCCGCGCATGACCGTGCCGGGGAACAGTCGCTGACCGATGGCGCCGCTGCGGCGGTGCCAGCCTTTGGCACCGTGTGTTGAATCGCCACCCGCGAAACGATGACGCTTCACGACACCCTCAAAACCGCGGCCTTTCGTGACGCCAATTGCGTCCACAAAATCGCCAACGGCGAACAGCGCCGGGCCGACGATGTCGCCGGGTTTTACGTCCTTGGAGAAATTCCGAAATTCCCGGATGCGTTTCACCGCCGCGCCATTTTGCTTTTTGATGTGGCCGAGCACCGCCTTGGTGAGACGCTGTTCCTTTTGATCGTCGAACCCGAGCTGAACGGCATTGTAGCCGTCCTTGCCGGCCTGGGTTTTGACCTGAAGCACGCGGTTGGGACCGGCGAGCACGACCGTGACCGGCGTGACCACGCCGCGCGAATCATAGACGCGCGTGCTACCGAGTTTTTTTCCTAAAAGTCCGAGGGGCATAGCCGTGAATGGTTAAATTTTGATGGTGATGTCCACGCCCGCCGGGAGATTGAGCTTTTTCAATTCATCCACGGTTTTGGCGGTCGGGTCGAGAATGTCAATCAGCCGCTTGTGCGTGCGTTGTTCGAAAGTTTCCTGCGATTTCTTGTCGCAATGCGGCGAGCGTTGGACGGTGAAGCGCTCGATGCGGGTCGGGAGCGGGATGGGCCCGGCGACGCGCGCGCCGGTGCGTTTGACGGTGTCGGCGATTTCACGCGCCGATTGGTCTATGACGCGTTGGTCATAAGCCTTGAGTCGAATGCGAATGCGTTGGGCAGCCATACAAAGAACAATTGTCTGTTTACCGTTTAACTAAATTTCTCCGCCCTCGGTTTGAAAGCGGGAGTGCAACATAACAAACATCCCTCCCAATGCAATATCTTTTTTAAGGTTTTTGGTTCAATTC
Source organism: Limisphaerales bacterium (assembly GCA_003134375.1). GTDB lineage: Bacteria > Verrucomicrobiota > Verrucomicrobiia > Limisphaerales > UBA11358 > UBA11358. The sequence goes on along the minus strand of PLAY01000084.1, from coordinate 50 downwards.
AGCAGCCGGTGAACGCCTTTCGTTTCCCGGGGTGTGCATCTTGACAGTTC
>PLAY01000097.1 GCA_003134375.1 Limisphaerales bacterium | reverse complement strand
CATGGCGATGGATGCCCATACGCTTGAAGAATGCACGATCTTCAAAGTAGTCGCGCCAGCGCGGGTCAAACGGATTGGCTTCCGCTTTAACCTTCACGAATCGCCGAATGCGGGTTTCGGTCGGGTCCACCAACCGGAACAGTTTCGGCTTTCCGTCCGGCGTCCTTTCGCCGGAGTCTGCCGCGAACGTGCGGCGTATCCTTCCGAGCCGGTGCCAGTATCGCTTGGCGATCCAGTTCACCGACTTTTCCGAGTGCCGACGTTTGGCCCAATACCAGAGGCGCTGCCAGATGACCATTTCCGCTTTTCGGAATGCCTGTGCTGCCGTGATATGACGGTGATAATTTGTCCAGCCCCGGATGACCGGGTTGAGCATCTTTATCAAGAACTTCTGTTCAACCGCTCGGTTCCGGCGAATCGTCGCCCGGACTTTCTCCAAGAAAGCGTGCATGTTTTTCTTGGACGGTTTTATCAGAAGTTTGCCGTCATACTTTCGGACGTGCATTCCGAGGAAGTCGAACCCTTGCTCAATGTGCGTGACGCAGGTTTTCTCTGGCGAGAGCTGCAAACCCCGGTCGCGCAGAAACTGCTCGACCAGTGGCTTGACTTCATTTTCCAGCAGTTCCTTGGTCGCGCCGGTGATGATGAAGTCGTCCGCATATCTTACGAGGTTCACCTTGGGATGACGCAGGAATATCACGTTGAAGGCCCGGTGATGATTTTTTTGACGACCACGGCCATTGACCTGGACGAGGAGTTGCAAAACCGTTGTCTGACGCTGGCGGTGGACGAGAGCGCCGAGCAAACCGGACGCATTCATCGCGTGCAACGCGAGCGCCGCACGCTGGCGGGCCTGGTTGCGCACGAGGAACGGAAAGACCTGTTGAAACAACTCCGCAACGCGCAGCGGTTGCTGCAACCGCTCCACGTCGTCAATCCGTTCGCGCCGGCATTGACCTTTGCCACGGCGCGCACGCGCAACCGGCGCGACCACGAAAAATATCTGACGCTCATTGACGCCATCGCGCTGCTTCACCAGCACCAGCGGGAAATCAAAACGCTGCCCGCAGGGCAATCGGGTGCAGGCTCCGCCTGCTTTATCGAAGTCACGCTCGATGACATCGCGCTGACGAACGAACTCGCGCCGGAAATGCTCGGACGCTCGCTCGATGAACTGCCGCCGCAGACGCGCCTCCTGCTCGCGCACATCCGCGAGCTGATGAAAACCAAACGCAAAGAACGCAGCGCGAAAGCTGCCACCACTTTTAGCCGCCGGGAGTTGCGCGACACTTGCGGCTGGAGTCTGACGCAAGTGCGCGTCCACCTGGAGCGGTTGGTTGACCTCGAATATCTGGCCGTCCAGCACGGACGCTTTGGCAGCCAGTTCGTTTATGAAATCCTGTTTGACCTGGACGCGCCGGAGGCTGTCGCCCATGTCGGTCTGATTGAAATCGCCAAGTTGCGCCACGACTACAAAACCAACCTGACGGGTTTTTGCCGGGGGGTGGCGGGGCAAAACGGCCACCTGGCGGGGGGTGACGAAACACACCCGCCACCTATTTTGGCCAATGCTGACAGGCATTTGCTGCACACCTGACGGCCTGACGGGTTTGCACATCTGGAGCGCGCCGAAAAAAACGTCATCGTAACCGTAAAACTGCATCGTAACCATGGCCGCACCCAAAGGAATCAAAGCCGTCGAATGGCTGGCACGTCGCACGAAAACGCAACGTGGCGGCAACGACCGGCAACCGGACACATTCGACCGCAGCGCACCCGACGCGCTCGCCTTGTGGCGCGACGGCTACCTTGAATCGCTGGCGTCCCGCAATTACGCCGAAGGCACGCTCGAAGGCCGGGGCGACGCTTTGAAAGTTTTTTTGGCATGGGCCGCCGAGCGCGACCTCACGCGCGCCAGCCAAATCACGCGCCCGATTTTGGAAAGTTATCAGCGGTGGCTCTGGCGTTGCACCAAGGCCAACGGGCAACGGCTGGGCTGGAGCACGCAACGCAACCGGCTCAGTGTCCTCAAAGACTTCTTCCGCTGGCTCACGCGCCAGAATGTCATCCTGCACAACCCGGCCAGCGAGCTTGAGCTTCCCCGGATGGAAAAGCGGCTGCCCCAGGAAGTGTTGTCCCTGGCTCAAATCGAAAAACTGCTGGCCGTGCCCAACGTGACCGACCCGCTCGGCATCCGCGACCGGGCCATGCTGGAACTCTTTTACAGTTGCGGCATCCGGCGCACCGAACTGTGCCGCCTGGAACTGGCCGACCTGAACACCGAACGCAAAACAATCCACGTCCGGCTGGGCAAAGGAAAAAAAGACCGCATGGTGCCGGTCGGCGAACGCGCCATCGTCTGGCTGGAACATTACCTGCAGGCCGTGCGCCCGCGTCTGTCCCTGGACACGCGCACGCAGGCGTTGTTCCTCACCGGCTACGGCGGCGCCTTCAATCCCGACGTGGTCAGCCGCATGGTGGCCGCGTGGATCAAACAGGTGACGGGGCGCGTGGCATCGTGTCACCTGCTGCGGCACACGTGCGCGACGCACATGCTGGAAAACGGAGCCGACATCCGGTTCATCCAGCAGTTGCTGGGACACGAAAAACTCGACACCACCGCCATTTACACCGAAGTCAGCATCAAACAACTCCAGGAAGTTCACGCCCGCTGCCATCCGTCAGCGAAGCTTGAATCCAAACCCGAAATCGCGTATGATAAGCACTGTGCCAATGACATTGGACCAAATCGTTGAGGAAGCCCGCCACTGGCCGCCGGAGAAAGTCGGCGAACTGGTCGGGCGTCTGACCGAAGACCTGCACGCCAGCGATCCGGAAACCGAAGCCGCCTGGAAAACCGAAGTGGACCGGCGCATCGAGGAAATCCAGACCGGCAAGGTGCAGGGCATCCCCGTTGAAGAATCCCTCGCCCGCATCCGTAAAATCGCCGGGCTGTGAGACACGCCATCCATCCCGAAGCGGATGCCGAGTTCGCCGAGGCCGTCCGTTATTACGCCGAGGTTGATCCGCAGTTGGGCATCCGGTTTTACCGCGAAATCGAACGGCTCATCCATACCGTGTGCGACCAGCCCAGCCGCTTCCTTCGGTTCAGTCCGCCCGCCCGGCGCGCGTTGTCCCGCGAGTTCCCTTATTCGGTCGTTTATCTGGAGCAGCCCGATCGCGTGTGGATCGTCGCCGTGATGCACGCCAAACGGAAACCGGGCTACTGGCGCGAACGGTTGTAAACGAGGCGGAGCCTCGACCTGACCCGGCGCACAAAATCCCGCTTCCGTTCCCGCGTCAAAAGTGTAATCTCGTGGCGTGGTTGCAGGCGCACAAAGTTGCTTCACTTCTTTAGCTGCTGGCCGGGAGTCAGCCGCCCGGCAACATGCTACTTTCGGTCCACTCCTGGACTACCGGCCACACCGTACTTTTACCGCAGTTTTGCCCCACCGGCCAAAAACTCGCGTCGGGGTTTTTTCGGGCACCCCATCGGGTCGCCTTTCACGGCGAGGCCGTGGCCGCTCAATGTTCACGCCCGGTTTGCGGGCCTGTGCCTACAAAAGTGCATCGGGTCTGGGTAAATGGCCAAATAGAGACCCGTTGGGGGAAGAAGGTGGGCCAAACTTGTATGCTTTCTTGGGGAACAGACCGCTCCGTAACGTTGATGTGTTGGGTTTGGTGGGCAGTGTGCCAGTTAGTCTTATGGAAGCGATAGCATCTGGCGATGTTGCCCAAGTTGAAGCAATTATGGCTGGTCTGGAGGAGGGTGACGCCGGATACGCTCTAGCCCAAGCTTTCTTGAAGAAGGTTGCCAAGTGTGAAGCGATTTGGGCGGCTTATAAGGCGCTTAATTGCAAGGGATGTTCGGGATGCGCAACAAAGGAGCAAGCAGCTGTGAACGCTGCATGTCTGACAGCAGAAATTGCAGGGCGGGCGGCTTACCTCAAGTTAAAGTGTGATTATTGTCTTGCCGAAAGTATTGCTCGTGGAAGTGCGGTGGCAGAGAAGGGGCACCAAACTCAACTCGCCGAGAAGACGGCAGCCCTTGCCAAATGCACTGCCAAAATATTAACCCTGCCCAGCGTAACACCACCTCCCACGCCTTAAGAAAACGTCTATGACGAGGCAAGACGCTATTTTAATCGAGAAGCTGTGGGAACGCCTAACCGGCAGAAAGTTTGTGCCACAAGAATTTGTGAAGCTGGTTCGTTTGCACGGCGGGCACGACACGTCGAACATTTCCCATGAGGACTTGCTACGGCTACTTGAGGGACAGTTTGCAGGAAATTGGAGCGAGCCTGCTTTTTCGTTCTCCGAATTGCTCGCATATTACAGTGTTCCAAATGCAAGCCGGGATAAGAGTCGCACCAAAGAGGAAATCGTGAGCTGGGTGTTCGCCGCTTTCGTAATCGCGGACGCAATCAAGCAAGGCGCTACAGATTGGGAAATGCAGTTCAACCTTTTCATGAATGGGTTTTTAGAAGTGAGAAGCGAACTCGAAATTGACGAAGCGATTGAGATTTTTCAACGGGTCTTCCACCGTGAATCTTGAACGTCTAGCAGTCAGTCCAAATAATTTACAATAACTTCCCCCTACGCGGTCCCGTGCTGTCACGCTGCCTGCTGAAATGAAAGGCCAGGCAGCGCGCCAGCCCGCGACCGCTCCGCCCCGAAAGCAAAGTGAGTCTGCCCGTGGCGTCGTTCGTCACGCTGTCCGGGAGAGACGGGACGAATGAAGTTTGGTGTCTCTCCCGGTCATCGCGCCGAGCCGGCACCACCGGCAGAACAGGCAACGACCGCTGACGCTGATGAAATTGGTTCGCTCCCGCTCAAAGGTAAATTACGAATCGCGCGCAAGTGACGACGTGCTGCGTGGAGTCGGCCAGGGTCACGCCGGCACGTCCTGTGCGGAATGCGCCCTATCCGCAACCGACCAGTCAGAAACCAGGTTGCGGCTTTCCGGTGATCCGCTTTGTGGCGCTGCTATCCTTGAATAAGCGGCTAAAAAGTGCCAGCAGAAATGCCAGCAAAGCACATTCGGTGAGGATTAAATTGAGTTAAAAATAGCCGGACGGAGTTATCCTTGACATAAAACGTAACCGCCTTAAATTCAACACATCAGCGATGCCATAGGCAGTTGATTCCGAGTGGCTTGAGGGAATAAGGTTTGGTCAATTCCGCCCCCAGCCACCAGTCTTCGCTCGGAGCGCAGCGGAGAGCGAAGACTGCCGCGCCGTAGCGGAGCGAAGGCGGGCTATGAGCGCTTAAATAACAGCGACGCTCCGAGCTACGACTCGGCAAGCCAGTCAATCATTCATGGCAGGGGCTTTTCGCCATAGTTCCGGGCCACGGATGGCAGGCCAGCCTTTCGAAGCAGAACCACAGTGCGCAGGTGGGCTGCGGCAAGCCCCTTCATTTTGGCATTTCGGATTTCGCGTCCTGGCTTTAAGATTGTGCCGGCATCTGAAAAAAATAATGTGAAAACGCTGCACAAATATCTGACCGGCCAGGTGCTCGCCTCATTGGTGCTGACGGTGGCGGTGTTTACCTTCGTGCTGCTGCTCGGCGATTTCATCAAGAATATTCTGAGCCTGCTCATCAACGGTCAGGCGCGTCCCGGCATTATCTTCGAGGCCATCGGCTTGTTGATTCCGTTTGTATGGGTTTTTGCGCTGCCCATGGGTTTGCTGACGGCGACTCTGCTGGTGTTTGGCCGTTTCAGCGCGGATCAGGAGCTTACTGCCGCGCGCGCCAGCGGCGTCAGCCTGCTTTCGCTCGTCACGCCCATTTTGTTGTTAAGTCTTTTCTGCTGCGGTCTCAGCGCCTGGATCAACACGGACCTCGGTCCGCGTTCCCGGGTTCTCTACAAGAATTTGCTTTTCCAGGTCCGGGCTGGACTGGTGAACGCCCAATTGCCTGAAGGCCGGTTCATTCATGATTTTCCGGGCTATATTTTTTACACGGAAAAAAATCGCGGCGGCAAATTACAGGGCGTGATGATCTTCAAGCTCGAAAATGAGACCAACGTGGAAACAACTTTGCGCGCGCCGCGTGGTCAGTTCGAAACCGACGTGACGAACAAACAACTGATTTTACACTTGTTCGACGCCCGCACCGTGACGTTATCCGGACCCCGTGTGGGAATCACCGCCTCCCCGGAAATGACATTGAATTTCGACCTGAACACGGCGACGAACCAGCCGGGCAAACCCAAAGTCAGCGACATGACGTTCTGGCAATTGCGGGGCGAACTGCGCGATTTGGAGCGGCGAATCGGCCTGCCGCCGGAGGCCACCCTGACCTCCGATGAATTGCGCGCCCAAGCCCGGGAACTTGCCAGCCAGCGAAACGATTTGACCGAGCCGATTCGCGTGGAGATGAACCGGGAGATCTCGTTTTCGTTTGCGTGTTTTAGCTTCACGCTTATCGGGATTCCTCTCGGCATCCGCATGCACCGGCGCGAGACGAACGTTGGCGTCGCCATCGCGCTTTTGCTCGTGCTGGTTTATTACAGCTTCATCATTGCCGGCGAACAGTTGTCCGGACGGCCCGAGCTGGTGCCGCATTTGATTCTCTGGCTGCCGAATTTTATCTTTCAAGCCGTCGGCGCCGTGCTGCTGTGGCGCGCGAACCGCGGAATTTGAAAATTACCCTGCCTTGCGCCGGTAAATTTTGTGTATGGCCGCCTGGTCAACCGGCTTGACGAGCAGTTCGTCAATGTTTACGTGCGGCGGGCGGCTGGCAACCCAGACCAAAATCTCCGCGATGTCTTCCGCCGTCAGCGCATTTATGCCTTCGTAAACTTTTTCCGCGCGCCCGGCGTCGCCCTTGAAACGCACGAGTGAAAATTCTGTTTCCGCCAGACCGGGATCCACCGTGCCAATGCGAATGCCGGTGCCATTTAATTCCATTCGCAGCGCGCGGGTGATTTGCAATTCACCCGCCTTGGCCGCGCAATACACCGCGCCGCCTTCGTAGGCCGTGTGGCCGGCAACCGAGCCGATGTTGATGATGCTGGCGCCTGCGTCGTGCGGCATAAGCGGCAGCGCCGCGCGCGTCACGCGCAACACGCCGAGAACGTTCGTCTGCAGCATCGTTTCCCAATCCGCGTCCTTGCCCTCGGCGACAGGGTCCTGTCCCTGCGCTCCGCCGGCGTTGTTGATCAAAACGTGCAAATTCTTTTGTCCGCCCATTTTCCCCCGCGCCCAGGCGACAAACGTTTCGACGCTCGGCGTTTTGGTCACGTCCAAAATGTGAAAATGCGCCTCCCGTGTGCCGGCCTGGCGCGCCTCGGCGGCGACCCTTTCCAGGCGGTCGGCCCGGCGTGCGCCGAGCAGCAGTTTTGCGCCTTCCGCGCCGAACGCCCGTGCCGCCGCCGCGCCAAATCCACTCGACGCGCCGGTGATTAAAACCCATTTGTCTTTCAAAGGTGTTTTCATGGTGAAAAGAATTTATTCGGACGAATTGAAATTCAAAGCCGCTTTTTGGCAAAAGCACGTCCTGAGGCGGTTTTTAAATAATGTTCAAACTTGGCAGCCTGTTCCCGATCGGTGAAAGCAATCGCTGTCCCGCCGTTTCTGAGTTCG
>PLAY01000138.1:24036-24485 GCA_003134375.1 Limisphaerales bacterium | reverse complement strand
TAAGTCCGACAGGCTGCTAGGAAGCTTGCCGAACAAAGGGCGAGAGAGGAAAACGAGTGTCTTGATGCTGAGAGAAGCCTTGCCCACGAGAAAGCGATGGCAGAAGCCAAAGCTCATGACGACGCCCGCCAACAGACAGAGGTCGAAGAACGAAGCCGGAGAGAAGTTGAGGCCAGAGAAAATGCACGGTTGGCAGAGGAGCAACGAGTCGCCGCCGAAAAACTCATAGCGGAATCCGATGCAAAACGCCGGGCCGAAGAAAAAGCGTTGGCAGACGCGCAAGTGCGCGAGGCAGCACGCTTGAAAGCGGAAGTCGAAGCCACACAACGAGCCGAAGCGGAAGCTCGTGAAAAGGCTCGCATGACGGAAGCTCAACTGCGCAAGGTGCTCATGAGTCGGGACGGTTACAAAGGATAAAGGCTGAAGGCTAGAGCATTTTCAGTTATTAC
>PLAY01000138.1:0-24026 GCA_003134375.1 Limisphaerales bacterium | reverse complement strand
GCGGCTACAGTTTTGATTAAACCGCTCTAAATGCTAAAGTGGGGAAACATTCAACATTCAACATTCAACTTCCAACATCGAATGAAAAGGTCAGTACTGCTTTTGGGTGGTCAAGGTCAAAAGGACCGGGGTCAAACCCGGTGAACTCACCGTCAGATTGATCGTTCCGGGTACCAGGGTGGATTGAATGACGATGAGCGCTTTCCCTTGGTAAGCTTTCCGGCTGGTTGCCTTGAAAGGCTCGTTGTTCTTCCAGTCGCCGCTGGCAATGCCAAGGCTTCTCCCCGAGCCGGTCATGGCAAACTCGACCGTATTGGTGGCGGTGAAAACGGGATTGCCGTCCGCATCCTCGATGTCAACTTCGATGCTGGAGGCGTCATTCCCGTCCGCATAAAGGATGGTGCGATCGGGCTTGAGCATGATTTTGGCGGGAGCGCCCGCGGTCTTGATGCTGTCCGTGGCCGCCTCCTGGCCGTTCTTGAAGCCGATGGCCTTGATGACGCCGGGTTCCCACGGGACATTCGTCCATTGCATGACCCCATTGGTGGCAAAATCACTTGATTGTTTGGTCCCGATTTTTGTGGAGTTGACGTAGAGATCAACGCTGTCGCAACTGGTATAGGTGACCACGTCAACGGTTCCGGTGGTTTGGTTCCAGTTCTCGGCCAGCTTGGGCATGGCGTGTCCATGTCCAGTGCCATTGCCGATCGTAATATGGATCATGGGCGTATCGCTCCACTGGCTTTGCTGATAATAGAACCATGATTTGCGGAAGAGGCAATTATCAAGGAAGCCGCAGTTCGCGCCCAGGGTTTTTTTGGACTCGCCAAGATAATCCACGCCCGTCCACAAATGATGACCTACAACATAGGGGGCGTTCCTCACGAAATACCAGGTGGGGATACCGCTGCCGGGAAACGCATACGGGTCTTGTTCGGTGCCGCAAATCACGGCATTCGTATTGATGGAATGAATGGAGCCGTAGAGGAAATCTTGGTAATTGACGCCGACAATATCTTCGACCTTCGCCAGCGCGGCAAAGCCGGGGGCGTCGTTCCATCCCGAAACGCAGGCATGAGTGTAGGGACGGGTGTTGTCGAGCTTTTTGGCAAATGGAACCAGCATTTTGAGGGTGTTCGGAATGTAAGCCGGTATCTTGGCGGCGGCCACCACTTCATTGCCCAGGCTCCACATCACAATGCTGGGATGATTTCTGTCCCGTTCGATGAACGAGGTGAGGTCCTTTTGCCAGACCTGGTCAAAATTCGCATAGTACGAACCGGCGTTGGTTTGCCACCACTTGTCACACCATTCATCCATGACCAGCATGCCCAATCGGTCGCAAGCGTCATAAAACTCCGGGCTTTGTGGATTATGCGACGTCCGGATGGAAGTGCATCCTGAAGCCTGCAATTCCTTGATGACTCGTTCCCACATGACATCCGGCACGGCGGCTCCAGCCGGAACCAGCGTGTGATGGATGCATACGCCCTTCAACTTGGTGGGAACGCCATTCAGGGTGAAACCCGCGCTCGCCGAATACTTCAGCTCCCGGATGCCGAAGGGGGTTACGTAGTCATCGGTTGGCGTCGTCTTGTTCAGAATCCTGGAATAAGCATAGTAGCGCACCGGGGTTGAAGGCGACCAGAGTTTGCAGTTGGAAAGGGAGAGCGTCTGCATGCAGGTGTTCGTGCTTTTCGCATGGAGCTTGATGGGTGTTGCGACGGTCTGCAGGGCGTTGCCGTCTTCGTCGTAAATCGTCGTTTCCACCGTGCGCTTCTGCCGGGTCGCCAGCTCATTCACTACGTCGGTCTGGACCCGGATCTGCGATTGCGCCGCCGCCACCGCGGGCGTGGTCACGGCCGTTCCCCAGTTTTTGACATGAACGCTGTCGGTGGCGATAAGCCACACATGGCGGTAAATGCCGGTCCCGGAATAGAAATGCGAACGGCGGCTCGTCTGGTTGTCAACAAACACGGCCAGCACGTTGTCGCCCGTGGCATTCAGGTACGGCGTCAGATCGCAACAAAAGCTGACATAACCGAATCGCTGGCTGCCGACCTGGGTGCCGTTCAAGTAGATCTTCGAGTCATGATAAACTCCGTCAAACTGGACGATGACCTTTTTCCCCGCAAACCCGGGAGGAAGGGTGAAATGTTTCCGGTACCAGCCGATGGCGCCGGGATCACTATTGGTCGTGCTGACCAGCGTGATGCTCATATCGTGGGGAACACTCGTCGTGGTCCAGTCCGCATCATTGAATGCGGTTGCCTCCGCCCCGATGATATTTCCGGTCTGCACCTTCCAGTCTTCATCCATCCGCAGCTTGATGCGGCTTTTGAGATACTTCCCTTCGAGACGTTCGGTTGGAGTGGCCTGAATATTGCCGGCCAGAAGAACAAACACCACAAAACACATTGAAACAGCGGACACAGTGGAATTTCGCATAGGTTTTTTTGACAAGAATTTGTCTTTCACGCAGCCTCGATAGTGACGTCGGACGGGTGAGGGAGAATTGGTCTTCCACTCACATTCGTTATGTCGGCATGCTGTCAAACCGGCGGGAGATTGTCAACCAGCAGCGACCCGCCTTGGGCGAAGGCTTCCGTCTTCGCATGGCTTCGACGCGACAAGCCGGCGCGGCAAGAAAGGCTAAAGTGAAGACGGAAAGCGGAACATCGAACGCTGAACATCGAATAGGAGCGGGGCAGATGGGAAAGGCAAAAAACAAAGGCTCCCGCCTTCGTGGGATTCCCGTCGTCGTTATACTTTGACGCGGCAAGTCGACGCGGCAATCCGCCTTCACTGCGTTACGACGCGACACGGGAAAGGCTAAAGTAAGGGCCATTTCATAACGATTTACGGCTCCAATCGTCGCGGGCGCGAGCGGAGCGGGGTCGCCGATTTATCCCGATTAAGCTTGTGCCTCCCGGTTTCGGGCGTAGGGTGAATCTGCTAACGGAGCATCGTTTACCAGGTGTCCGATTGCCCCCGGATGGGGCGTTCCCTCTCCTCTTATTCCCTGCACTGCAATGCCGGGGCCGCATTGGCGGCCCAGAAACCGACGTAAACAAGGAACAGAAAGAACAAAGTTATGACCATAGCTATAGAGAAAACTCCATCCACCACTTCCCACGGGCAGGGAGCCATGAAATCAATACATAATGCGATGGCCAAGGCGGCCAGGCTCAATCCGTTAAGGACGGAGAAAGCGGCCCCGGAAAAAACGGCCCCATCGGGTGAGGCAATCGGGATAAAGGCCTACGAGATTTGGATGTCGCGGGGACAGGAACCGGGCCATGACCAGGAACATTGGTTCGAGGCTGAACGGCAGTTGCAGCAGGGTTGATCGAAGAAATCGCAACGCGGCACGCAGTTCCGCATCTGGGACACCATGAAAGGGCCGGTCCTAAAACCGAAACGCTAGAGCGGTTCCAACTTTGATGTAGCGCAGACATTCTTGTCTGCGGGTTTGCGGGACATTCTTGTCCCGTGTTTCATCCTCACGAAAGAGGCGACTGGAAAGNNCGCTACGTAATAACTGAAAATGTTCTAATCTTCGCTCATCAGCGCCAAGGAGCGGGAATTAGCGGTTAAAGATTTTTTCTTTGTGGTTAAAAAAAAATTAGCCTTTAACATCTTGCCATGTCCTTCACCGTAACGCATCAACTGGGAAGGCCCCCGACCTTCCCCGAAGTTCAAGCGTTGGCCGAACAGCATGAAGTCCAGATCGACGGCAACGAACTGACCGGAGGCTTCTGTCATCCCGATCCGGAGCAGCCAAAGGTGAAAGGCAATTATGCCTTTGAGCCGAACGGTGACCTCCGCGGCGATTTTACCGGGCACGTCATGGGGAAACTGACCGGGACATTCGAATTTACGACTGGCAACGCCGGGATCACCATAACCGAAAAGCCATTCCTGCTTCCCGAGGCGGTTTTGAAAACGATGCTGTCCGAGGTGCTGAAAGAGTTCTGCGCCAAGTTTGCAACGTGAAAGGATCAGTCCCAGGATTGTGAACGCGCCGGCCAAAAAAAGAGAGTTTCCACTGGCACAGGTGTATGGGTTGCTGGAACCTGGCCCGGTCGTGCTGGTCACCACGGCCCGCGCGGGACGGGCGAACATCATGCCCATGTCGTGGCATACGATGATGGAGTTTGTGCCGCCGCTCGTGGGCTGCGTGATCAGCAGCCAAAACCACACGTTTGAAATGTTGCGGGCGACGGGTGAATGCGTGATCAATGTGCCGACGGTGGAATTGGCGAAAAAGGTGGTGCGTTGCGGAAACACTTCCGGCCAGTCGGTGGACAAGGTCAAAACCTTTGGCCTCACGCCCGTGGCCGCGTCGGTCGTCGCGGCCCCGCTCATCGCCGAGTGTTATGCCAGTCTGGAATGCAAGGTGGTTGATCGAAAGCTGGTGACCCAATACAACTTTTTCATCCTGGAGGTGGTCAAGGCGTGGATTGATCCGCGCCGGAAGCGGCCCCGGACGATTCATCATCAGGGGGAAGGCGTGTTTGCGGTTCCGGGCCGGACGCTCAAGCTGCCTTCGCCGAAAACTTCGTTCCTCACAAAATGAAGCGCCTCCATCCCGGCACGACGAATACATGAACTTGAAAACCTACAATGTCGAAGCCGGCTTCCCGTCCCTGGACGAAGCCCGCCGGCTGGTGCTTGGGGAAATCAGGAAATCCAGACGCGAGGGCGTGCGCGTTCTGAAAATCATCCACGGTTACGGATCCTCCGGCAAGGGCGGCAAGCTGAATCATGGCCTGAGAAAATCGTTCGCGCTCCGCAAGAAGGAGGGCGTGATCAAAGACTTTATCACCGGCGAGAACTTCACCATCTTCAATCCCATCGTGCTGGAACTTCTTGAAGCGGTGCCGGATTTGCGGGCGGACCCGGATCTATCCACGACGAACGAGGGCGTGACCGTGCTCTGGCTAAAATAAAGTTCTTTCCAGCGGAAGTCTTTCAGGACAGCGACCCAAACCTGCCGGTCATCGTCAAATGAAATTTAAAAGCCCTTTAGCCTTTAGCATTCAGCCTTTAGACTTCACTTTCATCCGACGGCGACCACCGAGACTTCCTCGTTCAATTGATTCCGGCCCTTTCCCATCGCCCGGGGGTCGAGCACGGGCATGCCGTCCACCAGAAAACGATACTGATGATGACCATGGGGGAGCATGATTTGGATGAACCACCAGCCATCGTCGCGCCGTTGCATGGGAAACGGGTTCCAATGGTTGAAATCACCGGCCACTTGAACGGAGTTCGCCCGGGGCGCACGACAGTAAAAATTGGCCGGCCGGAGCGTAGTCCTCGCCGAAAATGATTCGCCACGCCGTTTTCCATCAACCGCATTGATGGCCTGCGGTTCGGCTGATGTTTCCCTGGCTGGTGCTTCATCTTTCATGAATCGAGCCTCGTTTGATGGTCCTGGAAGCCAGTTCTTCCGATTCCAACGTTCAAAACATTGATGCGTCACATAATCCATCTCCGCCGTTTCATTGACCACGGGCAACCAACCCGCATTTTATTCAGTTAGACAAGGCGTGCTCCAAGTGCTCACGTTTTATCCCGCTGGCGATTTTGCCTCTCGAAGGTCCCTGGGCCTTCGTTTTGGTTTGTGAAAGGTCCTGGAATTGTGAATACGCCAACGAGGAAAAAAGGGACAAGCCACGGGCTCCGATGAATCGCGGGCAGGTGGACGCGGATGACCGAAGGAAAGACAATCCGTGAAATCAGTGGTAAAAAAACCTTGCCCGGCTATCTTGCCCAATTTAATTGAAAACCGGCATTGGGCATGGGTTTTTTGGCTGAAAAAGCCGCCCGGAAAAAAATTAAAATACCTGTTGACAGGGGGGCGGGCGTTTCATAGTTTGCGCTTGGTAGCAGAGCCGTAAATAGACAAAAACAGCCGGTTGCCCCTTGGATTTTTGATGGAAAAAGATGAGGGGAACGGGTTTTTTTGTCGTTTTGTGTTTGTGTATCGGATTGGACTAATGATAATGCGCCCATGTAGCTCAGTTGGTAGAGCGCGTCCTTGGTAAGGACGAGGTCATCAGTTCAACCCTGATCATGGGCTCCAGTTCGCAGATTTGATTGTTAACCAAAAACTAAACGCAGGAGACAACAATGGCTAAAGAACAATTTCAACGAACGAAACCGCACGTTAACGTCGGAACCATCGGACATATTGACCACGGCAAGTCCACCTTGACAGCAGCGATTGTCATGGTGCAGGCGAAGAAGGGTTTGGCGACGCCCATCTCCTACGCCGACATCACCAAGGGCGGCACGGTGCGCGATGAAACCAAAACCGTGACCATCGCGGTTTCTCACGTCGAGTATCAGAGCGACAAGCGCCATTACGCCCACATTGACTGCCCGGGCCATGCCGACTTCATCAAGAACATGATCACCGGCGCGGCCCAGATGGACGGCGCCATCCTGGTGGTGGACGCCTCGGAAGGTCCGATGCCCCAGACCAAGGAGCACGTGCTGCTGGCCCGCCAGGTGGGTGTGCCCGCCATCGTGGTTTACCTGAACAAGGTTGACCTCGTGGACGACAAGGAACTGCTGGAACTGGTGGAAATGGAAGTCCGCGACCTGCTGACCAAATATGAATTTCCGGGCGAGAAGACGCCTGTCGTTCGCGGCAGCGCCAAGGCGGCGCTGGCCGGAGACAAGGCTGCCGAGGATTCCATCCAGAAATTGATGGAGGCCATTGACGACTTCATTCCGTTGCCGCCGCGCGAGGTGGACAAGCCGTTCCTGATGTGCATCGAGGACGTGTTCAACATTGAAGGCCGCGGCACGGTCGTCACCGGTCGCGTGGAGCGCGGCGTGCTGGAACGCATGTCCGATGTCGAAATTGTCGGCATCAAGGACACCCGCAAGACGGTGGCCACCGACATTGAAATGTTCCGCAAGCTGCTGGACAAGGCGACGGCGGGCGACAACGTGGGCGTGCTGCTGCGCGGCATCAAGAAGGAAGAAGTCGAGCGCGGCATGGTGCTGGCCAAACCGGGCAGCATCACCCCGCACACGCATTTCAAGGCGGAAGTCTATGTGCTGTCGAAGGAGGAAGGCGGCCGGCACACGCCGTTCTTCACGAACTACCGTCCGCAATTTTACTTCCGCACCACGGACGTAACTGGCACGGTGACCCTCGCGGCGGGGGTTGAAATGGTGATGCCGGGCGACAACGTTTCGGTGGAAATAACGGTCATCTCGCCGGTGGCCATGGAAAGAGGCCAGCGGTTCGCGATCCGCGAAGGCGGCCGGACGATTGGCGCGGGCCGCGTGACGGAAGTCATCGCATAACAATGGTTTTCAACATTGGAGCGCGGGGGATGAACCCCGCGGCTCCTTTTTTGTCAGAGATACAAACGAGATTGGGCGGATACGGCAGTAGCTCAATTGGCAGAGTAGCGGTCTCCAAAACCGTTGGTTGGGGGTTCAAGTCCCTCCTGCCGTGCCAGCCGGTGAGGAATGGGTTGGATTGCTGGATAATTGGATAAATGGATGGGTGGAATGGATGATGATTGTTCATCCAACAAGCCATCAATCCACAAATCCAGTCTGTCATTGGAGAGGTGGCAGAGTGGTCTATCGCGGCGGTCTTGAAAACCGCTTCGGGTTAACGCCCGACGGGGGTTCGAATCCCTCCCTCTCCGCCAGTCTTCGCTCGGAGCGAAGCGGAGAGGGAAGGCTGCCGCGCCGTAGCGAATGCGAAGGCGGGCCGGTGTGATTGGTTAAAAGTTCCGAGCTTCGACTCGGCAAGCCAGCGAAACAAGAGCGGGCCGGGCTGGACAAATTGAAAGTAAATGAATTGTGAGGGATTGGATTATAATTTTAATGTGGGCGGCAGTAATCGGCGCTGTTTTCGGCTACCTTTGGTGGCAGGGGCAGGTCCGGCAATTGGCCACCTATGTGCAGGAAACGCGCGAGGAATTGAAAAAATGTTCGTGGCCGACGTGGGTGGAGTTGAAAGGCTCGACGGCGCTCATCATGGTTTCAATTGCTTTGATGGGTGCATTCACCGAAGTGGTGGACCGCATCCTGTATTTTATATTCTTTGTACTTTGAGCACCATGCGCAGCCAATGGTTTGTCATTCATACGCTTTCCGGCCAGGAGCAGAAGGTCAAGGAAAGCATTGAGAAGCGCGTCAAGACCGACGAGATGCAGGACTACGTCAAGGAAGTCCTCGTCCCGATGGAAAAGGTCGTCGAGGTGCGCAATCAAAAAAAGACCGTGTCCAGCCGCAAATTATGGCCGGGCTACGTGTTTGTGGACATGGTGCTGCTGGATGAAGACAACCGGATTGTCGAAAAGCCGTGGTATTTCATCAAGGAAACGCAGGGCGTGATTGGTTTTGTCGGCGGCGAACCGCCCGTGCCGACGCCGACGGAAGAAGTTGAATCCATCAAGGCGCAAATTTCCGCGTCGGAAGAGACGGAAAAACCGAAGGTCAATTTTGAAGTCGGCGAAACGATCAAAATCAACAACGGGCCGTTCCTCAATTTCAGCGGCGTGATTGAGGAAATTGATCCCGAACGCGGCAAATTGAAAGTCACCGTAAACATTTTCGGGCGGAACACGCCCGTGGAACTGGAATATTGGCAGGTGGAAAAAGCGTAGCATGAAACGTGATGCGTGAAGAAAAGTCACGTTTCACGTCTCACGCATCGCGAAGAATTTTATGGCAAAGAAAATCACAGGCATCATCAAGCTGCAGATCCCGGCGGGCCAGGCCAATCCCGCGCCCCCGGTCGGCCCGGCGCTCGGCCAGCACGGCGTCAACATCATGGGCTTCTGCAAGGAATTCAACGCGGCGACCAAGGCCGACGCTGGACTCATCATCCCCGTCGTCATCACCGTTTTTCAGGACAAGTCCTTCAAGTTCATCACCAAATCGCCGCCGGCGTCCATTCTGTTGAAAAAGGCCGCGGGCATCACCGCCGGTTCCAAGGAGCCGAACAAGGAAAAAGTCGGCAAGGTGACGCGCAAACAGGTTTTGGACATCGTGAAAATGAAATCAAAGGATTTAAACGCTGTGAACGAAGAAGCCGCGTTCCGGATCATCGCCGGCACGGCGCGCAGTATGGGAATTGAAGTCGTCGGATAAAAATAAAATTAACCACCAAGACACGAAGGCGCAAAGTATGAAAACAAAAATTAAATATTTGTTGGTTCTCGCTCTCGCTGGCTTTGTGTTCACCGGTTGCGCAACCCATCAGTGCTGCAAAATGCAATCCGGCAAAACCCAAGCGTGGGAATATAAGACAGTGAAATTAGATCCAAACGACGGGGCGCAATTAAATGAAACCAGTAAAGACGGATGGAAACTCGTTACCGCTGTGTCTGGTGGAAATAGCGAACCTGGCTACGTCTTTTATACATTTGAACGTCCGAAACATTAAAAATCAAACCGCGGGAGAGTCATTAAAGGCTCGCTGGCACCGCAACCAAACAAATGCCCAGTAAACGATACCAAAAAGCGCTCGAAGTGGTGGATGGCAAAAAAACCTATCCATTGAAGGATGCCATTGGCGTCCTCGCAAAATTTCCCAAGGCGAAATTCAACGAAACCATTGACCTCGCGTTCCGCCTCGGCGTGGATCCGAAACAATCAGACCAGATGGTTCGCGGCACGGTCCCGCTTCCGCACGGCACCGGCAAGACCGTGCGGGTGCTCGTGTTCGCCAAAAGCGGCGCGGCGGCGGATGCGGCCAAAGCCGCCGGTGCGGAATATGTTGGCTTTGAAGACATGATTGCCAAATGCCAGGGCGGCTGGGCTGATTTTGATGTGGCGGTGGCCACGCCCGAAGCAATGGCCGATGTGCGCAAGCTCGGCAAGGTGCTCGGGCCGCGCGGCCTGATGCCCAACCCGAAGACCGGCACCGTCACTGACGACACGGCGAAAGCTGTTAAAGAAGTGAAGGCCGGCCGCGTCGAGTTCAAGGTGGACAAGGCGGGCAACATTCATGTGGCCGTCGGCAAGGCGTCGTTCCCGGCCAATCAGATCGAGGAAAACGCGCGCGCGGTGATTGAAGCCGTGGCCAAGGCGCGTCCGAACAGTGTCAAAGGCACCTATATCAACTCCTGCACGCTTTCGACGACGATGAGTCCGCCGGTGCGGCTGGATGTGCGCGAATTTACGACCCATTAACCCGGAACCATTTTGAATCATGCGTGCTGAAAAACAAATTTTAACGAAGGAATATATCGCGCGGTTGAATGGCTCGCCATTCTTCATCGTGGTGAATTACAAGGGACTCAAGGTGTCCCACATGACCGAGTTGCGGAAGCGCCTGCAAAAAGCCGGCGCGGAGATTCACATCGTCAAGAACTCCCTGTTCCAACTCGCGGCCAAGGAAGCCGGCGTCGGCGAATTGAACGGCTCGCTCGGCGGCCAGCTCGCCGTGGTCACCGGCCAGAAGGACATTTCGTCCGCGGCGAAGGTGGTGAAAAACTTTGGTGCGGAGTTCGACCGGTTGAAGGTGCAGTTTGGTTATTTGAACAACCAGCGCCTGGAACAGGCGGCGATTGTGGCCCTGGCCGATCTGCCGAGCCTGGATGTGTTGCGCGCCACCCTGCTGGGCCTGTTGAACGCGCCGGCAACGAAACTGGTCGTTTTGCTCAACACGCCCGCGACACAGCTCGCGCGGGTGATCAAGGCGAAAGCCGAGAAAAGCTGAAACAATTTCCGTCCGCTTTGGCCAGTGGATGGACAAACAAACAAACAACAACAAAGTAAATCGTCGGTTCACAACGAACTTAAAAAAACCGTGGCGTGTCGCGCCGAAGCAAGGCGAAGGCGGACCACGGCAGACGACGAGACGATAAGAAAGGTAACATGGCTGACATTGGAAACCTAGTGGAAGAATTGAGCAAGTTGACGGTGATTGAAGCCGCCGACCTGGTCAAGAAACTGGAAGAAAAATGGGGTGTGACTGCCGCCGCACCGGTGGCTGCCGCCGCTCCGGCTGCGGGTGCTGCTGCGCCTGTCGCTGAAGCAAAGACCACGTTTGACGTGATTCTTATTTCCGCCCCGGCGGACAAGAAAATTGCCACCATCAAGGCCGTCCGCGAAGTCAAAGCCGGTCTCGGCCTGGCGGAAGCCAAGGCGCTGGTGGAAGGCGCGCCCAAGCCCGTATTGGAAGGCGCTCCGAAAGCCGAGGCCGACGAGGCCAGGAAAAAGCTGGAAGCAGCGGGCGCCAAGGTGGAGGTCAAGTAACAGGCGAACTTTGGGGTGGTGGTCCCGCGGGGCGGGACCGCCACCCGGTTTTCGCAAGGCGGAACAAAACTTTTATCAGTTACAAACAGCAGCAACAAGCGGCCGCCGGTAGCGGTCAGAGTTCAGGCAAGTTCACTGTTGAACGCAGCGTCCTTGCCTTGTGTCGTTGATTGAAAATTGCCGGCTGGCACTGTTGCCAGCCAAACCAGAAAGTCCAAATGCCATCGCGAGTCACTGAACGAATCAATTTCGGCAAAATCAAAGAGATTGTCGTGCCGCCGAACATGATCGAATTGCAGACCAATTCCTACCAGGAATTCCTGCAAGCGGACGCGGCGCCCAAAAAGCGCCGGAAACACATCGGCTTGGAGGCGGTCTTCCTCGAAGTATTTCCCATTGAGAGCTACGACGGCAAGTGCGTGCTCGATTACGACTCCTACGAAATCGGCGAGCCGAAGCTGGACTGGCTCGAATGCCTGCGCGAAGGCCTGACCTACGGCGCGCCGCTTTATGTCACCTTCCTGCTCAAGGAAGAGGGCAAAAGTGCCAAGGAGGAAAAAGTTTTCATGGGCGAACTGCCGCTGATGACGCCGCAAGGCACGTTTGTCATCAACGGGGCGGAGCGCGTCGTCGTCAGCCAGTTGCACCGTTCGCCGGGCATCGCATTCGAGGCGACGCAGCATCCCAATGGGAAAATGCTGCACAGCTTCCGCGTCATTCCCGACCGCGGTTCGTGGTATGAAGCGCAATTCGACACGAGTGATTTGCTTTACGTTTATCTTGACCGCAAGAAACGCCGCCGGAAATTTTTGACGACGACGTTCTTCCGGGCGCTGAGTTTTCTCGATGCTGAAGCGGAAGGCAAAGGCGCCGACAAGAAAAGAGACGGCACAAAAACCGGTACCGACGAGGAAATCCTCAAGCTCTTTTACGAAATCGAGGAACTCACGATCAAGGAAGCCGAGAAACTCGAAGAGTTGCCGAATTGCGTTTTGATTCAGGACGCGGTGGACCAGGAAAAGGGTCTCGTGGTTGCCCGCGCTTTTGAGCCGCTTTCCAAGGCCGTGGTCAAACAAATCGCCGAGCTGGGGGTGAACAAAATCAAGGTCGTGAACACCACGCCCGACGATGGCATCATGATTAAATGCCTGAAAAAAGACCCGGCCAAAAACGAGGAAGAGGCGCTTAAGGACATTTACCGCCGCCTGCGTCCGGGCGACCCGCCGACTGCCGCCAATGCCCGTGCGTTGCTCAAGCGGTTGTTCTTCGACCCGAAACGTTACGATTTGGGCCGCGTGGGCCGCTACAAGATCAATCAAAAACTCGGCCTCAAGGACAAGGAAGAATCACGCATTCTCACGAAGAACGATTTGGTGGCCGCGACGAAATATCTGCTCCGCCTCAAGAAGGGCGAAGGCAGCGTGGATGACATTGACCATCTGGGCAGCCGCCGCATCCGCACGGTCGGTGAGTTGCTCGCCAACCAGTGCCGGGTCGGGCTTTCGCGCACGGAACGTCTCGTCAAGGAACGCATGACGTTGTTCGATCAAAGCGTTGAAGCCATGGCGCCGCAAAAGCTCATCAATCCCAAAGCGCTCTCGGCGGTCATTCGCGATTTCTTTGGCCGCTCGCAACTCAGCCAGTTCATGGATCAAATCAATCCGCTGGCCGAGTTGACGCACAAGCGCCGGCTGTCCGCGCTGGGGCCGGGTGGCTTGAGCCGCGACCGCGCCGGATTTGAAGTGCGCGATGTTCATCCGTCACACTACGGACGCATTTGCCCGATTGAGACGCCGGAAGGCCCGAACATCGGTCTGATTGCGTCACTGGCGACGTTTGCGCGCATCAACGATTTCGGCTTTCTTGAAACGCCTTATCGCAAGGTCGAAAACGGGCGCGTCACCAATCACATTGATTTCCTGACCGCCGACCGCGAGGAGCAATTCATTATCGCGCAGGCGAACTCGCCGATTGACGACAAGGGCAAATTCACGACCGACCGGGTCGTTTGCCGCGCCCGGACCGACTTCATTGATGTCGAACCCGCGCGGGTGGATTACATGGACGTTTCGCCCAAGCAGTTGGTGTCCATCGCCGCGTCGCTGATTCCGTTCCTGGAACACGACGACGCCAACCGCGCATTGATGGGTTCAAACATGCAACGCCAGGCAGTGCCGTTGCTGGTGACCGAAGCGCCGCTGGTGGCAACCGGCCTTGAAGGCCGCGTCGCCCGCGACTCGCGCGCCGTGGTGGTCGCGGACGAAAGCGGCAAAGTCGCTTCCGTCAGCGGCGATCAAATCATCATAACCGGGGACGGCAAATTGCCGGAGTCGAAAAAGAAAATTAAGCACGATCCCGAAAAGGGCGTGTGGGTCTATCCCATCCGCAAATTCATGCGGTCGAACGCAGCAACGTGCATCAATCAAAAAACGCTGGTGCACAAGGGCGACCACGTGAAGAAAGGTCAGGTGATTGCCGATGGTCCCTGCACCCAGAACAGCGAATTGGCACTCGGTCGCAACGTGCTGGTCGCGTTCATGCCGTGGAACGGCTACAACTTCGAGGACGCGATTCTCATCAGTGAAAAAATCGTGAAGGAAGACATTTTCACGAGCATTCACATTGATGAATTTGAAGTGGCCGCGCGCGACACCAAGCTCGGCCCGGAGGAAATCACGCGCGACATCCCGAATCTCGGCGATGAGGCGCTCAAAAACCTCGGGCCGGATGGCGTCATCCGCATCGGAGCGGAAGTAAAGCCCGGCGATATTCTGGTTGGCAAAATCACGCCGAAATCGGAAACCGAGCTCGCGCCGGAAGAGCGTTTGCTCCGCGCCATTTTCGGGGAAAAGGCCGCCGACGTGAAGGACACGTCGCTCAAGATTCCTTCCGGCACTTACGGCATCGTCATGGATGTGAAGGTCTCGTCGAAGAAGGAAACCGATCATGAGATCAAATCATCCGCCGGCGAGGAAAAACGCCACGCGAAGCAGATTGAGGACGATCACAAGAAAAAGACCGATGAATTGCGCGATCAATTGACCGAGGCGTTGAGCAACATTTTGCTCGGTGAGAAAATCCCGCTCGATGTGGTCAATTCCGAGACCGGGGAAATCATCATCCCGGCGAATCGCAAAATCACGAAGACGCTTCTGCGCAAACTCGCGACGGTCTATGACCGCATCGAGATTGATCCGTCGCCGATCCGCAACAAGATCAACGAAATCATCGGCAGCTTCAAAAAGAAGTTCGATGATTTGCAGATGCAATATGACGAGGAAATGGAACGCGCCGAAGCGGGCGAAGGCGTGGAGACCGGCATCGTCAAGTCGGTGAAGGTTTACATTGCCTCCAAACGCAAGCTGTCCGTCGGTGACAAAATGGCCGGACGCCATGGCAACAAGGGTGTCGTCGCGCGCATTGTGAAGGAAGAAGACATGCCGTTCCTCGCGGACGGAACGCCGATGGACATCGTGTTGAATCCGCTGGGCGTGCCCTCGCGCATGAACGTCGGCCAGGTGCTGGAAACGCATCTCGGCTGGGCGGCCCAGATCCTGGGATTGAAATTCGCCACGCCGGTCTTCGACGGCATCAAGGAAAAGGACATTCGCAGTTATCTCAAGGAAGCGAAACTGCCGGAGAACGGCAAGACGATCCTTTACGACGGTTGCACCGGGCAACAGTTCGACCAGGAAATTGTGGTGGGTTACATTTACATGATGAAGCTCGGCCACCTGGTCGCGGACAAGATTCACGCCCGCGCGGTTGGGCCTTACTCGCTGGTCACGCAGCAGCCGCTCGGCGGCAAGGCGCAATACGGCGGCCAGCGCTTCGGCGAAATGGAAGTGTGGGCGATGGAAGCCTACGGCGCGGCCTACACGTTGCAGGAATTGCTCACCGTCAAGTCCGACGACGTGCAGGGACGCACGCACATTTACGAGAGCATTGTCAAAGGCGACAACGCGCTGGAGGCGGGTATTCCCGAATCCTTCAACGTGCTCGTCAAGGAAATGCAGTCGCTCTGCCTCGATGTGAAGGTCGGTTATGCGAACCCGGCGGAACATCCGGAAGCATCCACAGTGACCTTGGCGTCGCTTTAACCCGGAAACCATTTAACTAACGCGGAAACAAATTTTTGTATGATCGGCAATAAAGAAAACGCGCGCGAACTGCTCGGGCTGGACAAGGTCAATCAGGTGGATTACGTCGCGATCGCCTTGGCGTCGCCCGATGCCATCCGGTCGTGGAGCAAAGGCGAAGTCAAAAATCCCGAAACCATCAACTACCGCACGTTCAAGCCGGAAAAGGGCGGCCTCTTCTGTGAACGCATTTTCGGCCCCGTCAAGGACTGGGAATGTTCCTGCGGCAAGTACAAGCGCATCAAGCACCGTGGCATCGTTTGCGACCGTTGCGGCGTGGAAGTGACGCTCGCCCGTGTCCGCCGCGAGCGCATGGGCCATATCGAACTGGCCGTGCCGACGTGCCACATCTGGTTTTTCAAGTGCATGCCGTCGCGCATCGGCCTCGTCCTCGACGTGACCGCGCGCAACCTGGAGCGCGTGATTTATTACGAGGATTACATGGTCATTGATCCGGGCAACACGCCGCTGAAACAAAATCAATTGCTCAACGAACACGAATACCGCGAAGCCCGCGAGACCTACGGTGCGGACGCGTTTCTGGCCAAGATGGGCGCGGAAGCCGTGCGCGAAGCGCTGGCGCGGGTGGACCTGGCCAAGGGCATTGATCAATTGCAGCAGGCGATGACCGAAACCAAGAGCAAACAAATCCGCAAAAAACTGGCGAAACGGATCAAATTGCTCCAGGGCTTGCAGATTTCCAAGAGCCGTCCGGAATGGATGATTCTTACGGTGCTGCCGGTGATTCCGCCTGACTTGCGCCCGCTCGTGCCGCTCGAAGGCGGACGGTTTGCCACTTCGGATTTGAACGATTTATACCGCCGCGTCATCAACCGGAACAACCGTCTCAAAACGTTGCTCCAGCTCAAAACGCCGGAGGTCATCATCCGCAATGAAAAGCGCATGTTGCAGGAAGCCGTGGACGCCCTGTTCGACAATGGCCGTCATGGCCGGCCGGTCACCGGCGCGGGCAATCGCTCGTTGAAATCCTTAAGTGACATGCTCAAGGGCAAGGGCGGCCGTTTCCGCCAGAATTTGCTTGGCAAGCGCGTGGATTATTCCGGCCGCTCCGTCATCGTCATCGGCCCGGAGTTAAAACTGCATCAGTGCGGTTTGCCCAAGAAAATCGCGCTGGTTTTGTTTGAACCGTTCATCATCCGCCGGCTCAAGGAATTGGGCTACGTCCACACCGTTCGCAGCGCGAAGAAAATGATCGAGCGTCAGACGAAGGAAGTCTGGGACGTTTTGGAGGAAGTGACCAAGGGCCATCCGGTCCTGCTCAACCGTGCGCCGACGCTGCACCGTCTGTCCGTGCAGGCCTTCGAGCCGTTGCTCATTGAGGGCGAAGCAATTCGCATCCATCCACTGGTTTGCACCGCTTACAACGCGGATTTCGACGGCGACCAGATGGCCGTTCACGTTCCGCTTTCCGTCGAGGCGCAGATGGAGGCGCGCC
Organism: Limisphaerales bacterium; assembly: GCA_003134375.1. Lineage (GTDB taxonomy): Bacteria > Verrucomicrobiota > Verrucomicrobiia > Limisphaerales > UBA11358 > UBA11358. The sequence goes on along the minus strand of PLAY01000138.1, from coordinate 7,184 downwards.
TGTTGATGATGGCAACCAACAATATTTTCAGCCCGTCGTCCGGCAGGCCGATTATCACGCCGACGCAGGACATCACCCTCGGCTGTTATTATCTCACCGCCGAACCGCGCACGCCGATGCCCGCCGACACGCGGAAACTGCCGTTGTTCGGCTCGAAGGAAGAAGTGATTTTCGCCTATGACGATGGCGCGTTGAAGACTCACGACCGGATTCGTCTGGCGAATCCTGATTTCGGCCGGCAAACCGTCTATGGCGACGCGGCCAAAAAACTCATTGAGACGACCGTCGGCCGCGTCACCTTCAGCGAGATTTGGCCGTCGGAACTCGGTTTTTACAACAAGGCCGCCGGCAAGAGCCAGCTCGGCGATTTGATCTGGAAATGTTACAAGGCCGCCGGTCACGAAAAAACCGTCGCGATGCTCGACAAGCTCAAGGAACTCGGTTTCCGCGAGGCCACCAAGTCCGGCGCATCCATCGGCATTGACGACATGATCGTGCCCAAGGAACGCGACCAGGAAATTGAAGCCGCGCAAAAGCAGATCAAGGAAGTTGAGAAGCAATATCGCAAGGGTGTCATCACACCGGGCGAACGTTACAACAAAATCGTGGACATCTGGACGCATTGCACCGACATGATTTCCAGCGTCATGTTCCGCACGCTCGAAGCCAACCAGGGCAAGAAAGAATACAACCCGGTTTACCTGATGGTGGATTCCGGCGCGCGCGGCAACAAACAACAGGTCCGCCAGCTCGCCGGCTTGCGCGGCCTCATGGCCAAGCCCAGCGGCGACATCATCGAAAAACCGATTCTCGCGAATTTCCGCGAAGGTCTTTCAGTATTGGAATACTTCATCTCGACCCACGGCGCGCGCAAAGGTCTGGCCGACACCGCCCTCAAAACCGCGGACTCCGGTTACATGACCCGCAAACTCGTGGACGTGTCGCAGGATGTCATCATCCAGCAGCCGGATTGCGGCACAACGAACGGCATCTGGGTTTCGGCGGTTTACGAAGGTGAAGATGAAGTGGTCAAACTGACCGACCGGCTTGTGGGCCGGTTCGCCTGCGACGACATCGTCAACCCGACGAACCCGAAGGAATTTCTCGTTCACGCGAACGAGGAAATTGACGAGGAAAAGGCCAAACGCATTGAGGCTTCGGGCGTTGAACGCGTGCGCATCCGCTCGGTGCTCACGTGCGAAAGCAAGCACGGCATCTGCCTGAATTGCTATGGTCGCAACCTTGCCACCGGCAGCCTGGCCAAGCTCGGCGAAGCGGTCGGCATCATCGCCGCCCAGTCCATCGGCGAGCCGGGCACGCAGTTGACGATGCGGACGTTCCACATCGGCGGCACGGCGGCGCAGGTGTTCAAGATCCCGCAGATCAAGGCCAAGCACGACGGGGTGATCCATTACAACGACCTCCGCCTGGTCGAACTGGAGGACGGCAACAACATCGTGCTCAATAAAAATGGTTCCGTTTCCATTCTCGGCGACGACGGACGTGAACTGGAAAACCACGTCGTGGTCATCGGCGCGGTCATTTCGGCCAAGGAAGGCGCCAAGGTGAAGAAGGGTGACACCTTCGTGCAATGGGATCCGTATAACGTGCCGATTCTCTCCGAAAAAGCCGGCAAGGTGAAATTCCACGACATCATCGAAGGCGTGACGATGAAGCAGGAAACGGACGAGACCACCGGTCAGGAGGCCATGGTGCTGGTGGAGCACAAGGAAGACTTGCGCCCGCAAATCATCATCAGCGACGATTCCGGCGAAGTGGTGGCGAATTATCCGATTCCCTCCGGCGCGCACGTCGTCGTAGCCGAAGGCAGCAAGATTGTCGCCGGCACACTGATGGCCAAGACGCCGCGCAAGACTTCCAAGACCAAGGACATTACCGGCGGTCTGCCCCGCGTGGCGGAGTTGTTCGAAGCCCGCCGTCCGAAGGATGCGTCGGAAATTTCCAAGATTGACGGTCTGGTGGACTTTGGGGCAAGCGTGCGCGGCAAACGTTGCGTTGTCATCAAAGACCCGCAGACCCAGGTGGAGGAGGAACACCTCATCCCCATCGGCAAGCACGTCATCGTCTTCAAGGGCGACATGGTGAAGAAAGGACAGCAGTTGACCGAAGGCCCCATGGACCCGCACGAAATTCTTGAAGTCTGCGGACCGCAGGAATTGCAGGAACATCTCGTCAGCGAAGTGCAGGAGGTTTACCGCCTGCAAGGTGTGACGATCAACGACAAGCACATTGAAATCATCGTCCGCCAGATGCTCCGCAAGGTGCGCATCACCGAACCGGGCGACACCGAGTTCCTTTGGGGCGAGCAGATTGACAAGCTGGTCTTTGAGGAGGAAAATGAGCGGGTGGACAAGATGGGTGGCAAGTCGGCCGAGGCTTCACCCGTGTTGCTCGGCATCACCAAAGCGTCGCTCGAAACCGAGAGTTTCCTCAGCGCTGCGTCGTTCCAGGACACGACCCGTGTGCTGACCGAGGCGGCCACCCGTTCCAAGGTGGACTACCTGCGCGGGTTCAAGGAAAACGTCATCATGGGCCACATCATCCCGGCCGGCACCGGTTTCGACATGCACCGCAAGGTGCTGCTCAAACATCTGGTCGAAGCTGAGGATGTACCGGAGCCGGCGGAGCCGGCGGAACCGGCGGCGGCGGAGAATCCGTTGCTGGCCTGACGAAGGACAAATACTTGTTGCAACGAAAAACGTATTTGTTATCATCCGAGTTCCATTTTTAGACGCAATGCCGACTATCAATCAACTGGTCCGCAAGGGCCGACGCAAAGTAAAGTACAAGTCCAAGTCGCCAGCCTTGGAAGGCTCGCCGTTTCGACGCGGGGTGTGCATTCAGGTCATGACGCGCACGCCCAAGAAGCCGAACTCGGCGATGCGCAAGGTCGCCAAGGTGCGCCTGACCAACGGGTATGAGATCATTGCTTACATCCCGGACGAAGGCCACAATTTGCAGGAGCACTCCATCGTGATGGTGCGCGGCGGCCGCGTGAAGGATTTGCCGGGTGTGCGTTATCACATCGTTCGTGGACGGCTGGATGCCGCTGGTGTGGAAAAACGCCGGGTCAGCCGCTCGAAATACGGCGTGAAACGCCCGAAGCCAGGTTCCCGGCCCGCGGCGCCGGCGGCAGCAGCGGAGGCTCCAGCGGCAGCAGCGCCCGCAGCCTGATTTATGAACACGAAGATGGAGAATAGAGAATTGAAGATGGCAAATCGCGCGGACGAGACTATTTCGCCATCCTCCATCTTCCATCCTCAATACTCGCTTTAAAAACATGTCACGCAGACGACAAGCTACAAGACGGACGGTTGCCAAAGACGGAAAGTTTCAAAGCGCTTTGGTTTCGCGCCTGGTTAACACCATCATGATGTGCGGCAAAAAAAGCACGGCGCAGCGGATTGTGTACGGCGCGTTCAACAGCATTTCCGAAAAGAATCCGGCCAGCAATCCGGTGGAGATTTTGCAGCGCGCGGTGGACAACGCCAAACCGCGCATTGAAACCAAGGCGCGCCGCGTCGGCGGCGCCACGTATCAAGTGCCGCTGGAAGTGCCGTCGGATCGGCAGGCCGCTCTGGCGCTCCGCTGGATTGTGGATTTCGCGGACGCCCGCAAAGGCACGCCCATGCGTGAAGCGCTCGCGGCGGAAATCATGGAGGCGTATCAAGGGCAGGGGAACGCCATCCGCAAACGCGACGAAGTTCACAAGATGGCGCAGGCCAACAAGGCATTCGCTCATTTCCGCTGGTAATAAGATTTTCAACGCGCTCCGAAGGTGTTTCAACATCGGGGCGCTTTTTATTCTCTAAATCAAGATGCACGCAGCCACCAAAATAACGAAAACAACGAAATCGGCCGGTTCGTCCCACCGCGAATACCCGCTGGAGCGCACGCGCAACATCGGCATCGCGGCGCACATTGACGCGGGCAAGACGACAACGACCGAGCGCATTCTCTTTTACACCGGCCTCATCCACAAGATTGGCGACGTGGACGATGGCAACACCGTCACCGACTGGATGGAGCAGGAACGCGAACGCGGCATCACCATCACGTCCGCCGCGGTGACGTGCTATTGGACGCAGAAAAAAGAAGAGGGTCTGGCCAAATCCTTTGCGGGGGTGCCGCATCGCATCAACATCATTGACACGCCCGGCCACGTGGATTTCACCGCCGAAGTCGAACGTTCCATGCGCGTTTTGGACGGCGCGGTCGCCGTGTTCTGCGGCGTCGCGGGCGTTCAGCCGCAGTCCGAAACGGTCTGGCGTCAGGCGACGAAATATAATGTTCCGCGCATCGCGTTCGTCAATAAGATGGACCGCACCGGCGCGAATTTTGACAACGCGCTGAAAGACATGCGGAAAAAACTCGGCGCGTATGCGTACCCGATTTATCTGCCGATTGGCGCGGAGGACAAGTTCGAAGGCGTCATTGACGTCGTCAGCCAGAAAGCGATCACCTGGGGCGGCGGCGAAGTCGTCAACGAAGGTTTGAAATATGAGGTGAAGGAAATTCCCGAGCGCCTGAAGAAAAAAGCCAAAGCCGCGCTCGCGGAATTGGTTGACGCCGTTTCCAACAAGGACGACGCAATTGCCACGCTCGTCATCGAGGAAAAGCCGGTTACGCCGGAACTGCTCAAGGCCGCCATTCGCCGGCTGACCTGCAAAAATGAACTGATTCCTGTGCTGTGCGGTTCGGCTTTCAAAAAGAAGGGGGTGCAGCCGTTGATTGACGCAGTCGTGGATTATCTGCCGGGGCCGCTGGATGTTCCCGGCGCGCAAGGCATCGAGCTGGCCACGGGCAAAGTCGTTCACATCGAGACCAGCGACAGCAACAAGTTTTGTTCGCTGGCGTTCAAGCTCTGGACTGACGTTTATGCGGGCAAACTGGTTTTTTTCCGCGTCTATTCCGGCACGCTCAAAAAGGGAGACACGATTTACAATCCCCGCACGCGCAAACGCGATCGCGTCAGCCGCCTGATGATTATTCAAGGCAGCGAACGCAAGGACATTGACCGGGTTTATGCCGGCGACATCGCCGCGCTCGTCGGGCTGCGGAACATCACCACCGGTGACACGTTGTGCGACGAGGACTACGACGTGACACTCGAACCGCCGACGTTCCCCGAGCCGGTCATCAGCATGGCCGTCGAGCCGAAGACACGCGCCGACCGCGACAAGATGTCCGAAGGATTGCAGCGATTGGCCGAGGAAGATCCGACATTCCGCTGTTTCCACAACGAGGAAACCGGCCAGCTTATCATTGCGGGCATGGGCGAGTTGCACCTGGAAATCATTTGCGACCGGCTCAAGCGCGAATTCAAGGTGGACGCCAACACCGGCGCGCCGCAAATCGCCTATCGGGAAACCATCACCAAACCCGCCGATGGCGAAGGCAAATTCATCCGCCAGTCCGGCGGTCGCGGTCAATACGGCCACGCTTGCGTCCAGATTCAGCCGAACGAGAAGGGCAAGGGCATCGAGGTCGAAAATAAAATCGTCGGCGGTGCGATTCCCAAGGAATACATCCCGGCGGTCATTGACGGCATTGAGGAAGCCATCAAGGGCGGCGTCTATGCGGGCTACCAGGTCATTGACATCAAGGTGCAGGTTGTGGACGGCACGTTCCACGAAGTGGACTCGAACGAACTGGCGTTCAAGATGGCCGGCATTTTCGCGCTCAAAGACGCCTTTAAAAAGGCGCATCCGATTTTGCTCGAACCGATCATGAAGGTCGAAGTCACCACGCCCGACGAATACCAGGGCGATCTCCTCGGCGACATCAGCCGCCGTCGTGGTCACATCGTTAATATTGAGGCCAAGAGCGGCCAGACGATTCTCAACGCGCAGGTGCCGCTGGCGGAAATGTTCGGTTATGCCACGGCGATTCGGTCGCTGTCGAAAGGCCGCGCTTCCTATTCCATGGAACCACTGACGTTCCAGCAGGTGCCGAAGAGCGTGCTCGAGACGATTTTGGACGCGGCGGCCAAGAGGCCGGCGGCAAGAACGTAATAGATTCGACCATTAACTTTGACAGCGGCCTTTCCCGCAAAAGCGGGAGAGGCCGTTTTTTTTGTTTCCATATTGCAACCCAAACTCCGAAGTTGCCGGTGGTGGTGCGGACGATACACTGTCGGTCGCCCGTCCCCGGGCGCAGCAACTGGCTTCATTCGAGCCACGGAACATTTCCCAACCGCCCGCCTGCGGTCGGGACGGCCGCACTCCGTCAACGCAGAAATTCAACTGCGGAGTTCAGATTCATTTGCCGCACCGTTCCGGCGCGACGAAGGCCGGTGCCGTATTGGGTCTTGTCATAACACCGACTTGATTATGGAGTTCACCCCGGCAATGAGGTCTTCGACCTGCTCTTTCGTGGGGTTGCTGTTTCTTTGCTGCGAACATAGATTGCGCAAATCACCAAGTCGCTGAATCTCCCGCCAGGTGGAAAAGTCATAGGCTTTGGCCAGCTTCAATGGATCGTTCAGTTCGCGAATGGTTGTTTCCTCCTTCGGAACCGTCACCGAGTGATTCGCCGCCACTCTTTGCAAATGACGTTCGAGAACAACGCCGGCCAGATCCCCCGCCGCCCGCAGACTGATCTTCTTCAACGCATTTGCGGCTTCCAGTTCCTTGTCCTGTAATTCTGCAAACAAATGGTTTTCGACATCAGCCAGGACAGACTCAACCCGGTATGACAATTCGTCCAGGACCTGAAGCTGATTGAGAAATCGAATTCTGGCCAGCTCGTGTGGATCAAAAGGCAATTCGCCGGTGTAAGCGTCTTTTGCCTGCCCCATCCCCTGGACGTAGTCCTGGATGCTGGCTTCCAGTAACTTCCGGTTCGGATTGGTCAAAAAATAATTAACGAACTCGTCATATTTGTCCGCAGCCAAAGTCTGCACGATTTTCAACGATTGGGTGTCCCAGCGTTGATAAACGGTTCGAAATTCTATGATGTCCTTGATGTCTTCGAGTGACTTGAGAATCTGTCTTTGCTGATCAAGGAGCCTGGCGAGGTCCTCTTCGATTTGGGACTTGGCATCGGTCATATGCGCTCAAGTGGTCTGAATGCCCCAAGCTGAACCCCATCGGGCCGGCGATGCAAGAACTTTTCTGCGGCTTTCCCGGGAAAGTGTGCATCTCATACTAACTTGCAATCAA
>PLAY01000071.1 GCA_003134375.1 Limisphaerales bacterium | reverse complement strand
CAATTAGTGGTAACAGGCCCTAACGCAAATAGATTACGGCGGCGGACGGCAGTTGGAAAGAGAGAGTTTGCGGGTGATGTTTTGACCCCTCGCCCGGCCCTCTTCATAAACGTAAACGGATCAGCCTCGAGAATTGACACAAATTCACTTTTTCAGGTGGTAAAGCCGGCTGGCCGCGTGAGTCCATGCCTCATCTTTAACCGGGCCGCCATCCATTTCAGCGTCATTGCCGGCTCCTGCCGCAATCATAACCGGGTCACAGTTTTTTCAGCACGAACAGGCAGACATCGTTTTCACGCAGGTCAAATCGCCGTTGAACTTTTCCATCCCGGCCGACCTTGACCGTGGAGCTGGCGATGGGCGCGCCGCTGTTCTTGGATTTGATTTTTGCAACTTGCGCCCGGGTCAGTTGCGCGGGGGAACCCTGGTCCAGGTAGGTCGCGTAGGCATCGTTGACGCGATAGCCGACCTTGTAAATTTCCAGCGCGTATTCACCCTCGGGCACGTTGGTTAAATCGAGTGTGACCTTGTTTTTCGGCAGGGACGGCAGGTCGCGCTTGTAAAAAACCTGGTTGATGACGTTCGTGCCGGGATGCGTGATGGTGAAATCCCAGACCAGCGCCTGGATGCCGCCGGACTTGTCGGTGCAAATCCACGAGGCCGGGTCGCTGTTCTTCAATTCGGTCGGACCGAGCCGGTTCAAAAATTGATACGCGTAGAATGCCGGCTTGTTGATGTCCTCGTAGTTGATCAGACCGAAGCCGCCATGGAACGGCGTCCAGCGCGGGCCCGCCTCCTCGAAGATGTCCGTGAATACCCAATAGGACATCGAATCGGCGGCGGCACCGGCGTTCTTGATTTTGTCGAGGATGAACGCCGCGCTGTGATAGCTGTCGTGGATGGGATCGCTCGGCGTGTACGAAGCGCTCCACTCGGTGAAGTGCAATTCCAGATTGGGCAACGCGGAATCGCGGATCTGCTTGCGCACCCGGATCACGTTGCCATAAATGCCTTTTGGGTTTTGAGAAAACACCGTGCCAGCATTGCCGTTTTCATCCAGGTAACCACTGTCCACGCAGTAGTCGTGTGTGGAAATAAAATCCACCGGCGCATGATTCGTCGCGCAGAAGCGGAGGAATTCCACCACCCACAAACAACCCGCCGTCGCCGGACCGCCGACCTTGTAGGCGGGCGAAACGTCCTTGATCGCCCTTGCCGTGACGGCGTAGAGGTCGAAATAATCCTGCTGCGTGCCGTGAAAAAAGTATTGCGCGTTCGGCTCATTCCAGACTTCAAAATACCAGGAGCGCACCTCGGCGTCACCGTAACGCTCGCGCAGGTGGGTTACGAAAGCGCGGATGAAATCGCCCCACTTCTTGAAATCCTTCGGCTTGGTTGAGTTGCCACGCCACCAGAAAACCGTCTCGGAACCGCTGGCCATGGCCGACGGTGTGAAGCTGAGTTCCACGAACGGCTTCATGCCGATGCTTTGGAGAAAATCGTAAAGCTCATCAATGTATTGCCAGTTGTATTCCGGCTGGCCGTCCTTGCTTTCGCGGTAAACACCCATGTCGTCGCAGAACAAACCGTGCATGCGGATGTATTCAAAACCGCATTCGCGATGCGCGTAAGTCAGTTGCCGCTGCCAGTCGGCGCGCAAGCCTTCGTTCGCCCGCCCGGCCCCAACACACTTCTTGAACATCGTGTTCAACGGGCCCTGCACCTGCCGGAAATCGGCGGAGATGACGCGGTCGGCGACCGGCGGATTCGTGTTCGCCGCCGGACAAATCCCGGCCAGTAAAAACGTCAGGCAGACAAGGAGGGCAAAACGGGTATTCATAAAGGTAAACGGGTCATAAACGGATCACGAGTATTGACACAAATTCACTTTGTCAGTTGGTAAAGCCGGTCGGCCACGTGAGTCATGCCCCCATCTTTAACCGGCCCGCCATTCATTTCAACGTCATTGTCATCTCCTGCCGCAATCGGTACTGCAAAAATCCGGCCGCATCGTTTCGGCAGGAACGCCGGATTTATCCGGCAGGATGTTGAATTGTGCGGGTTCGCTGCCGCATGAATGCGGCGTTCCGTCGCAGTGCCGGGTTGCACCTCAGCAATCGTGGCGCCGGACTTTGGTCAGTAAAAAGTTGTTTGCGGGAAACGCTTTTTCGCCATTGACCACTCACGCCAATGGGTGACACCTTTTCGGCATAACGATTACACTCGATAGTGCCGAGAAGACTGTTTTGATTAGATGAACCTGCCCGTTCTTGAGAATGATGTCACCGGTGACGCGGCTTCACGGAGAGGAAGCCGCGCGGTTTTCATTTTCACCGGATGCTGGCTGCTGCTGCTGGTGGTGGGCTGGGTGGATTATATTACGGGCTATGAACTCGGGTTTTTCGTATTTTACACCGTGCCGATTGGGCTGGCTGCCTGGTATCTGGGACGCTGGCCCGGCATTTGTATGGCCCTGGGGGCAACGATAGCCTGGTGGCTGGCAGATGCCTTGGCCGGAGCAAAATATTCCTCGCAGTTTTCTTTTTGGTGGAACAGCACCGTTCATTTTTCGGCGTTTGTGATCAACGCCGTGACCATTGCGAAAATCAGGCTGGACCTGAGACAGCGCCATGAACTGGCGGCCAAACTCGAAGCCACCCGTCAGACCTTGCGCGCAGCGGCCAAGGTTCTGCCCGCCTGTCCCCTGTGCGGCAAAGCCCATCCCCAAGCCGGACAGAACGGCCAGGCCGATCTGCGGGATTTGGCCCGGGGCAACGCCGACCTCAGCGGCGCTCTCTGTGAAGAATGTGCACAACCTGCACGACCTGCACGAAGGAGTTGACGGCGCGGGGCATCACGCGCAAATTCCCACCATTGTGGGTGACAAGATAAAATTTCGCGCTTTGGATTCCCTTTCGCCGCGACGGCGCAAGCTGCTGTTCTGGGTAATGGGGCTGCTGCTGTTCTACACGGTCACCGGGTTTCTCATCCTGCCGCCCATCATCCGCGCCGTGGCGGTCAAGCAGTTGTCCAAACAACTCGACCGCGAGGTTTCCATCCAGCAGGTGAAGCTCAACCCGTTCGCGCTCTCGACCGCCATTCGCGGCCTGCTCATCAAGGACAAGAATGGCGAGCCGTTTGTTTCCTGGGACGAGGTTTATGTGAATTTTCAGCTTTCGTCGTTCTTTGGCCATCCCTGGGTTTTCAAGGAAATCAGCGTGACCGGACCGTTTGCCCGCGTGCAAATGAACCAGGATGGCATGTTTAATTTTTCCGATCTCATCGCGAAATTTTCCACCACCAACGCGCCCGCCACGCCACCCAAGACCCCGGCCAAACCTGCCGCCCTGCGCATCGGACGTCTGCAAATCACGAACGCCACCGTCTCGGTGACCGACCTGACGCATCGCCAGCCGTTCAAGCGATTGGTCGGCCCGTTGAATTTCACGATGAACCATTTCGAAACCAATCCGGACAATAAAAACCCCCATGTGTTCACCGGCACGACGGACGCCGGCGAAAAAATTTCCTGGAACGGATTTTTCTATCTCGACCCGCTGCGTTCGTGGGGCGAGTTGACCCTCGAAAATCTCCCGTTGAACAAATACGCCCCGCTGTACCAGGACCGGGTGCCCTTTGAAATCCGGGATGGCACCGTGGGTCTGCGCGTGAATTACCACCTGGACCTCAGTCCCACCAACCGCGTCATCGCCGTGACCGATACCGCCTTCACGCTGCGGAATTTCAAACTCGCCGAACCGGACAGCGGAACCAACATGGTCGAGCTTTCCCGTTTCGCCGTGACCGGGGTAAATGTGGACGCCGTGGCGAAGCAGGCGGAAATCGGTCTCGTGTCCGCCGACGGCGGCAAATTCTTTTGGCTGCGCAAGCGGAACGATTCAACAAATTTAGCCGTGGCCGTGGCCACGTCCCCCCAACCGGCGGAAGCCGCTACGAATGCGCCGGGCGGCATCCCGGCGTTGCTGGGTTCCATCACCAATGCCGCCGCCCGGCTGCTCAACAGCACCAATCTCTGGACCGCCACCGTCCACGATGTGGAGTTCACCAATTACGCCTTCAGCCTCGAAGACCTGGCCAATTCCCGCCCGGCCCGGCTGGACCTCAATGACATCACGTTGAGCGTCAAAAATATTTCCAACCTTCCTGGCACCAATCTTACCGTCGGGCTTTCCCTGCGCTGGAACACCAATGGCATCATCAAAACCGATGTCGCCATTTCCTTTTCTCCGCTGACGGCGGATGTCCAGCTCGCGCTGGACCGGCTCGACCTCGGCACGCTGGACCCGTATCTCGAATCCAAACTTAATCTCTACATTCCCGACAGCCAGCTCGGCCTTCATGGGCAGATTCAGCTTCGCACACCGGACGGTCAACTGCCGGAAGTTTCGTTCCAGGGCAACACGTGGCTCGACGGATTTCGCGCCGCGGATGGCGTTTTGGGCGAGGATTTGTTGAAATGGAGTTCCGTCCGCGTCTCCGGCATTGACGCCAACCTGAATCCACTCGGCGTTGCCATCAAGCAAATCACCCTGGACAACGTGTCGGCACGCCTCGTCATTGAAACCAATCACACCATCAATCTGCTCGCCGCCCTAAGCCCGGCCGGCGCCAATGTCCCGGTGGACACCAACGCGCCGGAAACCACCAATGCGACCAAGGTTGCAACTGTGGCCAAAAATCCCGCCGCGCCTGCGACCAACGCCACAGCTCCCGCGGCGCTGCCGCCCATTTCCATCGGCAGCATCGTCATTTCCAACGCCGCCGCCAGCTTCACCGACCGTTCGGTCACGCCCAACGTCAATCTGGCGGTTCTGGAGGCCGGCGGCACCATTGCCGGGCTTTCATCCAGCCAGCTTCAGCACGCCGACATTGATTTGAGCGCCAAAGTGGACGGCGTCGGCCCGGTGGTCATCAGCGGCACCATCAATCCGTTCGGCGGCACCGGGACAAATGATTTGAAAATCACCGTCAAGGACATGGATTTGACGCCGACCAGCCCGTACTCCGGACAATTCGCCGGGTACCGCATCGTCCAGGGAAAGTTAAACCTGGACCTGATGTACAATCTCATCGGGCGGAAGTTGAAATCGAAAAATGTCATCACCCTCGACCGGTTCACCTTCGGCGAAAAGGTGAACAGTCCGGACGCGACGCATCTGCCCGTGCGTCTGGCCATCGCCATCCTCAAAGACCGCAACGGCCAGATTCTGCTCGACGTGCCCGTGGAAGGCAGCCTCGACGATCCGCAGTTCCGCATCGGCAAGGTGGTCATGCGCACCATTCTGAACATTCTCGAAAAAGTCGCCACGTCGCCGTTCTCGCTGCTGGGCGCGGCGTTTGGCGGCGGGGGCGAGGAACTCAGTTATCAGGACTTTGCGCCGGGCAACGCGGTGTTATTGCCTGCCAACGAACAAAAGCTGGATTCCCTGGTGAAAGGACTTTACGAACGGCCCGGCCTGCAACTGGAAATTGCCGGCAGCATTAATCCCGAGGCCGACCGCGACAGTTTGCGCCGCACCAGTCTGGACAAACAAATCCGCACCCGGCAATGGCAGTCGCTGCACAAAGCCGAACGCGCCGCCACCACGCCCAGCCAAATCACGCTGACCCCGGAGGAACGCGCCGCCTGGGTGAAGAAACTTTACAGCGAGGCGCTGGGCAAGGGTGTTATCAACCCCGCCTTTATTGCCGCCAACACCAACCTCATGGCCATCGCCGCGCAAATACCATCGCGCTCGGTTGAAAATGAAAAAAGTGCGACCCGGCTGATGCAACGCTCGTCGGCCAACGCGCCTAAATCGTCCAAAGCCGCCGCCACCGCCCATCAGGCCCAACCCATTACCTCAGCCGACCCGAAGGAGATATTGCTGCTGGTCACCATTCCGGTCACTGATGGTGATTTTGAAGCGCTCGCATCCGACCGCGCCAAAGCCGTCCGTGCTTACATCCTTCAGACGGGCAAGGTCGAAGCCACGCGCCTTTTCCTCGCGGAAAATCAGACCGGCGGGGTGAAGCCTGACGGCAGCCGCGTTTATTTGCAGTTCCGGTGAGCCGTTTTCAAAAGGCGAAAAGCCACGGCACCAGTTTCTTTCCGCCGAAAATCCAGACTGCCGCTGCGAGCGCGATGTAAGGCCCGTAAGGCATGCGCGATGACCATGCGCGCCGGCGCATCGCGATGAGCGTCAACCCGACCACCGCGCCAATCATCGAGCTGAGCATCAGCGAAAACACCACGCCCTGCCAGCCGAGGAACGCGCCAATCGCGCCCATGAATTTCACGTCGCCCAGGCCCATCGCCTCGCGCGGCAACACGATTTCCGCGCTCACCGCCTCCAGGCATGGCACGTCGTTGGGATTCATTTTTTCTTCACCGATCTCCAGCGCCGACGGCGACAGCCGCACCAGCACGTCCTGGTAGCCGCGGTCCACCAGTTCAACCGTGCGCGCGTGCAGCACAATCACGTCCGATCGCCGGTAAAATAATTCGTCGTAGGGAATTTCCTTGTCCGGCAGATGCACGGAAGTATCCGTAAAAACAATTTTTGTCTCCATTGGCAATTTCACCCGCTGCCGTCCAAACAGCCATTTGCCCAGCCGCAGAATCCCGTAAATAATCGCCGCGCCCACAATCGCGCCGGTAAAACTCCGCCGCATCCCAACAATCAACGTGCTCGCATCGTGCAGTGACGGAAGGAAAAATGACGCGGCGAAGCCCACCACCATGCCGCCGAACGTGATTTCATCGGGAATGATGAAATGCTCGAAGTCAATGAACGTGGCCGCGATCAGTCCCGCGAGAAAAACCGCGTAAACGAATGCCACCGGCATGGACGGAAGCGGATGGCCGGCATCGCCGAACGCCAGCCAGCAGCTTAGAAACGCCACGCCCGTGAGCAGTTCAACAACGAAATAGCGTGCGGAGATGGGCGCGCCGCAATTTTTGCAGCGTCCGCGCAACGCCAGCCACGTCACCAGCGGAATGTTCAGATACCACGGGATGGAATACTTGCAGTGCGGACAATGCGATCGGGGTGTGATGATGCTCATGCCCAGCGGCAACCGGTAGATGCACACGTTCAAAAAACTGCCGACAATGCAGCCGAGTGCGAAAAAGACGAGCGACCAAAAATGGAACGGTACCAGCGCCCAGTCCGCAGTCCACGGTCGCCAGTCCACAGCCGAAAACACAACCCCGAAGGTTGACGGAAACCAGCTCGTCAGACCGTGGACTGCGAACTGCAAACTGTGGACTGAATGTATCATTTGAATTTTCTGCCGCGCATATCAGATTGTTTCAAGTAAGCCATAAAACCGCCAAGCAACCGGCCCACTTCGTCAGCCGAGTTGTAAAGCTGGTCGAACTGCGTGGAATTGATGTATTGCTGGTCCAAGGCAACGTAAAGGTGTGATTTTACTTCCCCGCAGGAGCCTTTTGAAACTGAAAGAAACTGAATGAATTCTTTGTCTCCGCCCCGGTCATATCCCTCTGCGACATTTCCCATGATCGAAACCGAGGCGCGCTGAATCTGGTCCTTCAATCCGAAATCCTTTGCAAATGCTCCTGTCTTGGAGTGCGCATAGACTTCCTTGGTTAGTTCCCGCGCCTTTTGCCATGCGAGGATGTCCTCAAATTTCTGGATTTTACCCATGTCAACCTTTCATTTTCGACCGCATCGCCGACTGTGGACTCCGGACTGTGGACTCTGGACTGTTAACTGTGGACTGATAAACTTCCGCTTCCAGCGCCCGGCGCATCACGGCGAGCGGAGCGGGTTTGCCCGTCCAGATTTCAAAAGCCTTCGCGCCCTGGTGCAGCAACATGCCCAGGCCGTTGGCGGTTTTGCAGCCGGCGGCCTTGGCCGCCTTGAGCAACGGTGTTTCAGCCGGGTTGTAAATCATGTCAAAGACCGCGCGGGCCTGGCGCAGGGAAAACTGTTTTTCGTCCAAGGGCAACGCATCGCCGGGCTTCAAACCGAGCGGCGTGGCATTCAACAACAAATCCACCGGCCCCTGGGGAAAGCCGACCTTCACTTTCACCCGCGGATGCCGCTTGCGGATTTCCTGCGCCACCGCCTTGGCCTTGGCGCTCACGAAATCCACCAGAAACAATTCGGACACCTTTTCCAGCGCCAGCCGTAAAGCCGCCACCTGCCCTGCCCCGCCCGTCCCGAGCAGCAACACTTTCGCGCCCACCAGTTCCAGGGCCAGATCCTCACGCAACGAACGGGCGACCCCGTCGGAATCGGTGTTGAAACCCTGCGACCGGACTTCGCCGGAAATCGGTTCGGAAAAGTGGTGCAGCGGCTGCCACTGCCCGCCGGTGTCCCGCGCCTCGAACCGGACGGTATTCACCGCGCCCCACGTTTTAGCCGATTCATCCAGCTCATCCACGATTTGCATCGCAAGCAGCTTGTGCGGGACGGTGAGGTTCAGGCCGGAGAACTGCATCGCCTTGGCGCCGGCGATGGCCGCGCGCAAATCGTCGGGGCGCACTTCAAACGCGAGGTAGCGCCAGTTCAGGCCGAGCGCGGCGAACGCGGCGTTGTGCATCGCGGGCGACGCGGAATGGCGGATGGGAAAGCCATAGACCGCGCAACAGCGCATGGCGGCATTGATGGCGGGTTGACCCGGTTGAGACACGCGCAATTTATACGCGGCAACGGAGTAGGTTAAAAGCGCAAAGTCCGCCCGCCGGCGATTTTCAAAACGCTTCCGCCTTGCGCCCTGGCTTCTTTGCAGTGCCATGTCATAGGATCGTGCATTTCTGACAACAAATGTCTGCGTGGGCATCGTACGTCCTTTTTGCCAACGGATGAAAGGTTCCAACTGATGTAAAATATTCCATCAAAAATTCGTTGGCACTTTTCATCCGTTGGCAAGCATAAGGCCGGATGCCATCGTTTTGGTTGCGGTATGCCACGCTGTGTCTTTGCGTTAAACCCGTTTGTCGTTCAATACACGAATTACACGAAAACAGAACCATCGATTTTTCTGCATTTCTTTTGTGTGTTTCGTGTTTTTCGTGGTTGATATCCCCCGCCCTCTTTCATTGATTAACTCCGCCACTCGAATAAAGTATGCGGGTGAAATCCAAAGGCACAGTGTATCTCGTCGGCGCGGGGCCGGGCGACGCGGGGCTGCTCACGTTGCGCGGCGCGGAATTGCTCCGGCGCGCGGACGTGGTGCTCCACGACGCGCTCGTGAATCCCGATTTGCTCCGGCTGGCGCCGCCGTCCGCCGAACTCATCGCCCGCGGCAAAAACATGACGATGCCGCAGGAGGCGATCACCGCGTTGCTCATCGCCCGGGCGCGCGCCGGCAAATGCGTCGTGCGGCTCAAGGGCGGCGATCCTTACATTTTCGGGCGTGGCGGCGAGGAGGCCGAGGCGCTCGCAGCGGCGAAAATTCCTTTTGAGGTTGTGCCCGGTGTTTCGTCGTTCGTGGCAGCGCCGAATTACGCCGGCATTCCGCTCACCCATCGCAAGCATTGCTCCAGCTTCACCGTTTTCACCGGCCACGAAGATCCCGATGATGCCGAAACCGCTTTGCGCCATGATCAAATCGCCAAAATCCCCGGCACCAAGGTCGTGCTCATGGGTACCGAGAAGCTGTCTGACTGGACCAAATCGCTCATCGCGCACGGGATGTCGCCGGAGACGCCCGTGGCCATGGTTCGCTGGGGCACGACTGGCCGGCAACAAACCGTTGCCGGCACGCTGGCAACCATCACCGGTCTGGCTGTTGAAAAAAAACTGTCGCCACCAGTGCTGACGATCATCGGCGACGTTGTGAAATTGCGCGGGAAATTGAACTGGTTTGAAAAGCGTCCGTTGTTTGGCCGGCGCGTGGTCGTCACGCGGCGTTCGGAACAGGCGGGCGGTTTCGCGCAACGCCTGACGGAACTCGGCGCGGACGTGCTGGAGGTGCCGACCATCAAAATCACGCGACCGAAGGAGACCGACGCCATCGTGGATGCGCTGCTGGGATTGAACGCCTATGACTGGCTGGTGTTCACGAGCGTGAACGGGGTGACAGCGTTTTTCGACATCTTTTTCCGTCGGTTCCAGGATATGCGCGACATTGGCGGCGTGCGCATCGCCGCAGTTGGCCCGGCCACGGCGGCGAAATTGCGCGAGCTGCATCTGCAGGTGGATTTGACGCCGGACGAATTTACCGGAAAGAAAATCGCCGCAGCGTTTGCGAAATTCCAGACCATCGAGAACCTGAAAATGTGTTTGCTGCGCGCCGAGGTGGCGAACCCCGATCTGCCAAAAGCGCTGGAAGAACTCGGCGCCATCGTGGACGACATCGCGATCTACAAAACCGTGGCCGAAACCGAGGACCCGGCGGAGGCGGGCAAAACCCTGCTCGACGGCGGCGCAGACTGGATCACCTTCACGAGCGGCTCGACGGTGGAACATTTTCACGCGCGTTTTGATTTGCCGAAGTTGCTGAAGAAATTCCCACAAATGAAGCTCGCGTCCATCGGCCCGGAAACGAGCAAAGCCATCCGCGCCCTGGGGTTGGAACCCGCGTTGGAAGCGAAGGAGCACACGACCGAAGGCTTGCTGGCCGCGCTGCTCAAGGCGATTTGAAGCATGAACATTTTTGCGCTTTTGCTGTCTATTTTCATAATTTTCCGAATGGTTGGAGCAATGGAACTTTCATTAAAGAACCTGTTTTGGCCCGGCCTGGTTTTGGCTGTGTTGTGCCTGGGCGGCGTGAGGCTGGACGCCGCCACGTTCACGGCATCACTCGACCGTGACACCATTGCGCTGGGCGAAAGCGCCACCCTGTCGCTGACGTTTGAGGACGGGTCGTCACGGAATGTCCCCCTGCCGCCGAACGTCGCCGGTTTGCAAATCGCCTACGTCGGACCGTCCAGCCAGTTCAGCTTCGTCAACGGCGAAACCAAATCCACGGTCACATACAATTTCACGCTGACACCGCGGCAGGCTGGCGATTTCGCCATTCCGTCGCTGGCCACCGACGTTGGCGGACAGCGGTTAAGTTCGTCGCCGCTGAGATTGAAGGTGCTGCCGCCGAATTCGCCGCCACCGGAGGCCGTCAACTCCGGCTCAGAAGTCGCGTTTATGAGGCTTTCATTGGCCAAAACCAATTTCTATATCGGTGAGGTCACCACTGCCAATATAAAAATCTATCTCCGCGATGACGTTCAGAACCACAGCCAGCCTCAAATCACAAGTTTGCCGACCGATGGCTTTTCCGCCGGCAAAGGTACTTATCAAAATGCCTATTCCGAACAAATTGGCAACCGGGTTTACACGGTCATCCCGGCTTCCATCGCCCTGACGGCTACCAAAACCGGAATGGCGAGCGTCGGCCCGGTCACGGGAAACATCGTTGTCGTGCTGCCCTCGTCAAACCGGGGCGGCGACCCATTTTTACGACAGTTCTTCAACACCGGCGAACAAAGACCAGTCACGCTTGCCACGGACACATTGAACGTGGAATCGCTGCCATTGCCCGCCGAAGGTGCGCCGCCGAATTTCAACGGCGCGGTCGGCGACTACACCATGAAAGTCACCGCCGGGCCGACCAATGTGGCCGTCGGTGATCCCATCACCGTGCGCGTCCAAATTTCCGGCCACGGCGCGCTCGATGCGCTCACGTTGCCCGACCAGCCCGCCTGGCGCGATTTTAAAGCCTATCCGCCAACGCAGAATCTCAAAACAACAGACCAGCTCGGGATTGAAGGCACAAAAACGTTTGAGCAAATCGTCACGCCGCAAAACACGGACGTTCATGAATTGCCGGCATTTTCGTTCAGTTTTTTTGATCCCGGCGCAAAAACCTATCGCACGCTCATGCAGCCGCCAGTGCAACTCGCCGTGCATTCCGGCGGTATGACACCCGCGCCTGTGATTGCCGCCACGAAAACCGCCAATTCCCAGAATCCGACGCCGCCACAGGACATTCTGCCCATCAAAGAACAATTCGGCGCGTTCACGCCAGCCGGCCCGCCGCTGTTGACGCGACCGGTGTTTCTCACCATGCAAAGCGTGCCGGTTCTCGCCTGGCTCGCGACCTTGGTCTGGCGCAAACGCACGGACAACCTGGCGAACAATCCCCGTTTGCGGCGGCAGCGGCGCGTCGCCGGGCTGATTCAAAGCGGACTGAGCGATTTGCGCCGCCTCGCGGCGGAAAACAATTCGGACGAATTCTTTGCGACGCTGTTTCGCCTGTTGCAGGAACAACTGGGTGAACGGCTGGATTGTCCCTCATCTTCCATCACCGAAGCCGTGATTGACGAGCGTCTGGTTCCGCTCGGCACGCCGGAACCGGTCCTGGCCGGCCTGCGCGAATTGTTTCAACTCTGCAACCAGGCGCGTTACGCGCCCATGCGAACGAGCGGCGAACTGGCCGCGGTGATTCCGCAATTTGAAAACGCCGTTCGCGAACTGCAAAACGTGAAAGCATGAAAATGCACCTGCACATTTTGCTGGCCGTGGCCGCTGCCTGGATTTTCACCGGCAGCGCGCTGGCTGCTGACATTTCGACCGAATTCAACGCCGCGAACGAAATGTATGCCAAGGGAAAATTTGCCGAAGCCGCTGATGCCTACGGAAAAATCCTCCAATCCAAAATGGTTTCACCGGCACTCTATTTCAATTACGGCAACGCGGAATTCAAATCCGGCAACTTCGGCCGCGCGATTGCCGCGTATCGCCAGGCGGCACAATTGACCCCGCGCGACGCGGAGGTGCGGGCCAACCTGGACTTCGCGCGCAACCAGGTGCAAGGCCCGTCGCTCCGCGAAAGCCGCTGGTCCCGCACTGTGGGATGGCTCGGCCTGCTCACTTTGAACGAGTGGACGGGACTGGCTGCTGTCACACTTTGGCTGATGTTTGCATTGCTGGCGGCGAGGCAAATCCGGCCGTCGCTCAAAACGGCGTTGGGCGGTTTTACCCAATGCGCGGTGGCTGTAACCGTTTTGGCATGTGCGTGTCTCGGCGTGGACGCCGCAATCCACTTTTCAAAGCAAACCGCCGTGGTCGTCGCGCAAGCTGCCATCGCGCGCAGCGGGCCGTTTGACGAGGCCCAGAGCGCGTTTACCGCGCACGACGGCGCGGAACTGGCGGTGCTGGACCATCGCGACAATTGGCTGCAAGTCACCGACGGTTCCGGAAGAATCGGCTGGCTCCAGCGCCAGCAGGTGGAAATTTTGCCCGGCAGTTGAAATCAAAATGGCTCCAGAGGTAGGGCTCGAACCTACAACATCACGGTTAACAGCCGCGCGCTCTACCATTGAGCTACTCTGGAATCCAAAGGAAATGTATGTTAACAAACCGACAAACGGCGCGTCAAACCGATTCCACGTCAGACGGTGTCCAAAATTGCTGTAGCGTCGAGCCTGCTTGCCGCGCCGGAGCATTGCACAGACGGGTGGCTCGAAAGAATCGGCGCACAGCGCCGACACTACAACCTGAATTCGGACACCATTACACGTCACACGCGCTGGCAACGCGGGCAATAAAATGTGCTTCGCGCAGCCTGTTTGATGCGTTTTATTGAACCACCGCATTTCGGGCAAGGCCGCCCCGCACGGTCATAAACCCGCAACCGCTCCTCGTAATAATCCGGTGTGCCCGCCGCCCGGCCAAAATAAAACAACCCATCCGTTTTGTTCCCGCCAAAATTCAACGGCACGGTGCTGCCGCATTCGATGGCTTCAGCCAACACTTTGCGAATCGCCCGCCAAAGCCGCGCGACCTGTAACACGGTCAGTCTCCGCGCCGGCAATCGCGGCGAAATCCGCGCGCGAAACAACGCTTCACTCGCGTAAATGTTGCCTATACCAGCAACCAGTGTTTGATCCAGCAATTTGATTTTGATGGCCTGCCGCGACCGTTTCAGCGACCGCCCGAACGCCGATTTGTCAAAGGCGCCGTCGAGCGGCTCCGGCCCCAGCCGTTTCACGGCGGAAGTGTCCAGCGTCAACCGGCCAAAATAGCGCGTGTCCTCGTAAATCAAATTTTCTCCCCCCAAATCGAGCACCACCGCCGCGTGCCGGGGCGGACGCACGTTTTTCCGCGCGAGATAAATCCGGCCGGTCATCCCCAGATGTCCAAGCAGCGTCACCGGTTTACCGCCGGTTTTCGCGCGGAGTTGAAACAAAAGGTATTTACCGCGCCGTGACAGGCCGGTGAATTTTGCGCCGAGCAAGGTCCGGCGGAATATTCGCGGCGAAGTTGGCGCCAGCACCTTTGCGCGCCGCACATTCACGCCGCGAATGGTTTTCCCCCGAATCAACGGACGCAAATGGCGCGCGAGCACTTCGACTTCCGGGAGTTCAGGCATGGGAAATGATACCTATTTTTTGTAATAACTGGAACTTTATTGATTTTCTTGAACCCCTCACCCGGTCTCGCGTTGCGTGGCCACCCTCTCCCCGCTTGGGCGGGGAGAGGGACGGGGCGAGGGGCGTTTAGTTTTGATCTGATTAACGTTGAGAAATGGTATTAGGAATTGGAAAATGGGTAAAACATTTGAATAATGGCGGGCTTGCGTTCCCCAACTCCCAAATCCCATCTCCCATCTGCCATTTTACCCCGTCACCCGCGTGCCTACTTTTTCACCCATGACCACGCGGCGCAAATTGTGCGGCTTGAAGAAATCAAAAACGATGATGGGCATCTTGTTGTCCATGCAAAGCGAGAACGCCGTCGAATCCATCACCTTGAGCTGCCTTTGCAACGCGTCGAGATACGTGATTTGTGAGAAACGTTTCGCCTTCGGATTTTTCTTCGGGTCGGAATCATAGACGCCGTCCACCTTGGTCGCCTTCAAAATCACTTCCGCGCCGATTTCATTGGCGCGCAAGGCGGCGGCGGTGTCAGTGGAAAAAAACGGATTGCCGGTCCCGCCGCCGAAGATGACCACCCGGCCCTTTTCCAGGTGCCGCACCGCGCGACGGCGGATGAACGGCTCGGCGACCTGAGACATGGCGATGGCGCTTTGCACACGCGTGGGCGAGCCGAGTTTTTCCAGCGCGTCCTGCAATGCCAGCGCGTTGATGATCGTGGCCAGCATCCCCATGTAATCGCCGGTGGCGCGCTCAATGCCGTGTTCGCTGCCGGACAAACCGCGAAAAATGTTCCCGCCGCCGACCACCACCACCACCTGCACGCCAAGTTCGCGCACCTCGCGGATTTGGCCGGCCATGTGGCGCACCGCCGTGGGGCAAATGCCAACGCCATTGTCACCCCCCAGCGCTTCGCCGCTGAGTTTGAGCAGGATCCGGGAAAACTTTGGCTTCTTGGCGGTCGTCATAAAACTGGAAACGTGCGCGGCATCGCAGAAATTATTAACCACCGGGGGAACTTTCGTCAAACCAAAGTCGCGAACAAAAAAGGCGTCCAAGATGGACGCCTTTTGAATGATTTGTTTCGCAGATTTACACCGCGCTTTCGCCGACCTGGAACCGCACGAACCGGCGGATGGTGACTTCGTCGCCGAGTTGCTTGGCGATCTGCGCCACGTGCTCCTTCACGCTGATCTCGGAATTCCGCTTAACGAAGCCCTGGTCCACCAGACAGTAGGTCTGGAAAAATTTGTCCAACACGCCGGCCAGGATTTTTTCCATGGCCTGCGCCGGCTTGCCCTTGAGACGGTCGGATTGCGCGGCGATTTCGCGTTCCTTGGCAATGACATCCGCCGACACCTGCTCGCGCGAAACCGCGTGCGGATGGCCCGCCGCGATCTGCAGGGTGATGTCCTTGACCAGTTGCTTGAACTCCTCCTTGCCCGTGGTTTCGGCCTTGCCCGCGCCGACTTCAACCAGCACGCCGACCTTCGCGCCGGTGTGAATGTAACCGGCAATCAAACCGTTGCCGGCCACTTCCATTTTCGCGTGCCGGGCGATTTTGATGTTTTCGCGGATTTTCGCAACGAGCGCCTCGCGTTCGGTTTCCAGGCTGGCATTGGCATCGGCGGCCAACCGCTTCGCCACTTCATCGCAAAACGCGCGGAACAACTCGTTGCGCGCGACGAAATCGGACTCGCTGTTGACCTCCACCAGCACGCCGAGTTGTCCACCGGGCGCGATGTACTGGGTGATGGCGCCTTCCCTGGCCTCGCGCACGGATTTCACGGCGGCGGTGGCCTGGCCCTTTTTGCGCAGGATGTCCACGGCGGCCTTGAGGTCGCCCTTTGCCTCGGTGAGCGCCTTTTTGCAATCCATCATGCCCACGTTCGTCATTTCACGAAGTTTGGCAACGTCAGCAGCAGTAATTTGAGACATATAAAAAAATCAGTTGTTGGTTGAGGGTTGAAGGTTGAGGGCAACGGGAAATTCTCCCGGACCGCGGCAAATCAAACCGGCGCCTGTGGAACGGCCGCAACCGGAACCGCCGCAACCGGCGCGGCTTCGGCGGGTTGTGCTTCAGCCGGCGCGGCTTCTTCCGCCGCCGGACGGCGCGAACGTTTGGATTCAAATTCCGCCTGCGCCAGCGTGATGACCTGGCCAACAGTGGCCAGAATCATGCGGATGGACCGGATGGCGTCGTCGTTCGCGGCAATGGGAAAATCCACCAGGTCGGGATCGCAATTCGTGTCCACGACGGCAACGAGCGGCAGCTTGAGTTTGCGCGCCTCGGCGACAGCGTTGTGTTCGCGTTTGATGTCCACGACGAACATCGCGGCGGGAATCTTGTCCATCGCGCGAATGCCGTCGAAATATTTGTGCAGCCGGCCGGCTTCGCGGCGGATGACCGCCTGCTCCTGTTTGCCATAATTAGCCAGCGAGCCGTCCGTTTCCATTTTCTCAATTTCCTTCAGCCGCTTGATGGAGGATTTGATCGTGTTATAATTCGTCAACGTGCCGCCGAGCCAGCGCTCGGTGACAAAAAACTGGCCGCATTCCTTTGCCGTATCCTTGACGCATTGCTGCGCCTGTTTTTTGGTGCCGACGAACACCACCTTGCCGCCCTTGCGAACCGTTTCCGACAAAAAATCGCACGCGGCTTCGAGTTGCGTGAGCGTCTGGCTGAGGTCAATGATGTGAATGCCGTTGCGCGCATCGAAGATAAACGGCTTCATCTTGGGATTCCAACGCCTCGTCTGGTGTCCGAAATGGACGCCCGATTCCAACAATTCTTTTATGCCAATGCTTAACACAATTTTCCTTTGGTTAAAAATTCGTCCCGCACGGCGGCAACGAACCATCCCGCGGAACACGGGATTGAGTTTGATGTTGTTATGGCCGTTCCACACCCACACGAGCGCGGAAATCAAGGCCGTTTTCCCTTTGCCAGCTGACCATTCAGCATCTTGCAAAGGGCTGGATAGAATAGCAAAACCGCGTGTGATGGCAATAGTTAATTTGTCTGGCGAAGGGTGCAGGGCGCATCTCACTTTCTTGCAACCTTTCATTAGCACCGGGCTTCAGCCCGGTGGGTGCTGGCGATGCGGCTCCAAGCCGTTTCAACGGCTTTGTGGCTGCGGGAGCGGAAAACGGTTGAAACCGTTTCCATTTTCTCCGCGCACGATTCACCCGGCTGAAGCCGGGTGCTAATGAGAAAAATAGCTCTGCAAGAAATTGAGATGCATCCCCCTGGCGAGCCAATCGCCGGTTTGTTCTTGCGTCACCGGCATGGCGTGGCTCAACTTTGGGGCGCATCTCCTCGTGTTCAACCATGTATTATTATACGGCCATTGAGCGATTTGACCCCAGCAACGGTGAGCGGTGGTTGGGTTATACCCGATGGCTCGGGCGCACCGACCTGACCCGCGTCGTCACGCTTGACAGCATCCTCTGTCCCCCGGTCGTCCATGTGGAATCCAGTGAGGACTGGCCGTTCGTTGCACAAGAGGAATTCATGCTCGATTTCTATACCAACCTCGACTTTGTCCTGCGGCGGGTTTCAGGCCATCGTCCCTCGGTGGTGATTGCCGCCGCCCGTGATCCTTCGGCCGCCGATGTCGCCGGTTTTCCGCACCCCAATTTCGAGCTGGCCGGATTTGACATTGTGGACGCCCAGTTCACAGCCAGCGCGCTCCTCAATGGCTGTAATTTCCCAGAAGCGTTCGATGTCTCGGAGCTTTCATCGGAATCGGGGCTCATCAAGTCGCGGGAGCGGGCCTTCCGAATCCGCGACGTTTTGCACCAGCGCTATCCGAACCGCGACAAAAAGAAATCCCATGTCTGGGCCATCTGGCGTTACATCGGAATCACCGACAGCGGCGCCTAACACCCGCGCCGGAGGCACATCTGGAGGGCGTGTTGCCCAAATCAAATTGCAAATTGGAGACGGCGGGGCGCGGCTGTCCCAGCCGCAGCACGTTCGACAACTCCAAACCCGTGGAATTTCGCGCGCTCATTTGGCAATCCTGGCTGCTGCGGGTGCGGACACCCGCGCTCCGTTCCATTCGGGCGACACACCCTCAAGCTGCACCCCGCGCCGGATTTTTCACGCCGGGCGGCTTGTCAAAAACGCCCGGCTGCATTATCGTCTGACAATGTCGTTGAAGAAACATTTTGCATTGGCGGTTCTGCTTTTCTGCGGCCTGCGCCCCGCGGGCGCCGACGTGATTCAATTGAAGGACCAAGCCGCCGTCACCGGCAAAATCCTTGCCGAAAGACCTGATTCCATCGTCGTGGACGTGGGCTACACCGTGCTCGTCGTGCCGCGCAACGTAATCGCCAACATTTCCAAATCCGGCAGCGCCGCGCCAACGCCAGCCGCCTCCAACCTGGTCGTCAGCGTCAACGCCATTCCGCAATTTTTTTATTCGGACAACCGCCCCGCCGCCGCCCGCGACGTGCAGGACCTCGTCAAGCAAATCGGCGAGGCGGTCGTGCAGGTCCGCACCCCCGGAGGCCTGGGTTCGGGATTTTTCATCAACGCGGACGGTTATTTGATCACGAATTTTCACGTCATCGAGGGTGAGACGGAAATTTCCGTTGAAGTGTATCATCAGCATGACGGCCAGCTTGACCGCGAGACCTACAAGCAGGTGAAAATCATCGCCATCAACAAATTCCACGACCTGGCGCTGCTGAAAATCGAGGACAAGAACGCGCCCAATTTCAAATACGTCACTCTTGGAAGTTCGGACGTGTTGACCGTGGGTGATTCAGTGTTTGCCATCGGCAGTCCGATGGGATTGGAACGCACCGTGACCTCGGGCATTGTCAGCACCAAAACCCGCCAGCTCGAAGGCGAGCTTTACCTGCAAACCACCGCGCAGATCAATCCCGGCAACAGCGGCGGCCCGCNNAACATGAAAATCACCTTTGGCGAGGGCCTGGGTTTTGCGATTCCCGTCGAACTGGTTAAAAGCTTTCTGGAACACCGCGATGCCTTCGCCTACTCCATCGACAATCCGAACAATCCGTATCACTATCTCGAACCGCCCGGCCGCACCAAAAATAAGCCGGCGGCGCAATGAAAACATCAAGGAATCCAAATTGAGGGCGCGCCTTTTCGGCCAAGTTGGACTTTAATCCATTATGACCACACGCATTTTTCGTTTCACCCCACAACCCGCGGCGAGAATTTTTTTTGCGACGCTGGCGGCGTTGCTGACGCTCGCAACGCCCGTCCGCGCCGCGATTCCGCCGGCGGAAAACCTGCTGCCGTCGGACACGCTGTTGCTCATCACCGTGCCCGACTTCTCAACGCTGCGCGTCACCGGCAAGCAATCGCCGCAGTGGCTTTTCTGGAATGACCCGGCGATGAAGCCGTTCCATGACAAGTTCATGGCCAAGTGGAATGAAAAACTTGTCGCTCCGCTGGAACGCGACCTCGGCGTCAAGCTCGGTGATTTCACCGATTTGCCGCAAGGCCAGTTGACCCTGGCCGTCACGCAAAACGGATGGACCGGCGGCGACGGTCCGGCGCCCGGCGTGCTGTTTCTGCTCGACGCCAAAGGCAAAAGCGATTTGCTCAAAACCAATCTTGCCGACTTGCGCAAAAAATGGACGGACGCGGGCAAGCCGATGCACAACGAAACCATTCGGGGCATCTCATTTTCCGTCGTGCCGCTTTCGAGCAACGACATTCCGGCAACGCTCGCCGGTGTTTTTCCCAGACGCCAGCCCGTCCAGGAACTGGGCAAGGAGAACAAACCGGCACCGCCCGGCGAAATTGTTGTCGGCCAGTTTGAATCGCTGTTGATTGTCGGCAGTTCATTGAAAGCCGTCGAACCCGTCGCCATGCGGTTGACCGGCGGCGCGCTGCCGCCGTTGGGCGACAATGCGCTTTTTGCCGCCGACCGGCTCGCGCAATTTCGCGACGCGCCGTTGTATTACGGCTGGTTCAATGCGAAAACCCTTTTCGACGTGCTGGTTCACATCCCGCGGCCGGAGCCGAACCCGGAAGCGCCCAGCCCCGTGCCGCCGGTTCCCTGGGACAAAATTCTCGGCGCATCGGGTTTGACCGGTTTGAAGTCTGCCAGCTTCAGTTGCCGCGAATCACGCGATGGCGCGCGGGTTGATTTTTACATCTCCGCGCCGGAAGCAAACCGGCAGGGCATTTTCAAAATAATCGCCGCCGCGCCGAAGGACGCGAACCCGCCGGCCTTTGTGCCCGCCAACGCCGTGGAATTCTGGCGCTGGCGCGTGGA
>PLAY01000121.1 GCA_003134375.1 Limisphaerales bacterium | reverse complement strand
GGAGGCGAGGGTCGGAATCGGACGCGTCTCGCCTTCCACAAGCCACTCGAAATCAACTATCTAAATCATCACCGTTGCCCTGATACTAAAGGCTTTCCTGCATTATGTCAAGGATAACTCCAACCGACTTTTCTTAACTCCATTTAACCCCCACCAAACGGTATTTGCTGGCACTTCTGCTGGCACTTTTGACAAGGTTAGTTTTGAATCTCATGCTGGTGACAATTGGTTGAAGCGTTTCTCGAAGTCACCGACGACACGAAGGATTTCGTCGAAGGCGGGCACTTCGCCGAAGAACATTTCGCCGCGCATATCCTGATAGTCTTTGCGCCACGCATCAAGATGGTGGGCGGGCGGCACGAACCGGAGCGCGCCGGGATGGAGCGTGGTGTAGTCCACCCATGACCAGCGGAAAAAGATTTCACGATGCGCGGCCACACGGTCAAAGAGCGCACGGTCTTGGGCAGCGCGTTCGGCCACACCGCGCGTGATGAGACACCAGACATCATAGTAGTGCCGGGCCATGCGAAATTTGCGTGGTTTGTCAGCCGGACGAAAAGTTTCCTCATGCAGCAGCAGGGCTTTTTCCCAAAAGGTGCGTTCGGCAGCGAGAACGCGGACGGGAATAGCCGCTCCGCTTGCCAGATTCGGGAAAGCTTCGGCGAGATAGGGCTGAATCAATTTTTCCTGGTGCGGCCAGTCATCCGAGCGCGCACCGAGTTCGATTTTTACAACCGGACGCACATAACCGGCCTCGGTCGGGTCAAAAACGCCGGGATAATGGAATAGAAGGCATTGGCCATCGTCCATGTCGGGATCAACTTCAAGTTTCCAGCCGGTGGGGCCGAGCGCGGCATGGATGCGGTCGGCCAGCGCGGGCTGTAAAGTTTCCTGCACCCAGTGGCGGCAGGCTTCCATAAGGGCTTCGAGGCGGAGCTTGCGTTGCTTTTTGCTCGGAGCTTGGTCGGGAGAGGCGTCACCGGCAAAACCCAAAGTCTGTTTGTCCACGATGAGATCAATGTCTTCGGAGAAACGCTCGATGAGTTTCCACGCTTTGGAAAGTGAAGTGCCGCCCTTGAAGGTGAGGTGCGGTCCAATTTCCGGCAGCGCGAAAAGTTCGCGCAGCGTCCAGCAAATCCAAAAATCTTTTTCCACGCTCGCGGCCTGCAAGCGCATTTGGTCCTCGACCTGAAGGCAGGCGAGCCGACGTTCTTGCGGCGACATTTTCAGGAAGCCGTCCATAATTCAGGGCGCCCCGGCGGCGAGCCGTTGCAGAATGTTCGCGACCCACGCCGGGGCATGTTTGCGGTCTTTCAGCAGTTGTGCTTTGTCAGTGTCGTCGAGTTGGCGGCGTAGAATGACAAGCACCTTGTCATCCACGTGGCGTTGACCCAGGTGACGGAGCGCTTGAATGACCGTGCCGCTCTTGCGCCCGGCGGTGGCCACGTTGCGCGGGGTGGTGTGCTTGAGAATAATTTCACGTTGGCCGAGCTTGACCCGTCGGGATGTTCCGTCGGTCAGGAAGACGATTTTCATCGGCACCTGATCGGAAAGACCGAGGACATTTGCGGCGTAGGCTCCGGCGGGTTGAAGCCGGACAGAGTCGCGGCTGACCAGCGCCTTGGCCACTGCGTCAGCGGATGCGGCTACGCGGCCCAATGCAGGATGGTCAATCGGATAATCGTAAAGCCCCCGCGCGAGTTGCCGAATGACGCCTTTGCGAGAAAGGCGGGTCAAAGCCATGCCGACTGAACGTGGGTCTCCAAGCTGGGTAAGGTCTCGTGGGGTAAAGACCCAACCCCTACCGTGGCCAAATATAATCGCTCTAGCCTTTGGCTCAATGACTTGTGTTGATTTAGACTGTCTTTTCATGTTGAAAATAGTGATGTGTTTTTACAACATAAAATCAGTCCCGTCCAGCTTTAATCAGCACCGACAGATTCCGAGTGGGCCGGGCGCCCATAGTTAACATCGGGGTGGGGTGTTCACCCCATTTCATAAACGCCGCATCTTGATATAATCAGATCATTGAAACGGTGTGGTGAAGCTGAAAACAACGAACCAAAACTTCACGCATAAACCTATGAAATTACCCACACTAAATAACCTGACAAAAAAACCTTCCCGTGCGTTGCGGTGTTCGCCGCGCTGCTGGCGGTAGCCGCGCAACCCCAATCCAAGCCTTTGTCCACTGGATTCTACCGCCACATGCTTGGCGACTTCGAGATTACTGTCTTATCGGATGGAACCGTAACCCGACCTGTGGACAAGATCATGAGCAAGCCCGATGAAATCCGGGGGATACTGGCTGGAGATCATGAAGCGGAGCCATACGAAATTTCGGTTAATTCGTTCCTGATTAACACCGGCGAAAAATTGATTTTGGTGGATACGGGAGCCGGGGAATTGTTCGCCCCGGCTTGTGGTCGGCTTGTGGCCAACCTTCGTGCCGCCGGATATAAGCCCGAGCAGATTGATGCCATACTGTTAACTCACATTCATGCCGATCACTCCGGCGGCTTGAGTATAGGAGGCCGAAGATTGTTCACCAATGCCCGCGCGACTGCGCCCGTGAGCAAAGCTCAATGAATCCAGTAATGCCCGATGCAAATTCCATAGCCGAGAGCCAGCAAAAACCAGGCGACCGACCGAAGCATCACCCGCCACGCGAACCGGTCCTGCAAGTCATTGGAGACTTGTTCCAGCCGCCTCTACGCGCTCGC
>PLAY01000158.1 GCA_003134375.1 Limisphaerales bacterium | reverse complement strand
ATTTACGGATAAGCTCTAAATCTACAGGTTCGAATGCCGGCCGGGAGGATCAAACCGGCCGTTCTCGCGGTGTTCACCCGCCAGCTGGCGACGCTGATTGACGTGGGGATGCCGCTCATGCGCGGGTTGCGCATCCTGCAGGAGCAGACGGAGAACCGCGCGCTGAAGCGCGTCATCACGGACGTGGCTGCGGCCATTGAAGGCGGGAGTACGTTGTCCGAGGCCCTGGCGGCGCATCCAAGGGTTTTCAATCCGCTTTACGTGAACATGGTCAAGGCGGGCGAAATGGGCGGTGTCCTGGAAGTGGCGCTCCGGCGCCAGGCGGAGTTCATGGAGAAGGCGCTGAAAATCAAAGGCAAAATCAAGGCCGCCATGTTTTATCCGGTCGCCGTGCTGGTGGTCGCGACGGGCATCCTCGCGCTGCTGACGGTTTTTGTCATTCCACGGTTCCAGGCGATTTTTGACGGGTTGCTCAATGGCCGGCCCATGCCGTCGTTCACCGTGTGGGTCTTGAAAATCAGCGATGTGTTCAAAAGCCACTTTCTGACCGTCGGAATGGTTGGGCTGGTCCTGGCGTTTGTGTTGCCGATTCTCGTTCGCACCCGGCGCGGTCGGCGGTGGTTTGACCGCTTCAAACTAATCATGCCTGTCGTCGGTACGGTTTGCCAAAAGGTGGTGCTCTCCCGATTTGCCCGGACACTGGGGACCCTGCTCGGCAGCGGCGTGCCCATCCTTCAGGCGTTGACCATCGTGAAGGAAACGTCCGGCAATGTCATCGTGGGCGGCGTGATTTCAAAAATCCACGACAGCGTGAAGGAAGGCGGGAGCATCGCCGGGCCGCTGAAAGAATCCCGGATTTTTCCGGCGATGGTGTCCGGCATGGTGGACGTGGGCGAACAAACCGGCGCGCTGCCGGACATGCTCATGAGGATCGCCGACACCAGCGACGAGGAGGTGGACAATGCCGTCAGTGCCATGACGTCGCTGCTGGAACCGGTCATGATTATTTTCCTGGCCATTGTCGTGGGCAGCATTGTCATCGCCATGTTCCTGCCGTTAATCGCCATTATCGGAGGAGATGTCATCGGCGGCGGGGCGGGGGCTGGTGGAGGTTCTTGATAAAGTTTCCAGACATTCGGATTCATCTGACTGCGTTTCCATCTTTGCTTTGCTTTCCGCCGGGCCGGCCCGTTGCGGCGGCGCGATTTTTTTCCTTGAACTGCTTGCCACAACGGATGGAGTATCAGCGTGAAATGGTTTGGCTGTGAACAGAAGGGCGTGTCATGAAAACAAATAACGATTGCTTTGGTTTCCGCCGAATTACACTCGTGGGCAGCCTCAGTTTAATGGTGCTCAGCGTGGTGATCGCGGGCTGTGGGAAACCGGGAAAAATCACCATCCGGGGCTCGAACACGTTTGGAGAAGAATTGGCCCCGCGGCTCATTGCGGAGTACTGGAAGGAGCACCCCACAGTTGTTTTTGACACCGAATACAAAGGGACCACGTATGGGATGGGGGCATTGATGGTTGCGCGATGCGACATCGCTGCGGCTTCGCGCCCGGTGAGCACAAACGAATTGCAACTGGCCAAGGATCGGGATGTAGAGTTTAACGATTACGTCATCGGCGCTTACAGCGTGGAGGTCGTCGTCAACGCCGGCAGCCCCGTCGGGAACCTGACGCGGGATCAAGTGCGGGACATTTTTACCGGAGTGGTCACAAATTGGAAAGAGGTGGGCGGGCCGGATGCGCCGATCCATTTGTGCAGCCGCGATGAAATTTCAGGAACCCATCTGGGCTTTCGGGAATTGGCGATGGAAAACAGGCCTTATGCCCTGGGCTTGAAAGCGTTCACCAATTACGTGGGAATCGTCCAGAATGTGGCTCAAGATGCGAACGGAATTGGTTATGCCAGCATTGATCTGGTCAGCCAGGACGGTGTCAAGGCCGTGTCAATCGGAGGCGTGGCCCCCACCATCGCGTCGGTGAATGGAGGTCAATATCCTTACGCGCGGGTGCTCCACCTTTACACCGACACGACGAAGGAATCGTCGGCAACACGGGATTTTGTCCAGTTTGTTCAGTCAAAGCGCGGGCAGGAAATCCTGACTCGAATGGGCTTCGTGCCTCGTCCTTGATATGGTTAAAGCCGGACGGAAGACGATACAGAAGGACGGACGCGAACTCCAAGGGGTTGGCCTTACGGTTTCCATCCGACCGGGGGATAGTGTCGAGACACAGTTTGGATTGATGGTTGACACTCTCTATCAGTGGTACAAGAAATACGGCGATGCTTGCGAGGAGTTCAGTGTTGGCTTTGTTGGCTCACCAGAAGAGCACGAGGCGCTTATGACTTGTCTGCTCGCGCTCATTCAGCAGGAGGAGCCCTTGCGTCCGCTGTTTGTTCGGCTCGGCCAGGTGGCGGTTGCCTTTGTTTCACGTGATGGAACAGTCATGAAGGAATCCAATTTAAAGATTGATGACGAATCAGGAGTGCCGGCGGTTGGACAACCCCGGAGGTAATTATGATTGAGAGCGCCGGTCTTGAACATTGTTTATCCTTCATCAACTGCCAGTTGCGAGATGGCGGGAAATCCGGCTCTCAAGCTGAGAGCGGCATTCGCCACGCCGTGACCATTTCCCGGCAGGCTGGTTGCGGCGCGCTTGCTGTTGCCCGGAAACTCGCCGAATACCTGCAGTCCCGCTCGCCCAAGGACGCCTGTCCGTGGACTGTATTCGACCGCAATCTCATGGACAAGGTCCTCGAGGACCACAACCTGCCGACCCGCCTGGCCAGGTTGCTGCCCGAGGACACCATATCGAAAACCCAGGAGATTATGGCGGATTTGTTCGAGTTGCATCCGCCGGTGGAGACCATTGTCCGTCAAACTGCCGAGACCATGCTCAGGCTGGCCGGGTTGGGCAACGTGATCCTCATCGGCCGTGGCGGCAACGTGATCACCGCCGAATTGCCGCATGTGCTGCATATCCGCCTGGTGGCTCCGCTCGAAAAACGCGTCGAATACTCCCACAGAGAATACCACAAATACAACCTGACCCTGGACCAGGCGCGCAAATTCTGTCTAAACGAAGACCGCGGCCGCGAACGTTATCTGAAAAAGTATTTCAATACCGACATTAATGATCCGTTGCTTTACCACATGATCATCAACACCGGCCTGGTCAATTACGATGACGCCGCGAAGCTGATCGGTGACGCGCTTTTGAACTTGCACTGAGGGCGACTTCGGTCTTGGGTCGCCGGTCGGCCTGTGGCTTAATCTCCGCGTGCGCCGCAATTCCAATTCTTCGTCGTTCCGCCCGCACCGCAAAAGGCGCGGCAGCTGGCGCTGGCTGTTGGCGCTGGCTGTGCTCGCGGCCGGGGCGTGGCTTTGGTGGCGTCACGAGCATCCTCCAACCAAAGTCGTCCGTGCGCCGGTAAAGGCCGTGGCGCCGCGCCTGCGGCCATTTGTCGTTGTCCCCGAATCGCCGGCCACTTTTCCGCGTCCGGTGCGCAACGTGTTTGAAGCGCAGGTGGCGCTGGCGCGCCGGGCGATTTCATCGGGATCCATTGACGCCGCGCTCGGTTCGCAAACGCGCCGGGCCATTTCCGTTTTTCAGGAAACTCAACATTTGCCGGTGACCGGTGCGCTCAACGCAGACACGCGCGCCCGGCTCATGCTCAATGCGCCGCTGATGACGACTTATGTGGTCACGACCGACGACCTGGCGCGGCTGCAACCGCTCGGCAAAACGTGGCTGGCCAAGTCGCAGCAAACGGCGTTGGAATACGAAACAGAACTCGAACTCGTCGCGGAAAAAAGCCATTCACATCCCGAACTGATCCGGCGGCTGAATTTGAATGTCAACTGGACGAACATCGCGGCGGGGACGGTTTTGCAGGTTCCCGACGTGGATTATCCCGTAGCGTCGAACAAGGCGGCGTTCGCCGTCATCCATCTGGCGGACAAGTTTTTGGAGGCCTTCGACATGGAAACGAACCTGCTCGCGCATTTTCCGTGCAGCATCGCGGCGAACGTCGAGAAACGGCCGGTCGGCGAATTGCACGTCGCGGTCATTGCGCCCCACCCGAATTACACCTTCGACCCGGACCTGTTTCCCGAATCGCCCGAGGCGCGGCAGTTGAAGATGAAACTGATTTTGCCGCCCGGTCCGAATAATCCGGTGGGTGTGGCCTGGATTGGTCTGGACAAGACTGGCTACGGCATTCACGGCACGCCGATTCCGGAGCAGGTTGGGCGCACAGAATCGCACGGTTGCTTCCGGCTGGCAAATTGGGACGCGGAATACCTGTCGAAGCTGGTGTGGGTGGGGATGCCGGTGCTGGTTGAGCCGTGAACTTGGGAGCGCTGGCGTCTCGCCGGCTTGGCCTTGCGGCGAACTGAACCACTTGCCGGCGAGACGCCGGCGCTCCCAGGAACCTGATTCCAAAAAGACGGGCAAATTATCATTGCCGGTTGGCGGGCTTTGGCCTAATTGTAAATCAAATTCAACAAAGGATATTTATGGCTATCGGAATTGGACTGATTATTGCAATTGTTCTGCTGGTGGTGGTGCTGGGTCTGGCCGGCTTCGTTGTCGGCGTTTACAACAAACTCGTCACGATGCGCAACCGCTATAAAAACGCCTATGCGCAAATAGACGTGCAGCTCAAGCGCCGCTACGACCTGATCCCGAACCTGGTCGAGATTGCCAAGGGCTACATCAAGCACGAACGCGAGACGCTGGAAAACGTCACCAAGGCGCGCAACATCGCCTACGTCGCCTCCCAGGCCGCCGCCGCCAATCCCGGCGATTCCGGCGCCATGAAAAACCTGGTTTCCGCCGAAAGCGGCCTCGCCGGCACGTTGAGCCGCCTGATGATGGTCTCCGAACAATACCCCGACCTGAAGGCCAACCAGAACATGATGCAGCTCACCGAGGAACTGACCTCCACGGAAAATAAAATCTCGTTCGCGCGGCAGGCTTACAACGACTCCGTCATGGTTTATAACACCGACCGCGAGGTGTTTCCGAGCAACCTCATCGCCGGCATGTTCAACTTCACTGCGGCGGAGCTGTTTGTCGTGGACAAACCGGAACAAAAGGACGCGCCCAAAGTCTCCTTTTAGGAAATCGTTGAATCCTGATTCGTTAATTCGGCGGTGCGAAGACGCGGTGGCCGCCGGTTGAACAGTTTCACGGTTCACGATTCACGACCATGGATTTCTTTGCCCAACAAGAAAAGACCCGCCGTAAAACCAAGCTGCTGGTTTTTTACTTTGTTATCGCCGTGGTGGCGCTCATCGTCGCCGTCTATTTCGCCGCACTGGTCATTTTTGCCGGCGCGCAAGCACATTACCATCGTTACGGCGAACAACCGCAGTTCGCACTTTGGAATCCCCGGCTTTTTCTCGGTGTCGCGCTCGGCACGCTCGCGGTTGTTTTGATCGGCAGTAGTTATAAAACCATGGCGCTGGCGTCTGGCGGCAGTGCGGTTTCGGAAATGATGGGCGGACGCCTCGTCAACCCGAACACGAACGATCCCGACGAACGCAAACTGCTCAATGTCGTCGAGGAAATGGCCATCGCTTCCGGCGTGCCCGTGCCGCAGGTCTATGTCATGGACGAGGAGGACGGCATCAACGCCTTCGCCGCTGGCCACAAACCCGGCGACGCGACCATCACCGTGACACGCGGCTGCGCGAAAAATTTGTCGCGTGACGAATTACAGGGCGTCATCGGCCACGAATTCAGCCACATTTTGAACGGCGACATGCGGCTGAACCTCCGGCTTATGGGCATCATCTTTGGCATCCTTTGCCTCGCCATCATCGGACGGGTTCTTTTGCAAACGGCGCGCGTTGGCGGGCGCGGGCGCGGACAAAATCCTTTGCCTCTGCTCGGTTTGTTGCTGCTGGTCATCGGCTACATCGGCGTTTTTTTTGGACGCCTCATTCAGGCCGCTGTCAGCCGCCAGCGTGAATTTCTCGCTGACGCCTCGTCCGTCCAATTCACGCGCAATCCGGGAAGCATCACCGGCGCGCTGAAAAAAATCGGCGGCTTGGGCGAAACGGGTTCACGCCTTGGCCACGCGCACGCCGAGGAACTTTCTCACATGTTTTTTGGAAACGGCGTCAGTGAACCGTTTATCGGATTGCTCGAAACCCACCCACCGCTCGCGGAACGCATCCGCGTTTTTGACCCGAATTTCGACGGAAAATTTCCTTACGTTCGTTATGACGGGCGCGACCGGCTGCCTGAAGAAATTTCAACACCGAAACGCCCGCCGATGCCGAACATTTTTGGCACTGTGCTGGGCGGCGCGATTCTCGCCTCCGGCGACGCAGAAAAACCGCCGGTCATCCGGTCGCATTCCGTGCTGCCGAATCTCGGCAACCCCACGCCGTTGCATCTCAAATACGCCGAGCAGTTGCGCGATTCGCTGCCCGAAAGCATCAAAGCCGCCGCGCGCGAACCACTCGATGCCGTGGCGCTGATTTACGCGATGCTGCTGAGTCCGGACGAAACGACGCGCACGACGCAGCTTGCCGGGCTAGCCCAGCGCGTTGAACCGGCGGTTTATCAGAAGACCGCGGCGTTGTTTCCCGATGTTTCGACTGCCGCGGCACACGCGCATTTGCCGATCATCAATCTCGCATCGAGCGCGTTGCGGCAGTTGCGCGCGGAGCAGTTCAATCAATTTTCGCAGACACTCCAATGGCTTATCGAAAGCGACGGCAAGATTGAACTGTTTGAATTCGTGTTGCAAAAAATCGTTCTTCGCCATCTCACGCTGCAATTCAGCGGGGCGCGTCCGCCGGTCGCCCAATACTATACGCTCAAGCCGCTCGTGCCGGATTGCGCCGTCGTGCTGTCGGCGCTGGCCAACGTCGGCAGCAGCGATGCCGCCGAAATCCAAAAAGCCTTTGAAACCGGTGCCCCGTATCTGTGCGCGCCGGACAACGTTGATCTGGGACTGCTGCCGCGCGAACAATGCGGCGTGGACCAGATTGACGCCGCGCTCAACCGTCTGGCGCTGGCCGTGCCGACCATCAAGAAGAATTTGATCGAAGCCTGTGTTTACACGGTCGGTGCCGATGGTGTGATAACGGAAACCGAAGCCGAACTGCTCCGGGCCGTCGCCGACACGCTGGATTGCCCCATCCCGCCGTTCGTCCAGACGGAGTGATTATCCCGAAATTTGTGTTGAACCGCGGATGAACACGGATAAACACGGATTAAAGCCGGAGAGAGGGGTAATCGAAACAAACGCGCCGCCTCTCCCCAACCCTCTCCTCCACTCCGCGGAGAGGGAGAAAACAGCATAAAAAAATCAGTGTTCATTCGTGGTTGATTTCCTGACACCGGGTTTTTGGGTCAGTTGACTTCCAGGACCACAACCGACTTTGCGGGCAGGGTGGTAACGAATCCGTTATCCGTGACCTTGAAGGCGTTGAACTCGGTGGGCTTCACGTTGTCCGGCTGGTCGAAGGTGTTATGCGCGCTCATTTCCGGCGCGGTCAGCACCCGGCCGGAAATTTTCTGCGCCTTGGCGCCCTGCAATTCGCACGGGACTTCAATGGATTGATTGGGATTCAGATTGCACAGCGTAACGTGGATTTTGCCCGCCCGGTCGCGCGAGGCCGAGGCGCTGACTGCCGGAATTGTTTTGTCGCCGAAGGCATAATCCACGCTTTGCAGTTCGCTGGGCAGCAGCGTGGCATCGTGGTGGACGGTGTCCATTTCAAACACCCAGTAACTCGGTGTGACCGTCATCTTTTCGTTGTCGGTGAGGATCATCGCCTGGAGCACGTTGATCATCTGGGCGATGTTCGCCATCTTCACGCGGTCGGCGTGATTATTGAAAATGTTCAACGTGACGCCGGCCACCAGCGCGTCGCGCAGCGTGTTTTGCTGGTAAAGGAAGCCCGGATTGGTCCCCGGCTCGACGTCGTACCACGCGCCCCATTCGTCCACAATCAGGCCGACTTTTTTCTGCGGGTCATATTTATCCATGATGGCGGAATGTTTGGTGACGAGCTCATCCATGACCAGCGTGTGCCGGAACGTGTTGAACCATTCCGCCTCGTCAAACTTGGTGGCGGAACCCTTGTGCGACCAGTTGCTGGTGGGAAGGGTGTAATAATGCAATGAATAGCCGTTCATCGCCTGCCCCCCATGTTTCAGTCCGTCCGCGTTCTGCTTCATCAACACTTCGGTCCAGTGGTAATCGGACTCCAGCCCGCCGCTCGCGACGCGGTAGATGTGGTTGCCGGGGTAGTCTTTCACGAAGGTGTTGTAACGGCTGAAATTGTCGGCGCAGAACTCCGCCGTCATGTTGCCGCCGCAACCCCAGCTTTCGTTGCCGACGGCGAAGTAGGGCACTTTCCACGGCTGTTCGCGGCCGTTTTGCCGGCGCAGATTGGCCATCGGTGAATCCGCATCGGACGTCAGGTATTCGACCCACTCCATCATTTCCTGCACCGTGCCGCTGCCGACGTTGCCGCAGATGTAAGGGGCCGCCCCGATCTGCCCGCAAAAATCCATGAACTCGTGCGTGCCGAAATGATTGTTTTCCACGACGCCACCCCAAGTCGTGTTGATCATGGACGGACGGTTGGTGGGTGTGCCGATGCCGTCCATCCAGTGGTATTCATCGGCGAAACAGCCGCCCGGCCAGCGCACCACCGGCACCTGGATTTTCTTCAGCGCGGCGACGACGTCGTTGCGGATGCCGCGGGTGTTGGGAATGGGGCTGTCCTCGCCTACCCAGAGGCCGCCGTAGATGCAATGGCCGAGATGCTCGGAGAACTGACCGTAAATGTTGCGGCTGATTTCCGCGCCCGGCTGGTCAGCGTGGATAACGAGCCGGTTGGTTTTCACGACGGCCGGAGGTGGCTCCAGGCTGACAGGTGGCTTCGGGTTTTGAGCAATCGGATGCTTGGGGCTGGCGCAACCCGCCAAAAGACCGAGGCAAAAGACGCTGACAACAGGGATGACCAGAAATGGTTTCGCGTTCATGGCGGTAATTCAAAACCAGATTGAGCCACGCGCAAGCATTCTTTTGAGCAAGGCAAACCTCCCCAATTACCGGACATCAGCCGGATCTGGCCTTACTCAAAATGCGCGGGTTGTCCGGTGGTGGCCAGCACGGCGTGCCAGATGGAGCTGTTGGGATCCACACGCTTTTCCTGTTTCGCCAGCATTTCAATGGGCACATGGATGAAGTGGTCATGCAGCAACCCAATCACCAGGCCGGTCTTGCCCGCCATCGCGGCATGCACGGCATGACGGGCATATTGGTCGCACAGAATCGCGTCTTCCGCATCGGCGGGCACGCTCCGGATGATGTAGCTCGGTTCCAGGTAACGCATCACCATGGGAATTTTTTCCGCCCGGAAGTAAGCCTCGATCTTTTCGCGGAGGAACGGGCCGATGTCCCTGAGTTTGATGTTCCCCGAAGCGTCACGTTCCCCGCCTTTGTTTTCCAGCAGGTCCTGTCCGGTGCCTTCGGCCACCACGATGACTGCGTGTGCCCGTCTCAACGTGCGTTTCTTCAGCGCGTTGAGGAACCCGCCTTCGCCTTCCAGCTTGAACGGAATTTCCGGGATCAGACAAAAGTTCACCTCCTGGCTGGACACCGTGGCTTCCGCGGCGATGAACCCGGCGTGCCGTCCCATCAATTTTACCAGGGCGATGCCGTTCTGGACGCTGTGAACCTCCGTGTGGGCGCAGGTAATGACCCGGGTCGCTTCCTGCACTGCAGTCTGGTAGCCAAAAGTGCGCGAAACATAAGGCACATCGTTGTCAACGGTCTTCGGAACGCCCACGACCGCCAGCGCGTGACCGCGCTTTTGCGCCTCCTGAAAAAGCTTGTAACCACCGTGTTGCGTGCCATCGCCGCCAACGACGAACAGGATGTTCACATCGCGTTTGATGAGATTCTCCACCGCCCGGCTGATGTCCACCGGGCCGCGCGACGTGCCGAGGACCGTGCCGCCTTCCTTGTGGATGTCGTCCACGAGGTCAGCGTTGAGCACGATTGGCTCCAGTCCGCTCGCCGGATCAAGTCCGTGGTAGCCGTCGCGGAACCCCAGCACTTCCTTCACCCCATAAGTATGGTGCAGTTCCAGGAAGGCGGAGCGGATGACGGTGTTCATGCCGGGACAAAGTCCACCGCAGGTTACAATGCCGGCACGAGTGTCTCTGGGATCGAAGAAAAGTTTTTCGCGCGGGCCGGCCATCTCAAAAAGGAGTTCCTCTATTGGCGTGACGCCAGGCGTCCGCACAATATGCAACGGTACGCGCGCCTCGTCATTGACCGAGTGTCGAATCGGCGACGCGAAGCGGGCTTTGCCGAGCAAGGTGATGTTCGCGGAATTATTCACGCACGACCGCCTTCAATTGTGTTTTGAATGCTTCCACGATTTTCGTGTGCGCGGCGTTGGCTTCGGCGTCGGTCAGCGTTTTGTCCGCGGCGCGGTAGGTGAAGGCGTAAGCCAGGCTTTTTTGGCCTTCGGGAACGTTTTTGCCGCGGAACACGTCGAACAATTCCACGGCTTCCAGGTTCGCCGGCTTTGTCTGTTTCACCACCTGCAAAACGGCGTCGTGCGTCGTGGCTTCGGGCACAATCATCGCCACGTCCCGGCGGATGGCGGGAAACGCGGGCAGCGGCTTGAATGACTTGGCCGGATTCCGCCGCGCCAGCAGCAGGTCCAGATTCAATTCCGCCAGCAGCACGGCGTCGCGCAAATCATATTTCTTCGCCAGCGCGGGCAGCAATTGACCGAACTCGCCAACTTGATTTTTGCCCTGCAAAATGACGGCCGATTCGAGAAAGAGCGATGTGCTTTCCGCCTGGCGCGTGAACGTCATGCCGCGCAAACCGAATTGCTCGAAAAATTCCTCCAGCAACCCTTTCAAATCGCAGGCGTCAAATTTCGCGTCGCGTTCAGTGCCGCTCCAGAAGGGCAGGGCGCGCTGCCCCGTGAGCGCAATGGCCACCCGGCGTTCTTCCTTGTGGCACAGACCTCCGGTCTGTGTTTTCACAGGCGAGGACGCCTGTGCCACGTTGAACACCCGTCCGACTTCAAACAAAGCCACATCATAATTTTTGCGGCTCACGTTGTGCCGCAACGAATGAATCAAGCCGGGCAACAAACTCGGACGCAGCACGTCCATGTCCGAACTCAACGGATTTGCCAGTGTAACCAATTCGGCATTTGGCATTCGGCATTCGGCATTTCCGATCAGCGTCTGTCCCTGCGCTTCGTTCAATCCCAGTCCGCTCAAAATCCGCCGCGCTTCCGCCAGGACGTCATGCGTCGCGTCGAATGCGTTCGCGCCCATCGCGCCGCGCGGCGGTGTGGACGGAATTTTGTCCACGCCATGCAGACGGGCGACTTCTTCGATCAAATCCACTTCGCGTTTCAAGTCCACGCGGAAGGTCGGGATTTGAAACGTGACCGGTTCCGGTGCGGTATTTGCACCGACTGGCCGTACTTTGCGCCCGGTGGTTTTCAAGCCAAGCTGGCCGAGGTAGAACTCAATTTCTTCGGGCCGAAGCTCAATGCCGAGCAACTCGTTCACCTTGTGATGCCGCAGCGTGATTTGCTTCGGCTCGACCGGTTTCGGGTAGGCGTCCACGAGGCCTTCGGCGAGCTGGCCGCCGGCGGTTTCGAGAATCAATTGCGCGCAGCGGGCGCTGGCCCAGTCATTAATGTCAATGTCCGCGCCGCGTTCGAACCGGTAACTGGCGTCGGTGCGCAGTCCCAATGTCTTGCTCGTGCGGCGGATGTTCGTGGGCGAGAAATAGGCACTCTCGATGAGCACGTCCACGGTATTGTCCTTGATCTCGGAATTCTGCCCGCCCATGACGCCGGCGAGCGCAATGCCTTTTTGCTCATCGGCGATGAGGAGGTTCGCCGTGGTAAGCTGGTGCTTCTGTCCGTCGAGCGTGATGAATTCCTCGCCGGTCTTCGCGCGGCGGACGACGATTGTAGGACGGGCATCTTGCCTGTCTCCATCTTTTCCTTTTGAAGTTTGAGACAGGCTGGAAGCCTGTCCTACGTTTGATTTGGCGATGAGGTGATAATCAAACGCGTGCAACGGCTGGCCGATTTCGAGCATCACGAAATTCGTCACGTCCACGACGTTGTTGATGCTGCGGATGCCGACTTTTTCCAAGGTGGTTCGGAGCCAATCCGGGCTGGGCCCAATCTTTACGCCTTTGACAACGCGCGCGGTGTAACGCGGGCAAAGATCAGGATCATTGAGGCGCACACTGACCAAGTCAGCGGCGGTGGGGCGAGGCTCCTGACGAGCCGCTCCTTCGCCACGGCTCGTGGGGACGCTCGCCCCACCAACGTCAGGGAGTTTGAGCTTATTGCCCGTCACCGCCGCGATTTCACGGGCGATGCCGATGACGCTGTTCCAATCCGACCGGTTGGGCGTGATTTCGAGATCGAACACCACGTCGCCGCCGGTACGGCCGAGATATTCGGCGAACGGCTGGCCGACTTTGGCATCGGGCGGCAGGATGAGCAGGCCTTCGATCTGTTCCGGCAAGCCAAGTTCCTGCGGCGAACACATCATGCCGTGGCTGGTGATGCCGAAAACTTTTCGTTCCTTGATGACAAACGGTTCCTTGTCGCCGGGCTTCAGCGGCAGGGCAAAGTTCGGCAGGATGAGCGGCACCTTGTCGCCGGGCTTGTGATTCTGCGCGCCGCAAATGATGACGCGCTCGCCCTTGCCGTCGTTGACCTTGCAGACGGAGAGCTTGTCCGAGCCGGGCACGGGGTCGCGCGTGAGGATTTGGGCAACGACGATGCCTTCGAACTCGCCGCCGGTTTT
The DNA here is from genome assembly GCA_003134375.1 of Limisphaerales bacterium. Lineage (GTDB taxonomy): Bacteria > Verrucomicrobiota > Verrucomicrobiia > Limisphaerales > UBA11358 > UBA11358. The sequence continues at coordinate 43,424 of PLAY01000158.1, read as the reverse complement.
GTGGACGCCCTCGACTTCGAGGCCGAGCATGGTGAGCCGCTCCGCCAGTTGTTCGGGCGACCAGTCGAAATCAACGTATTGTTTGAGCCAGTTAAGGGTGACTTTCATTTTACTTTTGTGCCAGCAGCCAATGTGGGCGAAACCACCAATGCAGCTTCGCCCCAGTTGAAATTATTTTCCGAAAACCGGTTTTCCGCAATTCCGTGACCAACTCGCTTTTGCTGAAACCGATCTCGTGCGTTTTGGACAACTTCGCCACGCGATACGAGATGAAAATATGCAGGACATTCGGCTCGTCGCATATCACGAACCATCCGCCGGGTTTCAGGCATGCGAAGCTGGAACGTATCGCCTCACGCCATTCAAATGCGTGATGCAGCGCCGCAAACACGAACACTGCGTCGAACGAATCCGCCGCCACCACTGTGTGGACCGACTCCATGGGAGTGGCCACGAACTTTAGCGCGGGGGAAAAGCCCTTTACTTCAAGACTGCGAATGCGGCGATTCGCATCGGTGATTTCCTCTTCAGCGATTTCCGTGCCCGTCATGTCGTAACCCATGACAGCGAGAAACTCCGCCATCCAGCCGGAGCCGCAGCCTAACTCAAGAATTTTCGCAGACGGACTCACTTTCACCATTTCCAGGCAGGCGGTAAGTTTGCTGAAGTCCGCAAGGTAAGTGCGACCCATCTCATCTGTCCGTACCAGAAAGGTTTGGCCATGCTGACATGCCCGACTTGTTGCGCCGTCATGCCGGGGACGGAGATGCGATAATCTTTCTCGGCTTGATGCGCCGTTTGCCGGTCGTTAAACTGCGGTGGAAAAGCACCCTTCGAATAATCATCCAGAATCAGCCATGCCCCAACCCACAACTTGTCGAACTTGGAAAGTGGGAGATTCCAGTTTCGGGCGTTTTCAGCGAACAAGGCCCTGCCATGACGGAAGAAAACGGAATTAGCCAATGCGCCGGCTGCTTTTCTGAGTGCACTCATAGTCAAGTCATGAATTAATATAATAATTGGCAAAAGAATAAAGCGTTGTTTTCATAAAGGAGGCGGAGGTCATTGATGTCGGGGCCAAACTCCGTCAGGAGCGGCATCTTTATAGCCAGCACGCCGCCCACCAACCAAGCCCCCGCCTTCGCTGCGCTATGGCGCGGCAAGCCTGGGCGGTATATTCCGCCAACCACAAATTTTTGACCGGCGTCATTCATTCGTTTTTGATGTCGCTCCTGACGGAGCTTTTTTCATTTTTGTTTTGATTGCTTTTGTCAGCCACCGGGCGTTTGATTTGTTTGGATTTGTTTTTCATGGCTCGCGGGGACGCTCACCCCACCGGATTAAAATTGTTTCAAAAACCGGACGTCGTTTTCGTAAAAGAGGCGGATGTCGTTAATGCCGTAGCGGATCATGGCGATGCGTTCGATGCCGAAGCCGAACGCCCAGCCGGTCCAGACTTCGGGGTCGTAGCCGACGTTCTCGAACACCTGCGGATGCACCATGCCGCACCCGGCGATTTCCAGCCAGTCCTTGCCGAGCTTTTTCACAAGCGCATTGCTGAAATCAATCTCGAAACTCGGCTCGGTGTAGCTGAAGTAGTGCGGCCGGAAACGAATCTTCACATCGCGGCCCAGCAGTTCCTTGAAAACGAATTCAACCGTGCCCTTGAGGTCGCCGACGGTGACGCCCTTGTCCACGTAAAGCCCTTCGATCTGCTGGAAGGTGGGGTTGTGCGTGGCGTCGGCGTTGTCGCGGCGATAAACGCGCCCCGGCACGATGATGCGCACGGGCGGCGGCTGCGATTTCATCACGCGGATTTGGACGGAGCTGGTATGCGTTCGAAGTAAAAGTGATTTACGTCCGCCCTCGCCCCGGCCCTCTCCCCCGGGAGAGGGAGAATTATCCTCCGACCCGCTTGCAAGGTAGAACGTGTCCTGGGTGTCGCGGGCGGGGTGGTCGGCGGGCGTGTTGAGGGCGTCGAAACAATGATATTCGTCTTCAATCTCCGGGCCGTCGGCGACGGCGAAGCCGAGCTTGCGGAAGGCGCGGACGATGTCCTCGGTCACCTGCGTGAGCGGATGGAGTTTGCCGAGCGCGCGGCGGCGTCCGGGCAATGTGAAATCGGTCGGTTCCTTGGGCAGGGCGGCCTTGAGTTCGAGTTCGGAGCGGCGTTCGGCGAGCGCGGCTTCGAGTTCAACCTTGGCGGCGTTGATGAGTTTGCCGGCGGCAGGCTTTTCTGCTTTCGACAGCATGCCGAGTTGTTTCATCAGCGCGGTGAATTTGCCGTTGGCGCCGAGCCAGGCGCCCTTGGTTTGTTCGAGCGCGGCGGGGTCAGGCGCCGCCTTGAGTTCGGCGAGCGCGGTTTGCTTGAGCGGTTCAATTTGGTCAATCAGTCCGGCCATAAATTTTCAAAAAGATTAGCCACAAAAGGGCGCAAAAGACACAAAGAAAATTTCGAGAAACATCCCGTAACACGCGAACACATTGGATGTTGGATATTTCCATTTGGAAAACAAAACGGGCGAGCCTTTTCAGGTCGCCCGTTGAGATTTGTTGCCGAACTTGATTATGCCTTCGCCAGAGTGGCGGCGGGCTTGTTCTTCAGCGCGTTCCTGGCGATGGTCACCAGTTCGCCAAAAGCGGCGGCATCGGTGGCCGCGATGTCGGCGAGCACCTTGCGGTCGAGCGCGCACTTGGCGGCCTTGAGGCCTTCAATAAAGCGGCTGTAAGTGAGGCCGGCGGCGCGGGCGGCGGCGTTGATGCGCACCTGCCAGAGATAACGGAAGGTGCGTTTCTTGACGCGGCGGTCGCGGTAGGCGTATTGGCGGCCGTGGTCAACGGCGTCGGAGGCGTAGCGGTAAAGGTTGGAGCGGCGCGCACGATAGCCTTTGGCGGCTGTGACCATCCGTTTGCGGCGTTTGCGGGAGGCGGCGGCGTTGGTAACTCGCATGAATCAGTTGAAAGTTAATGGTTGAAAGTTGAGAGCCTTAATGGCTGAACGGCAGATTTTGCGTGATGCGATACGCGTCGGTGGGGTCCACCGTGGTTGAGCCACGGAGACGGCGGCGGCGCTTGGGATTCTTGGTCTGGGCCAGGTGGCGGATGCCGGCGTGGTGGAACCGGACTTTGCCTGTGCCAGTGATCTTGAACCGCTTGGCCACGGACTTTTTCGTTTTGATGCCTTTGGGTCGTCGCATAAATCTTAATTACAAAAGAGCGCAAACTATACGTGGCGACAGGCGTTGAGGCAAGCGCCATTTTTGAATTAATCAAGAGTCAACACGCGATGGCGGGGCAAACCTGCCGGGTAACCCAAACTGGGGGTTGTCAAGATGCGTCCAATCGAGAAGACGGTCATCGGTCCCAAAGACGGAATTCAGGTCATTCCGTCAGCCTAAGGAGCATAAACCGAGCGGTAGAATCGCTGGCCGAATTGGCTCGCGTTGGTATCCACGAAGGTGAACGGGGCGGTATTGGTCTGTACCGGAACCCAATTAACCAAGTCGGTGGAGGCTTGAACTACATAATTATACCCGGGCACACCCGCAACGATCAAAGCATACTGGCCGCCGGCACGAACCGCCGGCGCCAGCGTGGCTGCCGCCGAGGTCAGCACGGTCAAGGTGGCCGTGCTGTTGGTCGAACCCCTGCTGCCGGATACCGTCACCGAATAGGTGCCGGCTTGATTCGTGGTGATGTTTTTAAGCGTCAACACCGGCCCCACCATCGAACTCAGATTGCTGCCGTTAAATTTCCATTGGTAGGTCAACCGACCCCTTCCCGGGGCGGTCACGCTGAAGGTCCTGGTTTGACCAACCAGGACCACCAGATTGGTCAACCGGGCGCTGAGCCAGAGTTGACCGTGGCCGCCGCCGCCGCCCCTGTCACCACCAGAAGCAGTCGAGCCGGGGTTGACCGTCACGGTGAACGTGCGGGTGACGGTATTGTTCCGGGCCTGACCGTCATTGACGGTGACGGTGATGGTCGCGGTCCCGATGGCGTTGTGCATTGGCGTGAAGGTCAATGTGCCGGTCGGTCGCGGGCTGATGTAACGAACAGAGGGATTGGGAATCAAGGCTGGATTGCTGGAAACCGCCGTCACGGTGAGCGTCTGATTTTCACCGGTCGCGCCGGCGGTAAGGCCGGACAAATTTACGATTTGCTGTCTGGAGTTTTCCAGAATGGTCAGATCGCTGAACGGATTCAACGTTGGCGGCTGGTTTGAAGCACTCACGGCCAGGGGAACCGTGTAGGACACCACGATTGAAAACGGGCTTTCCACGCCCGCGGTGTCATACATCGTGGCCGCAAAATAATAGGTAGTTCCGAAAACCAGATTGGAAAGGGTCAGGCTCGTGGCCTTGCCGGCGGAATTTTTGTTGGTGGAAGTGCCGCCCGCGATCCAATGGTAAATGCTGTAACCCGCAACGGCCGGAGCTGTGCTCGCGTTCCACACCAACGTCACATTGGCCGCAAATGCCGGAAGCTTTAAAATCGCCACCAGAATGCAACAGCAAAACAACTGTCGGAAATGACACATTTAAATCAGTTGAGCGCTTTTATTTCTGTCCAGCGCCGGTCTTCTTTTAAACTTCCAAAAGGAGAATCGGAAGACTATCCGGTGTCTGGCAACGCCGCAAATGCCACTTATTCACAAACCATTTACCGGGCGCATCCGGGCATCACCACCAACACACGAGGTCGCCCCGGTCATACGCGATCGAATTCCGGGGCCAACGGGTGTTCGCGCCTCCAGCATTGGCGCCGGGACAACCGGTTTGGCGGCGGCGAAGGGACGGCCTGAAACCGTGAATTACGGAAAATAAACCGAGCGGTAGAATCGCTGGCCGAATTGGCTCGCGTTGGTATCCACGAAGGTGAACGGAGCGGTATTGGTCTGTACCGGAACCCAATTAACCAAGTCGGTGGAGGCTTGAACTACATAATTATACCCGGGCACACCCGCAACGATCAAAGCATACTGGCCGTCGACATGGGTTGTTGATGCCAGGGTGGCCGCCGCCGTGGCATAGACGGTCAATGTGGCTGTGCTGGTGGTCGAACCCGTGCTGTTGTACACCATCACCGAATATGTGCCCGCTTGATTTGTGGTAACTTTGCTTAGCGTTAACACCGAGCTGACCGCCGAAGGCAGATTGGTGCTATTGAATTGCCATTGGTATTTCAAAGCACCGGTTCCGGTGGCTGTTACGCTGAGGGTTTTGGTCTGACCAACCAGGGCCACAGAGTTGGTCAATGGTTTGCTGAACGAGAGATGACCTCGGCTGGTTCTGCCAGTGGTGCTGGCAACGGTCACGGTGAATGTGCGGGTAACGGTGTTGCTCGTTCCAACTTCTTTGACAGTAACAGTGAGGATCGCCGTCCCGGTTTTGTTGACCACCGGCCTGAAGGTCAAATTGCCGGTGGTGTTCACGTTGGTGTAATTGACTGTCGGTTTGGGAATCAAACCCGTGTTGCTGGAAGCCGCAGTGACGGTAAGTGTCTGATTTTCATTGGTCGCACCGGAGGTGATGCCGGACAAACTGACAGTTTGTAGCCCGGCGTTTTCGTTGATGGTCAGGTTGTTGATCGCATTCAAAGTCGGCGGCTGATTCACAATCGGAACATTCATGGGAACCAGGTAGGACACCTCGCTTGAGAACGGACTTTCCATACCTGAAGCAGCATACGTTGTCGCCGCAAAATAATAGGTGGTTCCCTCGACCAGGACGGAAACGGTTGCATTTGTTGCATTGCCAGCACAAATCTTGTTGGTGTAGGCGCCGCTGGCCCGTCCGTAATAAATGTTGTAACCCGCGATGCTTGAATTAGTGCTTGCGTTCCACGCCAATGTTACACTCCCGGTTGCGAAGGCTGAAAGCGGCATAACTGCAAACAAGACTGCGAAGAGAAAAGAACCCAAAATGGCACGTCTCGACCGAATAAATACTTCCACTTGGTACATCACAGCGATTCTCTATGCATAAGGCTTGCCAACCTGACGGCGGGAGCGCATGAAATTTTTGGAAACGGGTGGCAAACTATTGGACAGGGGAAACTCCTAAATTGATACAGAAACCAATGCTTTCAGTGCGGAACTTGAATATTGGTAATTATATTTAACCGCCATGCCTCAATAAGCAGCATTCCATCCGGTTCTGACGAAAAACCCTCAAGACAGGGATTGTCTTGAAAAAGAGCAATGACAAGTGCAAGTCACACGAGCCACCCGGTTGTAGGGCGCATCCGGTTTTCACAGCCATTGAAGGGCGGAATTTTTGCCATTAATCAACAAAGTCCGACTGCAAAGATACTGCTCCGACAAAGTTTAAAAATGTTGCAAGAGGAAACGGTTTACCGCGTAATCCATCCGCCGCCGACCACCAGATCGTCCTGATAAAACACCGCCGCCTGGCCGGGCGTGATGGCGCGTTGCGCCAAGTGCAGTTTCACCTTCGCGCTCCCGTTACCTTGCGGCGTCACCGTCGCCGGTGTGCCGGGATGGTTGTAACGAATCTTGGTTGTGACTTCGATTGGCTCCGTCAAATGGTCGAACGGAATCCAGTTGCAGCCGTCCACGGTGAATTCATCGCGGTCGAGCGCCGAGTCGGCGCCGACAACGACACGGTTGTTCGCAGCATCCAGTTCGACGACGTAAACCGGCTTGGGCGTGGTGATGCCCAGGCCCTTCCGCTGGCCGATGGTGTAAAATTCGATGCCATCGTGATGACCGAGGATGCGCCCGTGCAAATCCACGATTTCGCCGCGATGCTTTTGAACCAGGTTGGCCTGCTGGAGAAAGCCGCCGTAATCGTTGTCCGGCACGAAACAAATCTCCATACTTTCCTTTTTCTCGGCGGTTTTGAGCTGGCGTTGGCGTGCGGCCGTGCGCGTGTCGCTCTTGGTCTGGTCACCCACCGGGAACAACGCGCGGGCCAGTTGGTCCTGCCGGAGCGAAAACAAAAAGTAGCTCTGGTCCTTGCGCGGGTCGCGTCCGCGCCTGAGCAACGTCCGCCCGTCGGCGCGTTCCAATCGCGCGTAATGGCCCGTGGCGACGTATTGTGCACCGAACTGGTCCGCGCGCTGCAACAGCGTGCCGAACTTCAGATGTTCGTTGCACAGGATGCATGGGTTGGGCGTGCGTCCGGCCCGGTATTCGGCGGCAAAACGGCCGATGACCTCCTTTTGAAATTCCTCCGCATCGTCAATCATGTGAAATGGGATGCCCAAGTGGTCGCACACCGCGCGCACGTCGGCCGCCGCCCGGGACCCGCAGCACTTGAACACGTCCTCGTCGGGCGAAAGGCAGTCGTGCTTCCACAGCTTGAGCGTGACGCCGATGACATCATAGCCCTGCTCGACCAGCAGCGCCGCCGCCGTGGAGGAGTCCACCCCCCCGCTCATGCCGACGACGACGCGCGTGCGCTTTTCTGAATTCACAGAAGGACATTATACAATTGCCGGGTGATGTGTAAAATGGTTTGCGAAGTGCGTCAGAAGAGAAAGCTACTGAGTTTTTCAACAACCAACATCTCGATATTCCCGCAGCAGGGTCAGGTCGTCATTCATGGTTTCATTTATACATCTACGCCGCCGCGGAAAGGTAACAGATTATTTTTGGCCTTTTGAGATTCCTCGAAGTTTTCAGTGAAATTAGATTCACGCTCGCCCTTTCCATAAACCCCCTGGGAGCGCCGGCGTCCTGCCGGCCAGTCGGGAGCCGAAAGCCGGAACTCGCCGGCGAGACGCCAGCGCTCCCAGGAATTGTGCCCCGGTTCATCCGTGTGCATCTGTGTCCATCCGTGGTTAAAATTCTTTTCTCCCGCGCCGTTCTGAAAACATTTAATTGCGAAACAGCTTAATTTATGTCAAAGATAAGAGAACAAAAGGCGACAATAATCGCCAGGAAATGACCAGTAAAACAACACAGCGACTCAACAACCGGGCGCGGGTGCAAGCCGTCGCGCCGCCGAAACAGGGGCTTTACGATCCACGCTTCGAGCATGATGCGTGCGGTGTGGGCTTTGTGGTCAACATCAAGGGCAAAAAATCGCACACCATCGTCCAGCAGGCGCTCCAGGTGTTGCGCAACCTCCAGCATCGCGGCGCATGTGGTTCCGAGGCGAACACCGGCGACGGGGCGGGCGTTCTAATGCAGGTGCCCCACGCGTTCCTGGAGGAGGCGTGCCGCGAAGTGAAGATTGCCCTGCCCGGACCGGGCGAATACGGCGTCGGCATGGTCTTTCTCCCATCCCATCCCGCGGAGCGCTACAAGTGCGAGGTGCTGTTTGAGGAAATTGTCGTCACGGAAGGTCTGCGTCTGCTCGGCTGGCGGACCGTGCCCACCGAACACAGTTCGCTCGGCCAGACCGCCATCGCGTCCGAGCCCATCGTGCGACAGGTGTTCATCGCGCGGCCCGACGGCCTGGCCGACGACCTGGCATTCGAGCGCAAGCTCTACGTCATCCGCAAACTGGCGAGACGGGGCATACGCGCTTCGGGCATCCGGGGCGGTGACAAATTTTACGTCTGCAGCCTGTCCGCCAAAACGATGATTTATAAAGGCATGCTGATGCCGGAACAGGTGGAACGGTACTACCCCGACCTAACGGATTCGTCACTGGCCAGTGCGCTGTGCCTCGTGCATTCGCGTTTCAGCACGAACACGTTTCCCACTTGGGAACGCGCGCATCCCTACCGTTATGTGGCGCACAACGGCGAAATCAACACCTTGCGCGGCAACATCAGCTGGATGCACGCCCGCCAGTCGCTGTTTGCGTCCGATTTGTTCGGCGACGATCTCAAGAAACTGCTGCCGGTCATCAACGAGGACGGCAGCGACTCGGCCATGTTTGACAACGCGCTGGAATTTCTCGCGCTCTCCGGACGGCCCCTGCCGCATGCCATAATGATGATGATTCCCGAGCCGTGGGAACGGCACGAGAGCATGGATGCGGAAAAACGGGCGTTCTACGAATATCATTCCTGCCTGCAGGAGCCGTGGGATGGCCCCGCCTCCATCGCGTTCACCGACGGCGTGCGCATTGGCGCGACCCTGGACCGCAACGGACTGCGGCCTTCGCGTTACTATGTGACGAAGGACGACCGGGTGATCATGGCCAGCGAAGTCGGCGTGCTCGATCTGCCGCCGGAAATGATCGTCCAGAAAGGCCGCCTGCAACCCGGCCGGATGTTCCTGATTGACACCGAACTGGGCCGCATCGTGGCGGACGAGGAACTTAAGGCAAAAGTCGCCCGCGAGCATCCGTATCAAATCTGGTTGGATAAGAACCACGTGCTGCTGGAAGATTTGCCCGAGCCGCCGCACGTTCACGAACCGGATCACAAAACTGTGTTCCAGCGTCAGCAGGCGTTCGGTTATACGTTTGAGGATTTGCGGTTCATCCTGGGCCCCATGGCCAGCGACGGCGTGCAACCGCTCGGCTCGATGGGCACAGACACGCCGCTCGCGGTGCTCTCGAACAAGCCGCAACTGCTTTACAACTATTTCAAGCAGCTTTTCGCGCAGGTCACCAACCCGCCGATTGATCCCATCCGCGAGGAAATCATCACCTCCACGGAAACGATGGTCGGCGCGGAGGGCAATCTGCTCAAGCCCACACCCGAAAGCTGCCGCATGATCAAACTGGAGCATCCCCTCCTCACCAACGAGGACCTCGAAAAGCTCCGCCACGTGGACCGCACCGGTTTCAAGGCGGTCACGCTGCCGATATTATTCAAGGCGGCGGAAGGCGTGAAAGGATTGGAAGGCGCGCTCGACCAGTTGTTCGCCGCCACCGACAAGGCAATTGCCGGAGGCTCGAACATCATCATCCTTTCCGACCGTGGTCTCAGCGCCGAAAACGCCCCGATCCCCGCCCTGCTCGCCTTGTCCGGTTTGCATCATCATCTCATCCGGCAAGGCACGCGCACGCGCGTCGGGCTGGTGCTTGAATCGGGCGAGCCGCGCGAGGTCCACCATTTTGCGCTGCTCATCGGCTACGGTTGCAGCGCCATCAATCCCTACCTCGCGTACGACTCGCTCGACGACCTGATCCACGAAGGCCTGCTGCCCGGCCTCGACCACAAGACCGCCGTCAAGAAATACATCAAAGGCGTCGTCAAGGGCGTCGTAAAAACGATGGCCAAAATGGGCATCTCGACCATCCAGAGCTATCGCGGCGCGCAGATTTTTGAGGCCATCGGCCTGAATCACAACGTCATTGACCACTATTTCACCTGGACGGTGTCGCGCGTCGAAGGCGTCGGTATGGACGTGCTGACTGAAGAGGCGCTGGCCCGTCATCGTCAGGCGTTTTCTGATCGCCCGGTCAACAACGTGGCACTGGACACCGGCGGCCAGTATCAATGGCGCGACGATGGTGAATTTCACCTGTTCAACCCGCAGTCCATCCACAAGCTGCAGCTCGCCTGCCGCCTCGGCAGCTACGAGCGGTTCAAGGAATATTCCGCGCTGATCAACAACCAGGCGCAAAACCTCTGCACGCTCCGCGGACTGCTCGAATTCAACTGGGCGGAAAAATCCGTGCCCATTGAAGAAGTTGAACCGGTCGAGGAAATTGTGAAACGGTTCAAGACCGGCGCGATGAGCTACGGCTCGATCAGCCAGGAAACGCACGAGACGCTCGCTATTGCCATGAACCGCATCGGTGGCAAAAGCAACACCGGCGAGGGCGGCGAAGACCCGGAACGCTACACTTGGACGAACGAGCGCGGTGACTCGAAGAACAGCGCCATCAAGCAGGTCGCCTCGGGCCGCTTCGGCGTGACGAGTAATTATCTCATCAACGCGAAGGAGCTTCAGATCAAGATGGCCCAGGGCGCGAAGCCGGGCGAAGGCGGCGAACTGCCCGGCCGCAAGGTTTATCCGTGGATCGCCAAAACGCGGCTCACCACGCCGGGCGTCGGCCTGATTTCGCCGCCGCCGCACCATGATATTTATTCCATTGAAGACCTCGCCCAGTTGATTCACGACCTGAAGAACGCGAACCGCAACGCGCGGGTGAGCGTGAAGCTGGTCGCGGAGGTTGGCGTGGGCACCGTCGCCGCTGGCGTCGCCAAGGCACACGCCGACGTGGTGCTCATCAGCGGCCATGACGGCGGCACGGGTGCGTCCCCCCTCTCTTCCATCAAGCATTCGGGCATTCCCTGGGAGCTTGGCCTGGCCGAGACGCACCAGACACTCGTGCTCAACAATCTCCGCAGCCGCATTTATGTCGAGGCCGACGGCCAGCTCAAGACGGGCCGCGACGTGGCGATCGCCGCGCTGCTTGGGGCGGAAGAATTTGGTTTTGCCACCGCGCCGCTCGTCACGCTGGGCTGCCTGATGATGCGCGTGTGCCATTTGAACACCTGCCCGGTGGGCGTGGCCACCCAGGACCCGCAGCTCCGCAAATTCTTCACGGGCAGCCCCGACCACGTGGTCAATTTCATGCGGTTCATCGCCGGCGAATTGCGCGAGATCATGGCCAAACTCGGCTTCCGGACCATAAACGAAATGATTGGTCGCACGGACAAGCTGGCTCCACGGAAGGCCATCGAGCATTGGAAGGCAAAGGGCCTCGACTTCACGAGCATTTTGCAACGGCCGGATGTCTGGCCGGAGGTCATCCGCTACCGGCAGATTGACCAGGATCACGGCATTAATAAGTCGCTCGACGTAACGCGGTTGCTGGACATCTGCGAGCCGGCCATCGAACGCGGCGAGCGCGTCCACGCCGACCTGCCCATCCGCAACGTCAACCGCGTCGTCGGCACCATCACCGGCAGCGAGGTGACGAAGAAGTGGGGCCCAAACGGCCTCCCGGAGGACACGATCAATCTCAAATTCACCGGCAGCGCGGGCCAGAGCTTCGGCGCGTTTATTCCCAAAGGCATGACGCTCGAACTCGAAGGTGACGCGAACGATTATCTGGGCAAGGGCCTCAGCGGCGGCAAAATCATTGTTTATCCCTCGAAAGGTTCGACGTTTGTCGCCGGGGAAAACATCATCATCGGCAACGTGGCATTCTATGGAGCCACGAGCGGCGAGGCCTTCGTATGCGGCATGGCGGGCGAACGTTTCGGCGTGCGCAACAGCGGCGTAAATGCGGTCGTCGAGGCCATCGGCGACCACGGTTGCGAATACATGACCGGCGGGCGCGTGATTGTTTTGGGCCGGACCGGACGCAACTTCGCCGCGGGCATGAGCGGCGGCATCGCCTACGTGCTCGATGAAGCCGGCGATTTCCCGGCGCATTGCAACCAGGAAATGGTCAGCCTCGAAAAATTAAAGGACGCCGACGAGATCGGGATGATCTGGAAATTGATCCAGCGCCACCAGGCTTACACGAAGAGCGAACGCGCCACGAAGGTGCTGGCGGACTGGCGGCAGCTTGTGCCGAAATTCGTCAAGGTCATGCCGAAGGACTACCAGCGCGTGCTGGAATCCATGAAAAAGGTGCAGGAACAGGGCCTGACTGGCGACGAAGCCGTCATGGCCGCGTTCGAGGAAAACGTCCGCGACGTCGCGCGCGTCGGCGGAGGCTGAAAATTTAACGCAGAGGCGCGGAGGACGCAGAGAAGACGCAGAGTTTTGAATTTTTATGCAGAACTTTAATGCAAAGGTGCGAAAAGCGTGCAGAAACGCAGAGATTATTTTAATTTCTTCTCAGCGTGCCTCCGCGTTCTCTGCGTCTCTGTGTTGAAAAAAAGGGAGAGGGAATATGGGTTTGCACGAAAATGAGATTTCGGAGCGCATCATCGGCGCGGCAATTGAAGTGCATAAGTATTTCGGGCCGGGTTTGGTGGAGCAGGTTTATGAGGAAGCGTTGTGCCATGAGTTGTCGTTGCGCGGCATCCGCTTCGAGCGGCAGAAGTTCTTGCCCATCCATTATAAGGGCGTGAAACTCGGTGTGCCGCTCCGGTTGGATTTGATCGTTGAGGACAAAGTGATTGTTGATTTGAAGGCGAAAGAAGAAGTGATTGCACTCGACGGCGCGAAGCTCTTGAGCTATCTGCGGCTGTCGAATCTGCGGCTCGGCTTGATCATCAACTTTCACTCGCTGGTATTGAAAGATGGGATTTCACGGGTGGTTAACGGTTTGCAGATGCCACCGCCTGAGCCTGGTTCGTTCAGCCTTTGATATTCTATGAAAAATTTTGACGCGAAGATGCGGAGCGCACAGAGTAACATGGGGATTATTTTCAAATTCTTCTCTGCGCACCTCCGCGTTCTCCGCGTCTCTGCGTTTAATCGGTTTCAACCTATCAACTGACCATGGGCAAACCCACAGGATTCATCGAGTATTTGCGCGAGGTGCCGGCGGATCGCCCGGCGGCGGGGCGCATTGCGGACTGGAAGGAATTTCACCTGCACCTGCCGGAGGCCGGCCTGCGCAAACAGGGCGCGCGCTGTATGGACTGCGGCACTCCCTTCTGCCACACCGGTACGCTCCTCAGCGGCATGGCCAGCGGCTGCCCCATTCACAACCTCATTCCGGAATGGAACGACCTCATCTATCGCGGCCTGTGGAAGGAGGCGCTCGAACGGCTGCACAAGACGAATAATTTCCCCGAATTCACCGGCCGCGTCTGCCCCGCGCCGTGCGAAGGCTCGTGCGTGCTCGGCATCAACGCCCCGCCCGTCACCATCAAAAGCATCGAGTGCGCCATCATTGACCGCGGCTGGGACGAAGGCTGGGTCACCGCCGTGTCGCCCGGACAGCGCACCGGCAAAAAGGTGGCCGTGGTCGGCTCCGGCCCGGCTGGACTCTGCGCCGCCGCGCAATTGAACAAGGCCGGCCACACCGTCACCGTTTTCGAGCGCGCCGACCGACCGGGTGGCTTGCTGATGTATGGCATCCCCAACATGAAGCTCGACAAGGAACAGGTCGTGATGCGCCGTATCAAACAGCTCGAAGCCGAAGGCATCCGGTTCGTCTGCAACACCGACGTGGGCGGCAATTATCCGGCGGAAAAACTGCTCAAGGAATTCGACGCCGTGGTCCTCGCGACCGGCGCCACCAAGCCGCGCGATTTGCCGATTGAAGGCCGCCAGCTCAAGGGCGTTCACTTTGCGATGGAATTTCTCACCGCGAACACGAAGAGCGTTCTCGACGGCAAAAAGAACGGCAGTTTCATTTCCGCCGCCGGCAAGGACGTCATCGTCATCGGCGGCGGCGACACCGGGACGGATTGCGTCGGTACTTCAATGCGTCATGGCTGCGCAAGCCTGGTACAGGTGGAGATTTTGCCCAAGCCGCCGGAGGAGCGCGCAATGGACAACCCGTGGCCCGAATGGCCCAAGGTTTACAAAATGGACTACGGCCAGGAGGAAGCCGCCGCGAAATTCGGCGCCGACCCGCGCGTTTATCTCACCACCGCGACGAAGTTTGAAGGCGATCCTGCAATGCGGGACCAGGTGAAAGCCGTCCACACCGTGCAGGTGAAATGGGAGAAAAACGACAAGGGCCAGTTCATTCCGAAGAATGTGCCCGGCACGGAAAAGGTTTTGCCCGCGCAACTGGTGCTGCTGGCGATGGGCTTTCTTGGACCGGAGCAACCGTTGCTCGCCGCGCTCAAGCTCGAACGCGACCCGCGCACGAATGTAAAGGCTGAGTTCGAGAAATACGCAACGAACCTCAAGAATGTGTTTGCCTGCGGCGACTGCCGTCGCGGCCAGAGCCTCGTCGTATGGGCCTTCAACGAGGGCAGGGGAGCCGCGAGGGAGTGCGACCGGTATTTAATGGGAAACACGGACTTGCCGTAAGGCATCTCACCGCTCGAACTTGACGGGGACGGAGAGATCGAATCCAGCACGCTCCAACTGTTTGGCGTTTCGCATCACGGCTCCGTTGATCTTGACGTTCTTGAACCGGACCGGCGCGACCTGCTGCCCCATCATCAGGCTGGGCTTGGTGGTCTTGTAGAAAACGCAGTTCTCAAAAACAAAGTTCGTCAACGGATTTTCGCCGCCGTCAATATAGACCTGCCCGCCGTCGTTCTCGAACGTGCAGTTCACAAACCGGAAATCGTCCATCGGCGCATTGCGGCTGAACTTGGCGCCCGAGGAATATCCCCGCCCCCTGAAATACGCCGGCGACAGTTGAATCCAGATGGCGAACTTGTTGTGGTTGGCAATGAAGTTCACGTCCTCGAAGCGCAGGTGCTTGACCGCCGGCGCGCCGCCATATCCGATGGCCAGGCCGGCGGTGTAGGTGTAATTCACAAATCCTTTCACGACAAAATCCTCGATGCCCCGGGCCTCGCCCGTCTTGGGGTCGGTGCCGCGGTAAAAAGCCCAGGTGTCGTCCATGGACATGGCAAACCCGTCTTCAATCCGGATATGGCTGCTGGCGCTGAAGTCGTAATCGTCGTCATGATACTGCTGCTTGCGGTTGACGATCTTGAGGTTGCGGGTGGTGAAATTGTCGGTGCCGATGACGAACACGGTCCAATAGGCGGATCGGAGGAGCAACAGGTCCGAGAAGGAAATGTTGCGGCAGTTGTTGACCACATAGCCCCGGATTCCGGTGCCATGCGGGTCCAACACTTTTCCATCCGCGTCCCGGGCGTGTCCGTCCGCAGTGTCGGGTTGGAAGTCATGCCACAACCACGGGTAGCCCTCCATGTCAATGGTGCCCCGCCCCATCAGGCCGGCATTCTCGACATGGTCGAAGATAAAGAAAGCCCTGAGCGGCCTTCCCCCGGCAGGCGTTGGGGCCGAAGGATAATCCGCATTCCGGCTGGACCCCCGAATCACAGCGCCCGCATCCACGTAAAACTTGACGTTGCTCTTCATGAACACGGTGCCGGTCAGATAGACGCCCGGCGGAAAATAGAGCACGCCGCCCCCGGGCCGGGCGGAGATGTCGCTGATGGCCTGATTGATGTTAGTGGTTTCGAGGCTCTTGCCCGTGTTGTCAACGTGGTAGTCCATGATGTTGACCACGTTCGTATCGCCGGGTTTGGGAGGATTCTGCTCCGGCGGTTCGGCAAACAGCATCAACCCCGTGCTGTAAAACATCGGCTCATCGTTGAAAAACAGAACCAGATAACGCGGGCGGTCCAGGTCAAAACTGACGGTATTACCGCTGACCTTCGGCTGGATGCCGTAGGCGAGTGGCCTGATATTGCAGGTGAGCAACTTCCGGTCGCAGACGAATGAGGTGATCTCAACATGGACCTTTCCGGTCATGGCGAAGCTGGCATAGTCCATCCAATTGAACTGGTCGTAAGTCAGAAAATGATGCACGAACACGGGCTTGCCGTTAACAGTCACCTTGTAAGACTCGCTCGGCACGACGCCCGGGTAAGGCGGGTAAGGAGTAACCTCGGCGAAGGCTGCCGCCGGCAAGAGCATCAAAAGCAATCCAATCGGAAGGGCTAGAAACCGTCTCACAAATGGTGTCCGGTGGGGCGAGGCTCCTGACGCGCCGCCCTTTTTCTGAAAGCAGACGGCTCGCGAGGACGCTCGCCCCACCCATTCCGAAATTTTTGGAATAAATTCTAATCTGGAGATCATGGCCAGACAGTAACACAGCAAAGGCTAAAGGCTAAAGTTTTCGTTTCAGCCTTCAGCCTTTAGCCCCTGCTCGCGATTTATCGGAGTTCAGCCTTTTCTTAAGCGGTGAGGCTTTCTTCCGGCATGACCTTGGCAATGGCCTCCCGCAGATGTTCCAGCCGGAAGGGTTTGCCGACAACGAAATCCACGTCGGGTGATGGGAGCAAGATCCCGGCGTGGCCGGTAATCATTACGATCGGCTGCTCCGGCGCACTCGCCTTGATGGCGGCTGCCAGTTGATGGCCATTCATTCCGGGCATGGCAAAGTCAGTGAAGACCAGGTCGAACCGGCCTGATTCAAACAGGCCCAAGGCCTCCGTGCTGCTGTTGGTTGTCTCCACCTCATGCCCGTCAATTCTGAGCAACATCTTGACGGTATCGCCGACAGCCGGTTCGTCATCTACGACTAAAATCCGCAGTTTTGATACGGCCATTGATGTCATTTGAACAGAAATCTTTATTCTAGCCCTTTCGAGCGCAAAGGCAATCCAAAGTTATTCACAGTTATTCACAAATCGGAGTCAACACGGGTTGTTTAGGGAATGAGGCGGTCGCCGAATTTGACGCTTTACTTCCCATCATTTTCGACAAAGCCTTCACTCATCTCCGCTTGGTTGCGACGCGGCGGGAAGGAGAATTGTGAAGAAACGGAAGACACCAGGGCCTCAGAGACGCAGACTGATGGCTGACTCTCAAATCGCCGAAGTCGCGCGGCGTCTGTTGCTGGTGGGCGACCTTACCCCGTGTTGCCGGCGCTCTACATCATGGGCGCGAGCGTCGTCATGGTCGTATTGCTCTTTTACCGGACGCAGACCACCTGGCCCGGGCTGTTGATCGTGCTGGCGGGTGTGCCGGTTTATTTTTGGTGGAGGCCGGAAGGGGGAAGGGGCATAGAAAGGCTTCCACCTTCGCCCGGGGCTATGGTGGACAAGGAAGGCTGAAATGGGGAAACATCCAACATCCAACATTCAACATCGAACATTCAATTGGGGTGGGGCAGGTGATGGATGGCCAACGCTGGCTCGAAAACAATCTCCATTACTTGAAGGAGTTTAGTGAGAACCGCCTTGATCAGCCGGAGTTTCTTGGCGGCTTCACCGCGGATGGCGATTTCTTTGCCCCGGATCCTTTGGCGGCCGCGGTATCGACTTTTTTCTCCAGCGAGTCGAAGTCTTTGCGCAAAGCCTGGCCTTCCTTTTGCAAATCCAGGAATTCCTTGCGCAAGTCGGCCAGACCTTCCGTGGTCTTTCGGAAATTCTCGATGTTCTGGATCGCACTGGCGGCAGCGCGTTGTTCCGGGCTCTTCCTGCGGGCCAGCGCAAATTTCTCAAGCGCCGGCAAAGCGACCGGATCCGCCAGCGCGCCCAGAGCGTTGATGGCCCCCAGCCGGACCCTCTCCTTTCGGTGGTTCACATAGCCGAGAAGGAATTCGCGCACCGCGGTCTTGTCCTTTTCATCGCGGTCCAGGTAAGCCAGCGCACTCAATCCCTGGACAAATCCGTCGCTGGTGTAGTCCGTCTCACGCTGCCTGAGGTTGTCGCGCAACGGATCGATGGAGGAAGGATCATCCTGCGCTCTCAGTCCCCGGATGGCGGCCTCGGCCAGCCCGTTGCGATACGAGGTGGAATTCAGATACTGCAGCAACAGCGCGCGCGTGTCCGGTCCGGCATAGGTCCCCAAATCCCGGATCGCCAGGGCCTGGATGTCCGGATTCTTTTCCGCGGCGAGCATCCCGCGCTCCGCATCGCTGCTTCGCACCCGGTAAAACCCGCCGATTCCGGCATAAACCCGGCGGCGCACGCGGGCGTCGGGCTGTTGGGTGGATGCGAGCAGCGCATCGAGGGCGTCATCGGTGTGAATGTCCCTCAACGCCTGCGCCGCCTCCAGGCGCACGCCGTAAAAGGTGTCGTGGTTCAGCGCGCCCTTGAGTTTTTCCACCGTCTCCTTGTCCTTTTTTGTGGCCAGCGTTTCGATGGCGAGCAGCCGGCCGACGACGTCGGTTTGATCCTCCAGTTGCGCGTGGAGCATTGGAGTGGGAGGGCTGAAATGGATCTTCGCCAGCACCGCATACTCGGGGTCGATGCGCACCGCCGTGGGCTCCTCATCCAGCGCAAAGTAAAAGTCCTCCGATTTTTCCTTCACGATGATCGGCTTGTCCACGTTGGTTGATCCGGTTTTGAAACGGATGGAAAGCGGAAGATTGAAGAGAAAGGTGTCGTCGCTGATTCTTTGCGTTTGGCGCAGGGAAACTTTGGCCAGCTTGCTGCGCGCGTCCCAACTGTAGCTCGCGTCCAGGTCGGGACAGCCGCCGTGATAGACCCATTGGTCGAAGAACTGATCGTAGGAACGGCCGGACAATTCTTCGATCACCGCATTCAGATCCTCGGTGACGACCGATCCGAACTGGTGCCGTTCCAGATAGGTCCGGATACAGCGGCGGTACAGATCCTTGCCCAGTTGCGTGCGCAGCATGTGAAGCACCCAGCTGCCCTTTTGGTAGGCGAGAACGCCGAACAGATCCATGGGGTTGTCGTATTTCCGATCCACCATCGGCCGCGACGAGTCGGTCATGGACAGGATTTGTCGCGCGTCGCAATACAGGCCGTAGAGCATGGAGTCCCGCCCATTCCGGTGCTCGTCGTACAGCAGCGCGTAATAGGTGGCAAACCCTTCGTTCAACCAGATGTGGCTCCAGTCTTTGCAGGTGACCAGGTCGCCAAACCATTGGTGGGCCATTTCATGCGCGACCAGGCCCTGGCTGGAACGGATGTTTTCCGTGTTGGTGGTGAAAAGCGTGTAGTCCGTGAGCGTGGTCAACGTCGTGTTTTCCATGCCGCCCGCGACGAAATCATTGACCGCCACCTGGTAATACTTGGCCCAGGGAAAGGGCAGGCCGATTTCATCCTCGTAAAAGGCCATGATGTCCCTGGTGTCGCAGAATGAATTGGTGGCTTCACCGATCTCGGACGGAGGCGTGTAAAACGCCAGCGGAATGTCCCGGTGCCGGTCTTCCACCTTTTTGAAATAGCCGGCCACCAGCGACAGCAGATAATTGGCATGCGGCTTGTCCTGCAACCATTTCACGGCGACGAGGTCGGTCGCGGGATCTTTCTCCTCGGAAACCAGCCGTCCGTTGGACAGCACGGTCATTCCCGCGGGCACGCGGCAGGTGATTTCGGAGGTGAACTTTTCATTGGGCGAATCCAGGCAGGGATACCAATGCCGGGCCTCGACCGGCTCGCCTTGCGTGAACAAATGCGTGTCCCCGGCTTTGTAGCCCATTTCCGGCGTCCGGAAATACATTCCCTCCGTCGGCTCCGCGCGATGCGCAATCGTGACCCAGGCCTCCTTGTCCGCGGGAACCGGCTGGGCGAAGGTGACGATGATTTTCTCGTCCGTGACCTGGTAATCCAGGATCGCTACGCTGGAGGTCACGGAGCTCACCGTCAGGTCAACGGCGTCGAGGCTCAGTTTCTCCAGCGGTTTCGCTATCGGTTTGAAGGTGATCGTGGTTTTCCCGGCGACAGTGCGATTGGTAAAATCAGGAGTGACATCCAGCGCCACGTGCAGGATGTTGATTTGGCGGCTCGGCGCGTATTTCCGGTAATCGGAGGAATCGGGCGCTGTCAGGAACGCGGCCGATTTCCGGCACTGGATTTCGTCCGCGGACTCTTCGGCCGGCGCCAGGCTGGTGACGCGGCAGAGCATCCACCCGGCGAGCAGGACGCGAGCAGTATTCATGGCGTGCTTTTACCACGTTGACCACAAAGCGAAAGGGAAATCCGATGAAGGCGGGAGAATTTGGCCTTTCTTCCAACTGCAAAAGTTTCCTTGCCAGTCTGCTGGTGTGCGCTATAATGAGCGTATGAAGACTCTCACAATCACCGAGGGACGCGGGCGGCTCGGCTACTGGCTCAAACAAGCGGCGCAAGGAGAAGACGTTGGCTTTATGTTTGAGGGCAAGATTGTGGCGTTGCGTCCGGTGGAAGTGGTTTCCACGGATTACGCGCTTCAAGAATACGGTTTGACGCCGGATGAAATGGCAGCGGCGGAAAAACGCATTGGCGCGGAACTCAAAGCCGCGCGGAAGCGCGGTGAGTTGACCCCCTTTACCGGGAGCAAAGATGATTTCCGTTGAACTGTCCAAACGGTTCAAAAAGATGGTGCGGACCGCCGGGCGGGAGGCGGAGGTTTCCGCCACCCTGAAAGCGATGGTGGATGGTTTTGGCCGGCCGCACGCGCATACCGGGCTGGCGATACGGAAACTGGGCAAACATCTTTACGAATGCCGCACCAGTCTTGCCTGGCGGCTCGTTTTTGAGGCGCACAAAGGCGTGCTGATTTTTGATTTTGCGGGCGATCACGACGAAGTGCAAAACTATCTTCGGGGCAAACGCTGAACGCTAAAGTTTTTGAGCTTTTTCTCTGCGCTCTCTGCGGTTGTCTCACGTGTTTTTCCAATTGCCAAACCGCATTATCGTCCTACGATGCTCGCCAATCTGAATGGGCATGGGAAACAACCGAATCTGGGGTGCCCCGCCCATTGAAAAATGAAACCCATCCGTTTTTCCAAACACGCTTTGGGATATTGACGTGTTGAAGGGCGGCGGAAATCTGGCGGGAAATCATTACAACCATTGGGAGGTTGACGAAGTCCCGCGCTACCAGATGCTCCTGATTGGCGAGGAAATTATGGCTGGAGAAAAGAATGATACTGGAGAAAAGCTTTTGGAATTCGTGCCGTCAGAGGCCATCGTGTGGTTTGCACCGCGCAATTCCGACATTAAAGATCCTAGTAAAAGAACACCTATGGATTGGACTTGGTCAGAAAGAGATGTCCCTGTTTTAGCTTGGCAGACAACAGACCGCTATATTCTAAAAGAGCTGTATGAGTGCGCACTTTTTTATGTGGTTCGTGATTGTAAGAATGGTGGAGTAATTTCTTACAAAGAATTCTTGAACGACTCAGATCAACAGCAATTGTGACGCGCTACTCAATGTCACACGCGATGGTCTTCCCGAATAATCGTCCTGCACCCGCCAAAACAAAAGCCAAAGGCTAAACGCTAAATGCTAAAGTTGTTTCAGCCTTTTCTCAAACCCTGTGATCCTCACGAACAATTGTGCGACAACCTCCTGACTGGCTTGGGCGCCAGTTTTTGGGGGGCTTGATTTCTTTTAGCCGGTCCAATTGGCCGATTTCTTTGAGGCGCTTGAAAATCAATTGCCAGGCGCAGGGTCGGTCGGGGTTGACTTCGCACCGGTCTTCGCGGGAGCCGCTACAGGGGCCGTTCATCATTTTCTTGGCGCACCGGGTGATGGGACAAATTCCGCCGTAGAGATGCAGCACGCACTGGCCGCAGGCGGCGCATTTTTCCGCCCAGACGCCCCGTTCCTCCAAAATGCCGATGAACGCGGTGTCGAGTCCGGCATAAACCGGTTTGCCGTTGAATCGTTCCGCCAAGGCCTGCACCCCCGCGCCGCAGCC
Source organism: Limisphaerales bacterium (assembly GCA_003134375.1). Lineage (GTDB taxonomy): Bacteria > Verrucomicrobiota > Verrucomicrobiia > Limisphaerales > UBA11358 > UBA11358. Next base: position 21,372 of record PLAY01000158.1, on the reverse strand, counting down.
GAGCGACAGCACGGCGTCGGTGTTCTTGACCGCCTCGGCGGCCTGTTCGAGGAAGACGTTGTCGCACTGGCGTTCGATGGTGAGTTCCTCGACCTCGAGGGCGCGGTTCTTCAATTTGGCCACCATGCGGAGGGCGGAGGCGATGATGCTGACTTCGCGCTGGCCGCCGGCGAGGCAGACGGTCACGCAGGTGCCGCAGCCGAGCAGGAGCACCTTCCGGTGCTTCTCCACGATGGACAGCAGTTCGGGTATGTTTTTTCGTTGGGCGACAATCATGAGCGGGTCTCCAGTTTGGTTAAATTAGTTAAATTATTTTTCGATTTGAGCGGGTTTGGCCCGAGGTTGCGGACGGTTTCCACCATGTCGGTGATGGTGTCCGCCAAAGGCCGCGCCATGGCGGCGGAAATGTTGACCATGCGGAGGCGTTCCTTTTCCAGGCCGACTTCGGCCAGCATGTCGCGGGTGTAGGTGACCCGGCGTTTGGCGCAGAGGTTGCCTTCCACGAAATGGCAGCCGCCTTCGAGACAGCCGGCCACCAGCACGCCGTCCGCGCCGTTCTCGAACGCCTTCATGAAGTATTCGGTCTCCAGCCGGCCCGTGCAGGGGGTGCGGATGATGCGGACGTTGGGCGGATACTGGATGCGCATGGACCCCGCCAAATCCGCCGACGAATAGGCGCAGTAGTGGCAGCAAAAGGCCACGATCTTGGGTTCAAATACCTGGGGTTTCATGGGTTATGCAAATTGTGTGGGAGCCTTAACGCAGAGACGCAAAGGACGCAGAGGGCCGCGGAGGAAATTAAACTCTGCGAAACTCCGCGTTCTCCGCGCCTCTGCGTTGGAAAATAAATGTTGTTTGGCGATCATGCTAAACTTTTTCCGTCAACTTCCTGACCGGATAGGCCTCGGGCGCACCGTTTGCCCCGTTCTCCACGTTTTCGCCGGCGAACAGTTGTTTGATCATCACTTCGAACTGGTCGGTCTCGAAATGATGCAACTGGATGGCGCGGGCCGGACATTCGGCGGCGCAAATCCCGCAGCCCATGCACTTGGCAGCCTCGATCTGTCCCTTGCCGTCCTTGTTGCAGTAGGGCGCGGTGTACGGACAGACCGTGACGCAGGTCATGCAGGAAATGCACTTCTGCTGGTCCACGTAGGAAACCTGGGCGCTGACATCGAGCTGGGTCTTGGACAGCACGGTGGCCGCGCGCGCGGCGGCGGCGCGCGCCTGCGAAATGTTTTCGTCAATGAACTTCGGCGAATGGGCCAGGCCGCACAGGAAGATGCCTTCGGTGGTGAAATCCACGGGCCGCAGTTTCATGTGGGCTTCCACGTAGAAACCGTCGGCGTTGAGCGGCACCTTGAGCATGTCCGAGATGCGCTTGTTGTTCTTCAAATCCACTTCCACGCCGGTGCTGAGCACGACGTTGTCGGCCTCGATGGCGAGCGGTTCGGGGAAGTCGGGGCTTTTGAGCGTGACGACCAGGCCGTTGTTGTCGGCCACCTGCGGCGGCGCTTCCGGCGTGTAACGGATGAACACCACCCCGGCTTCGCGCGCCTGCTGATAGTAAACTTCCCGGAAGCCGTAGGTCCGGACGTCGCGGTAAAGCACATAGACGCTGGCGCTCGGGTCCAGTTTCTTGACGGCCAGCGCGTTTTTGACGGCCATCGAGCAGCAAATGCGGCTGCAATACGGATGCTTTTCGTTGCGCGAGCCGACGCACTGGATCATGACGATGTTTTGTCCCTTGGCCTGCCAGGCTTTGTCGTGCAACCGTTTTTCCAGTTCGACCTGGGTCAGGACGCGGTCGGATTTGCCGTATAAGAATTCGGCGGTTTTGGCCGGTTGCGCGCCCGTGGCCACGACGATGGCGCCACCGGTAATTTCAAAGCTCGGGCCGCCCTTGGCGAGCGTCAGGTGGAACTTGCCGATGTGGCCCTTGATGCTGGTGATTTCGGCTTCGAGGTAGGTCTTGATCTTGGAATGTTTCTGGACCTGGTCAATGAGGCCGCGGGTGAAGGCGGCGATGTCGTCGTGCTCGAAAGTGTTATGAATATCGTGCAGGGTCCCGCCCAGACGACCGATTTGCTCGACCAGATGGACGCTGAATCCCTGGTTGGCGAGCGCGAGCGCGGCGGTCATGCCGCTCAAGCCGCCGCCGATGACGATGCCGGTCTGGTCCACCGCGAGCGTGCCGCCTTCGAGCGGCCAGAGCGTGCGCGCCCGGGCGATGGACATCTTGACGAGTTCAACCGCTTTTTCGGTGGCCGCTTCCGGCGCGGCCGAATGCACCCAGGAACACTGGTCGCGGATGTTGGCCATGTCGAAGAGGTTCGGGTTCAGCCCGGCCTCGCGCAAAGTCTCGCGGAACAGCGGCTCGTGCGTGCGCGGCGTGCAGGACGCCACGACGATGCGATTGAGCCGGTGTTGATGGATCATTTCCTTGATGTTCGACAGACTCGTGTCCGAACAGGTGAACATCGTGTGGGTCGCCAGCACCACGTTGCGCTCGTGCTCGACGCGCTTGACGACCGCCTCGACGTCCACGACCGACCCGATGTTCATGCCGCAATGGCAGACGAACACGCCGAGGCGCGGTTCCTCGTCGGTGACGTCGTGCTCGGTGGGATAAGTTTTTTTGGTGACGAGCGAATTGCGCGCCGGCGCGAGCAGTTCCATCGCCATGGACGCCGCGGCGCTGGCCTGGGTGACGGTTTCGGGAATGTCCTTGGGTTCCTGCGCCGCGCCGCCGACGAACACGCCGGGCCGGGAGGTACACAGCGGCAGGAGCCGGTCGGTGTCGCAGAAACCAAATTCGTTGAGCTTGATGTCCAGGCAGGCGGCCAGGCCCGCCATGCTGCCCGGCGGTTCCATGCCCACGGACAAAACAATCAGGTCAAATTCCTTTTGCGCCAGCTGGCTGTTCTCGTCGAGGAACAAAACGCGCAAGTCCTTGCTGCCGGGCAACTGGACAATCCGCGACGGGATGCTCTTGACGTAATGGATGTTCTCCTTGGCCCGGGCGCGCTCGTAATACTGGTCGAAATCCTTGCCGTGCGCGCGGATGTCCATGTAGAAAATCGTCGCGTCCAGTTCGCCGACGTGGTCGCCGGCAACCATGGCCTGTTTGGTGGCCATCATGCAGCAGATGGAGGAGCAATATTCATGGCCGCACGACGAATCGCGCGAGCCGACGCATTGGATCCAGGCGATGCGTTTGGCCTCGCGGCCATCGGACAGGCGGATGACATGGCCTTCGAACGGGCCGGCGGCGGAAAGCATCCGTTCAAACTGGACGCTGGTGACAACATTGTCATAGCGGCCATAACCGAATTCACCTTTGCGCCGGGCATCGAACTCCTTGAAGCCCGGGGTCAGGATGACCGAGCCCACCTCGAGTGTGACCGTCTGCTCGCGCATGGCATGGTCAATGGCGTGCTGCTTGCAGGTTTCGACGCACCGGTTGCATTCCGAGCACAGGGCGCAATTCAGGCAGCGTTCGGCTTCGGCAAGCGCCTGTTCCTCGGTGAGACCGATTTCGACCTCGTCGAAATTTCCCAGCCGGCTGGCCGGGGCCAGTTCCTTCGCATGAGGCCGGGACTTTTTCACCAGCTTGTCGAGCGTGGGCAGGAACGCCTGTGGAATCGGGCGAAGGGAATCCTCGAAACGATTGCCCAACAAATCCTTGCCCTTCAAAAATCGTTCGATGGATTCGGCAACGCGTTTGCCGGCGGCCACGGCGTCAATCACGGACGCGGGACCGGTGGCATTATCGCCGCCCGCGAAAATGCCGGGCACGGAAGTCTGGCCGGTCACCTTGTCGGCCTTGAAACAGCCCCGTTCGTTTTGGACCTTGATGTGGCTGACCAGTTCCTCATCCACCGCCTGGCCGATGGCGACGATGATCTGGTCGGCCTCGATCGTGGCCAGATCTTTTTCGTCGAAAGCCGGATTGAACCGTTTCTGGGCGTCGAAAACCCGGGTGCAACGTTTCAACTCGATGCCGGTGACGGAGCCGTTGTAGAGGATGCGTTTGGGGCCCCAGCCGTTGCGAATCTTGATGTTTTCGGCGAGGGTCGCTTCGATTTCCTCCTTGTAAGCGGGCATTTCCTTCCGCTGTTCGAGGGAAATCATCTCGACATGTTTGGCGCCGAGGCGCACGGCGGTCCGGGCCACATCCACCGCCACATTGCCGCCGCCGATGACCAGCACGCGGTCTTTCACCGCGGGTTTGTTGGCCGAACCGGCTTCCCGGAGAAATTCAATGCCGTGCAGCACGCCGATGGCGTCCTCGCCTTCAATCCGGAGGTTGCGGCTCTTCTGGGCGCCGGCGGAAATGAAGACCGCGGCATAAACCTTCTGGAGCGTCTCGATGGTGACCTCCCGGCCAATGCGGCAGTTATAAACGAACGTGACGCCCTTGCGGCGGATGATTTCGATTTCGTGGTCGAGCACCTTCTTGGGCAGCCGATATCCGGGAATGCCCCAGCGCAACATGCCGCCCGCGGCGTTCATCGCTTCGTAAACCGTGACGGCAAAACCGGCATCGGCAAGGTCGTTGGCCGCGGTGAGACCTGCCGGGCCGCCGCCGATGATGGCCACTTTTTTGGCGTCCGCCGCGGGAGTTTTTTCCTCCGGCAGGGTGAGCTTGCCCGCCGCGAGCATTTCCATTTCCTGGTCCGAGGCGAACCGTTTCAGCAGCCGTATGGCGATGGGGTCGTCGGCCTTGCCCCGCATGCATTCGGATTCGCAGGGATGCGTGCAGACGCGGCCGCAGATGGCCGAAAGGGGATTGCGCTGGCGGACGAGTTCGACCGCCTTGAGATATTCCTTTTGCTTGATGAGTTGGACGTAGCCCTGGACGTTGACCCGGGCCGGGCACGTCATTTTGCAGGGCGAGTGGCCGTTTTTGAGAATGCCGAAAATGTTCGGGGTGGCCTGGGCGTAGAGTTTGGCGATGCCCTTGCGGGTGCCCAGGCAGCGATTGAACTCGTCCGGGATGTCCACGGGACAGACCTGCGTACACTCGCTGCAACCGGTGCATTTGTCCTCGATGACATAGCGCGGATGCCGTTTGACCGTCGCTTTGAAATGACCGGGTTCGCCTTCCAGACCGGTCACTTCCGAAAGGGTCATGATTTCGATGTTCAGGTTGCGCGCGCATTCGACGAGCTTGGGCGAGACGATGCAGGTGGCGCAATCGCCGGTCGGAAACGTCTTGTCCAGGTGCGCCATCATGCCGCCGATGGCGGCGTCGCGCTCGACGAGATAAACCTTGAAGCCGCTGTTGGCCAGATCCAAGGATGCCTGGACGCCGGCAATGCCGCCGCCTTGCACCAGCACCGCGCCAATTTTTTTGTCGTCGGATTTACTCATGGCTGTTTGGTGAAATGGTAGGGCCAACCTGCCGGTCGGCTGTTTTGCCGGGGTAGGGACATCGCGCTGCGATGTCCCCGCCCGCGCAACAGCGGGCGGAACGATTCGCGCACGGGGCACGGACTCATCTGGTGCGTTGCGCCGCTGAACGCGGCGCGGACAGCGCAGCGCGCCGTCCCTACCAGTCGCTGGAGGGCGATGACGATTGTTTTATGCGCGTTCATTTACCTTCTCCAAAACGTTGGCCGCCGGGACCATCAGCTTGTTGAACCCGAGTTCGCCGGGACCGATGCCGAGGCAAAGGCCGAGCAACTGGGTGATATAGACAATCGGAATTTGATAATTCTTGCCGGTCTGTTTGTTGATGTCCTGCTGCCGCAAATCGAGATTGACCTGGCACATGGGGCAACTGACGGCGATGCAATCCGCGCCCACGCTGGCCGCCATGTCAATGATTGACCCCGTAAGCTCGACCACCACGTCCGTCCGCGACAGCGACAGGCCGCCGCCGCAACATTCGACCTTGGACGGCCATTCCAGGCTCGTGCCGCCCATGGCGGTGACCAGCCGGTCGAGCGACGTTGGATTTTCCGGGTCATCAAATTTTAAAATCTTGGGCGGACGGACCAGCAGGCAGCCGTAGTAGCAGGCCACCTTGAGACCGTTCAACGGACGTTTGACCGCCCGCTTGATGGCCGGCAGGCCGACATCTTCCAGGAGCACTTCAAGCAGGTGCCGCACCTTGACCGAACCGTCATAATCCCGGTCCAACGCTTCGCGGACGCCCTTGCGGACGGTGGGATGGGACGAAATTTCGTGGTTGGCCACCTTCATCCGGTTGTAGCAGGCGGCGCAATTAACCATCATGTCCAGCTTCAGGTCCTGGACCTTGGTCAGGTTGGCGGCGGGCAGGGACACGGCCAGCAGCCGGTCGGTCTGGTGTCCGGCGGTGGCGCCGCAGCAGGTCCAGCCTTTGGGTTCAACCAGATCAATTCCCAGTGCCCGGGCAACGGCCAGCGTGGACTGGTGCATGTCACGGGCCGTGGATTCAGCCGAGCATCCGGGATAATAGGCGTATCTCATGCTTGGGCCCCTTTGCTTTCTTTAAATTTCCTGAAAATGCGTTTCACGGTCTTCCGGTCGCCGCCCCGGGGCGGCAGCAAGGCGATTTTTCCCTTCTTCAACATGGCCGGGAATTTTTCCGTGTCGTTCATCAATTTCATCGTGCCGATTTTGTAGGCGGTGATCATCCCGATCTCGTAACTGCGGCCAAAGGTCTCGACTGTTTTCAAAAAGGCGCGGTTGAACAGCGACACATTGCCTTTTTGCTTCGAGGCCCCTCGTTCCAGGGCCAGCCGGCGCAACGCGTCAATGACCGCCGCCACATCAATGCCCATCGGGCAGCGGGCGGAACAGGTTTCGCACGAGGCGCACATCCAGACGAGATCGTTTTCAAGCAGTTCATTGCCGGCGCCCAGATGCAGTTGCCGCATGATTTCCGAAGGGCGGGACTTGGTGAGTTTGGCCACCGGACAACCGCTGGAGCATTTCTTGCATTGGAAGCAGACGCTGATATCCACGCCGGAAATCTCTTCGACGGCGCTCTTCAGGCCCGGTCCGTTCTTTTTATTTTTGATGGTTATCACGTGATTCTCTTCCGCTATTTCGCGGCCAGATCTCCAACCAGCTCCTCGGCTGCGACATCGTCGGTGTCCTCCGTGACAATGGCCTTGATATTGCCGGGAACAACCTTGCGATAGACCTGCGCGGGTTTGCGCTGCTGGCCGTTCACCGTCAAAAGCTGCCCGACGGTTATTCCGAAAAGTCTCTGGTTCTCCTCGAGGTACGGCAGGATCAATTCCCAGTCCGCGGCGGTCACCCGGGCGAACTTGCCGCCGTTCAACTGCTGATCCACCATGGTCTTGCCGGGGTCGCGGACAAAAATCGCGCCGCCCGAAGCCAGCGAGAACAGATTGCTGCCCGGATACGGCTCGGGCAGGGGAACCAGTTTTCCTTCGTCATCGAATTTGACGCCGTTCAAGATCACGAAACCGCCGCCGTGATTTGGGTCGCCGGCCATGAAGGACTCGGCCAGAAAGTCGAGGCAGGTGCCATTGATGACCACCCGGGGTTTGCCGACGGAATTGATGAGCGGCCGGCCGGCCGCGTTGCCGAGCACATAGACCACGCCGCCTTTGGCGCCGTACATGAATGTCTGGCCCACGTCGCCATGGACGACCATTTTTCCCTCTTTGGTGATCTGGCCCAACTGGTCCTGGGCATTGCCATGCACCGTGATGGCCAGCCCATCAATGCCGGAACCCAGATAATCGCCGCTGCTGCCATAAACCTCGATGGTCACATCGCCGGTTTCCGGGCCGAGGCCGCAGCCGATGTAACGCTGGCCAATGCAATTAAAGCTGATGAAATGCCGCCAGCCCTTCATGAACGCGTCCACCAGCAGTTCCGCGTCGCAGTTGCTGCCTTCCGGCGCAAAATTCGCGGCGTCAATGACCAGCGTGGTTTCGTTCTCCTGCGGCGGACGCAGGCTGCCGCGCGTCGCGAAATCAATGAGCCGGAACGCGCTCTTGCCGGCATCCTTCGAGCCGATGTTGGGGAGGCTGCCGAGCAACCGGCTCAACTCCGTGTGGATGACATGCAGAACGTGGCTGCGTTTCTTGGAGCCGGTCGAGTAGCGCCGGTCGTTGAGCAGCGCAAAGACCTCGATGGCCATCGCCGTCCGGGAGGCATCTTTCGCCGCATCAACCATCTGCCGGCACGCTGCGCGGAATTCGTCGTAGGTCCATTTCGGAAGCTGGTCGCGCACCCACTCGAACGCCGCCAGGCTGTTGCCGGCAGCCAGTTTTTCATTAACGATTTGTTCCATTCCGTCGGGCGAGTCGCCCGACGGTACAGGCCGGAGGCCTGTGCCACCCTTCGAAAAATCGCAGGCCTCGGTCCCTCCCGGCATGGGAACCGGTTTGCCGAATTTGTCCGTGCAGGTAATCCGGATTTTGCCGGCCGGATTTTTTTGCAGATTGAAGATGAACGCTCCGCCGTCGTTGTGACTGCCGCCGCGCGCGTTCCAGTAGCGGTCCGCCACGGGGCAGATGCGTTTGTCATCCTTCGAGAGACTCAACAGCGTGGCGTCAATGGCCTGTTTTTCCGAGCCAATCAAACCCACCTGGACTTCGCCATCGCAGAAGGCAAACACCTGGGGCCGGAGCATCGCGGTGTCGGTGATGCCCATCAACTGGAATTGTTTCTGGCGGGCCAGGTTGCGGGCGATGATGAAAAACCACGGGCCATCGGGCGAGCCGTGGATGTGGGTGGCCTGGATGGCCCGGTAAATCTTCTGCTTCTCCGGATCGAGCCGGTCAAAGTCCAGTTCCGTGGTGGGCGCGAGCGCCTCGATGATGTATTCCAGCGGATAATGGTAGGTGCGGGTGAGCAGGTCGAACAACAGCGCGGACACTTCCGTGTCGGTGAGGAACTGCGGATAGATATGGCGCTGCTTGAGATATTCGGTCACCGAATGGTAATTGGCGAAATCGCCGTTATGCACCAGCGCCATGTCAATGGCCGCAAACGGATGCGCGCCGCCGGGATGCCAGACGCGGCCCTTGGTGGGAAAGCGCTGGTGGGCAATCCATTCGTGGGCGCACAGCTCCTCGATTTTGTAATACTTCACGATGGCTTCGGCATAACCGACCACCTTGAGAATCATGATGTCCCGGCCATGCGAGAGCACGAAGGCCCGTTTTTCGCCCAGCGACGCGTAGTATTTTTGGTTGAGGCTGAAGCTGTTCTGGTTGACGAATTCATCCTCCGCCTCGTCGCGGTCGAGTTGTTGCAGATGGTTCTTCGCGATGAACTCATCGAGCACCAGCGGCTTGACGCGGACAAAATAACGGCAGACATCCGGCGGCAACACTTCCAGGCCCGGCACGGATTTCCAGTCATCAACCTTGTCGAGCTTCGCGGAGGCGGCGATGTCGAAGAACGGCTTGATGAATTGCGCCTCGATTTCCGGCCGCACCTTCGTGTCAATGAACGCCACGTGCAGCAGGAAATGGCTGTCGAGCACCTCCCGGCTGACGCCGAGCTGTTCCGGAACGAGTCCCACCGCCGCGATGCCGCCGCCCTTGCCGTTGCCGCGGTTGTGCATCTGGCGCGACGGTTCGTAAATATGCCGGCCCGCCACCGGCTCGCTGCAGCAGAAACCGACCACGCCGCAACCGCCTTCCTCCGCCTCTTTTTTCAGAAGCGGGTTATAGTTGAGGCTTTCGGCCAGTTGTTTTCTCGAACCGGCCAGCCGTTTTATCAGTTCACTGTTCATGACAAATTGTCGCGCATCAAATTCCAGAACCTGGTAGGGACGGCGCGCTGCGCCGTCCGCGCTGCGTTCAGCGGCGCAATGCATAGGCCGAATCCGCACATTGTGGGCGATTCGTTCCGCCCGCTGTTGCGCGGGCGGGGACATCGCAGCGCGATGTCCCTACCATTGTTGATTTTGTTAACGGATGTCATTGGTGTAATCCAAATGCATCAAAAGATCGGTGCGTCCGCGCAATTCGGCGACGCTGCGCAGACCGAGACGCTGCAAAATGCCGACCAGCGTCTTGCGCCAGGCGCTGTAAAGATTGACCAGCCGCTGGGTGCCCCAGTCCAAATCCATTTTCCCGCAAAGCTCGGGATCGGTGGTGGCAATGCCGCGCGGGCAACCCCGTCCGCTCGCGCACAGGCTGCACCGCACGCATCCCAGCGCGACCAGTTCCGCCGTTCCGACGACCACGCCATCCGCGCCCAGGGCGATGGCCTTGGCGATGTCGTGGGCCGAGCGGATTCCCCCGCTGGCGATGAGCGTCATCTTGTCGCGGACGCCTTCATCCGTGAGGAAATTATGCACCTTGCCGATGGCGTATTCGATGGGCATGGCGATGTTCTTCTTGGCGATGTCCGGCGCCGCGCCGGTCCCGCCATAGCCGCCGTCAATGTGGACAATGTGCGTGCCGGCGGAATAGCTGCCCACGGCGACCATGTCCACGTCCGTCGGGGTGGAAACCTTCGTTGAAATCAAGGCGCGCCGGTTCACATGCTTGACCCAGTCAATGTGTTTCATGTGGTCTTCGATGGAATAGACGCTATGGAACGGGAACGGTGAAAACAGCGAAATGCCGAGGACGGTCTCGCGCATTCTGGCGACGGCCGGGGTGTTTTTATCGCCGAGCAGGTGGCCGCCCAGACCGGGCTTGGCGCCCTGGGCATATTTGAATTCCACAATCGGCACCCGCTGGATGGTTTCCTCGCGCACACCGAAGAGGCCCGTGGCGACCTGCGTAATCATATGGTCGTCATATGGCCGCATGCGTTCCATGTATCCGCCTTCGCCGGTGCAGGTGAACGTGTTCCACGCCACGGCCGCGCGGGCCTTGGACAATTGGGTCACATTGCTGACCGACCCGAACGACATGCCGCCGCCATACCAGGGGACGTCAATTTTGATTTCGGGCCGGCCATCTTTGCGTTTGTTCAGCGATATGCTGGTGTCAATCTGGTCCGCGTCGAGTTTTATCGGCGGCTGTTTGGGGAATTTGAACCGGAGCTTGTCGAAGCCGCCGCCGGAATCGCCGCACTCATAATTGAAATCGTATTCGTCAGAGGGCGCCTCGCCGGTCTCGGCCATTTTCCACGTCGCCAGGATCAAATCCGCCGACCAGCGGCAATCACCGAGCGCCCGGTACATGGGATTTTCCCGGATTTGCAGCGCCTGTTTGGGGCACTGGGCCACGCAATAATGCCCGTTTTTCGCGCAGGCCGGTCCGATGCACAGGTGATGATTTGGCTCACCGAAATATTCAAACCCGGGTTTTCGCACATGGACGCCATGGGTGCAAACCTCCAGGCACTTGCCGCAGCGTTCGCAGTCCAGGCTGCGATGGACGATGTACTTGGCGATCTCGTTGCGATAGCGGGACGGCGCGGGTTTGACCACCCGTTCCACTTCCTCCTGCGGCACGCGCGTCTTCAGCGTATTTTCAGGCAACGTGTTCATAGCCCTGCCTTTCTGGCGCCGAAAAGTTTGCCGAAGGTTTCCTCCTCCAGGTTCTCGAAGAACATGGCGCGGCCGACGTCGCCGCGCAGGCGGCGGGCCTCGCGCATGCCCATGGCGCCCATCAGCTCGATCAACTGGTCGTGCCACGCGGCAATCAAATTGGTCATCCGGCCCACGGCGTATTTGAAATCAATCTTCTCCAGCCGGGCGGGGCAGGGCGTGCCGGGCCGGCAACTGTCGCAGAGATGACATTCCAGCGCGACCAACAGCGGCAGGTTGATGGTGATCAGGTCGGCGCCGCAGATGATGGCCTTGGCCATGTGCTCCGGCAAAGCGATGCCGCCGCCGGCCATGAGCGTGATTTCATCCCGGATGCCCTTCTCGATGAGCGTGGTGTGAATCTGCCGGAGCATGTCCTTCAAAAACCGCGGCTTTTGCGCCGTCAACTCGTTGCCGTTGGCGTCGGCCACGACGTGAATCACCTCGACCTCGCCCAGTCCGGCCAGTTCGATGGCGCGCCCGATGCCCGCCGCAGTCAGTTCCACGCGGATGGCGGCCACGATTTGCGGATGAATCTTTTTGATTTCCTTGATGCGCTCCGCCACCGCCGGGCCATCGGCAATTTCCACCAGCCGGGTCTTTCTCAGCATCGCGTCCGGCACCGGCGGACTGTCCGGTCCCAGATAAAACGCGATGTTTTCGAGGTTGGCCTCGTCCATCGGCCGGTAACTCGAATCCATGATGGCGATCAAGCCGGTGTCGCCGGCGGTCTGTTCGATCGCCGCGTCCAGCTTCGGCAGGGTGTGCGCCGGCGAACTCAAATCAATGATCAACGGCATCGGCAGCGAAACCAGCGGCGGCAGGCCGGCAACCGGTTGGGTCCCGTTCAGCGACAGGTACGAAGGCTTCCGGCCAATATCAACCGACGTGCTGATGTATTCGCGGCCATGAATGCCGTCGCGGGTGGGGCGGACGATTTCCGACATGTCGGTCCACATGGAATCAAAACCATGGCCGGAAAACGGCCCGCGATAGCCCGCGCCGGAAACCGGGATTTTCGCGGTCTCAGCCTGAACCCACGTCGTTTTGATGATGTCGGGTTTCCAGTATTTGTTTCCGAGTTTTTCGTAGGCGGGATTGATGGACAGGCACAAAATGCCCTTCGTGCAATTCTGCACGCAGGAAAAACAACCCATGCACTCAAAAAACAACGCGTCCACGTCGCTGAGATTGCGGATGTATTCCGCCTCCTGTTTGTAGCGGTCATAGACGCAGGCTTTTTTGACGCAGTTATGGCACCGGGCGCAGTCTTCGCGCCAGTCCACCACGCCATGCTTGCCAATGCGCGGACGCCGCGGCGGGACCGGCTGGGTCTGGATGTGATATTTTTCCGGCATGATTTCTCCCGGTAATTACAGTCCGGCGGCGGCCAGAATCTCCGGCACCGAGGCCTCCTTGCCGCCCGAAAGAATGTGGATCCCGCGCAATCCCTCGAGCGCCTTGAGCTGCTTGATGGTTTCGGCGCAGATGGCGATGCCCTCCTTTTTCTGCGCCGCGTCATCGCCCGCTTTTTTCAGCCGTTCAATGATTTTGTCCGGAATGCGAAATTCGGCGTACGTGTCCCGGAGCTTTTCGGCTTCCGCCGCGCTGCCCAGGGGAAAAACCCCGGCCAAAATCGCCGTCTTTTGGGCGAGACCCTCCTTGCGGGCGCCCTCGAGCCATTGAGTGAAGGCCTCGAGGTCAAACACCGCGTGGGTCTGAATAAACCGTGCGCCGGCTTCGATTTTTATGCCGAGCCGGAACAGGTTGAGATCCATCGGTCTCAGAAACGGATTCGCCACCGCCCCCACCAGCATCGAAAATTGCCCGTCAAATTTTGTCCCGTCGGCCAGGACGCCGGTTTCAGACATCCGGGTGGCCAGATCCACAAATTGCGACGAATCCACGTCAAAAACATTGGCCGATTCCGGACAACCGATCAGCATCTGATGATAGCCGGACATGCACAGCAGATTCTTGATTCCCAGGCTGGCCGCGCCCAGCAAATCCGACTGCAGGGCGATGCGGTTCCGGTCGCGGGTGACCATCTGGAGGATCGGTTCGGCGCCCAGTTTTATGGCCGCCACCGCCGCGGCCACCGATGAGATCGCCACGCCGTGTGAGTTGTCGGGAAAGTTGACGGCCGCCAGTTTGCCGTTGAAGAATTTCAAGGCCGCTTCGGTGGCGGCCCCGGTCGCGGTGGCGCCCGGCGCGCACTCGGCGGTGACGATAAAATCTCCCGACTCAATTTTTTTTGCGAGTTTGCTGTCTGGTTTCATGCAACCGTACACTCCTGTTTGTTTGCGGCGTCGCTGCGGGCGGGTGCGGCGGGCAGGTTCCTCACCCGTTCAATGAACTGCTTGATTTCGCCAAGGACCCGTTCAACGCCCTGTTGCCCGCACTCAAATACCGCCATCCGGCCCGCCTCCATGCCAATTTCCTCCAGCAGCGATTCCACGGCCTCGGCGCGTTTGTGCGCCCGCAGGTTGCCCTCGAAATGGCGGCACTCGTTCCGGGGGCAGGTCACAATCGCCACGCCGTCCGCGCCGGTTTCAAACGCCTTGATCAAATACGGAACATCCACCTTCCCGGAACAGGGCAGGCTGATGGTCTTGATGGTGTCGCCCTCCCGGCCGCGGCCCAGGCCGGCAAACGCGTCGGCGGCCAGATTGTTGGAGCAATAAAAAACGTACGTTTTCAAAGCTCGTTGGTTCATAAACGTATTTCAGGGTTGGCAAAAAAAATCAATCAAGCAGGCCGGTCCAGCCGGGGTTACGGCTGGTCCGCGCTGCCCGCGCCGTTGGCATCTGGCACATGCTGCACATCTTCCTGACTATAGGTTAATGGGGAACCCCGGTGCGGGCTTGACTATTATTGCCATTTGTTTGCCATTTTTGGGGAAATCAGTTTAGGTTGGAAAAGAGCCGGCCGGGCGAGATTTCCCCGGACGAATTTGTGGTTTGAACCCGGGCGCTCCCAAACTGGATCTATTCAACCGGGGGAGATGAAATTAACGCAAAGACGCCAAGGGGCAAAGACGCAAGGGTTGAGTAGTTGAGGGTAGGGTCGCCTCGCCGAGGCGACCGGACGCATGTGGCCATGCGTCCCTACCTGATAAAGTAAAAAAAGAGCCGCTCCGAAAAGCGGCTCCTGTGAGATAACCAAACCCGGAAACCGAAATAAGAACCGCGGATTGCGCGGATTGCACGGATAAACAAGTTCCTGGGAGCGCTGGCGTCCCGCCGGCGGCTTTCGGCTTTCGGCTCCCGACCGGCCAACGCGACAGGCCGGCGCTCCCAAACTGGATCTATTCAGCCGGGGGAGATGAAATTAACGCAAAGACGCCAAGGGGCAAAGACGCAAGGGTTGAGTAGTTGAGGGTAGGGTCGCCTCGCCGAGGCGACCGGACGCATGTGGCCATGCGTCCCTACCTGATAAAGTAAAAAAAGAGCCGCTCCGAAAAGCGGCTCCTGTGAGATAACTAAACCCGGAAACCGAAATAAGAACCGCGGATTACGCGGATGACACGGATAAACAAGTTCCTGGGAGCGCTGGCGTCCCGCCGGCGGCTTTCGGCTTTCGGCTCCCGACCGGCCAGCGCAACGGAATGGCCGCAAAAACCGGACCCCGCGAAAAAAATATCGGCGGGGCGGGTTGCACAAGCCACTGACTCATCGAACGCCTCTGGAAATGGGGACTCGTGTAACTCGCCCCTCCGGCAAGAAATTGGGTGCGGACCCGCGCGGGAAATTATTTTAGCGGGTTGACGGCGCGGACCCCGAGGGCTTTGAAGTGGTCAACGTCAACCGTGGCGACGGTCAAATCTTCCAACGCCGCGACTGCGGCATGGAAGCCGTCGCCGAGCGGCATGGTTTTTCCCCTGCGGCGGGCATCCGCCAGCAGCTCCCCGGCTTTTTCACAGACCTGATGATCCAGTGGGACGGACTCCAAAAGCGAAACGAACGATTCCCAATAAATCTTCCAGCGTTGCTCCTTTCCCGCGTCTTTCAACGGCTTGCCCGCGAGGTATTCCGCCACCGTCGCATCACAAATAAAAACTTCATGCCGGGCGGCGGCCACCCATTCGCCCAGATCAAAATTCCGGCGTTCACCCTCCACCAGCAATGAAGTGTCAATCAGGATTCTCATTGGGCTTTGTCCGTGGCGGCGAGGTTGGCGGAAATTTCAGCCGCGGTGGCCGTGTCCAAAGGAGTGCGGGAACGGTAGATCCGGGCGAAGGCCTCCGCACTCATGCCGCTTTTTTTTACCCGGTGTTTTTTTTCGGGCGTAATGAACCAGCCGCCGGGCTGTTCGCGCACAATGTATTGATCTCCGTCCACCAGTCCGCGAATGGTCAACCGGCTCTTATCCGCTTTGGCTACCGTTGTCATATGGGAAACTTCCCATAAAATAATGTTGAGTCAAGCTCGTTTGGCCGGACATGCCGTTTTACGAGGTTCCCACCCTCAACCCCCCGTCCTCCATAGCGCTTGCGCGACGGAGGATCAACCATTCCACAATTTTGGCCGGCGAAATGTCTGCATATAGTATATGGGTGGCCGGGGGAGGCCGCAACTTGACACCACCATCAACTCCCTCGCCCCGCCTGAGCGGGGAGAGGGCGGGTAAAGCCGCGTAAAGCTTCGCCACGCGGCCACGCCCCTTTACGGGGTCGGGGCGAGGGGATTTTGAATTTATCACGCGCTACCTGCCCATGAACCTCCTGGGAGCGCCGGCCTGTCGCGCCGAAGCTTCAAAGCGAAGGCTGACGTCCCGGCGGCTGTTTTTTCACCCTCAACCCGCAACCAACAACCCTCAACCATTTTAACCGCGCCACCTCTCCCCGGCCCTCTCCCCCAACTCCGTTGGCGGAGAGGGAGAAAAATGGCGGTTGTGTCAAGTTGCGCCCGCCGCGTGGTCGCGTGAGCGACTTTACGCGGATTTACGCGAATTCGCCACATCCATTATGTGCGTTTTATGTCTAAACCGCTTATTGACAGGGGCTTTGCCTGTCCGAAATACGTTCAAAATAACTTTAAAAAACAATTGACTTCCCCTTGCTACTTTGAGATATTGTTGGCACACACGGTAACAATAGAACAAAAACAGAAACATATGAGAACTAAAACACTACTTATTGCGGCTGCCGCTCTGGCAGTTAGCGCCGGTATTTCGATGGCGCAAACCTATTCACAAAACGTCGTCGGCTATGTCAACGTCAGTTGTCCGGCTGTTACGTATGTTTTGCTGTCCAACCCATTGGATGACGGCACGAATACAACCACCAGCTTGGGACAGGCTTTGCCTAACAAATCGACAATTCAAATTTGGAATGGTACTGGCTTTACATCTTCACAAAAGGCTGGTGGGGTCTGGACGCCTGATTTGTCCATTCCTGTAGGAACCGGCTTTTTTGTTAGTGCCAAAACTGCCACCAATATTACATTTGTAGGCACTGTTGTTGCCCCAAGTGGTGGTTCGGCAACCAACGTTAATGCGTTTCCTGCCGGCACGTATGAGTTGGTGGGCGCTCAAATTCCAGTGGCTGGAGACTTGAACGATACCACTTTGAATCTCGGTCCGACACTGCCCAATAAATCAACAGTTCAAGTTTATACTGGTAGCGGGTTCACATCTTCACAAAAAGCTGGTGGAGTTTGGACGCCGAATCTGACTTTAACCGTGGGTCAAGGCGTTTTCGTGAGTTCAAAGACAGCTACTAATTGGGTACAATACGCACCATTTTGATTTAAACTGATTTAATAACTTATAATTTGATGAAAGTAATCTCAAACTAACAACCAGAAACAACCAAATACATATTAATATGAAAAGAAAAACATTAGCAGCAGTCCTCGGAGCAGCAGGCGTGATCGGTATGGCCATTTCTTCCTATGGTCAGGGAAACGTAATTTTCAATAATTATGGAGCATCGCCATATTATGCCGTGGTATATGGAACTACGGCGCAGCATATTCCTGCCGGCTTGGCGGGCACTGCTGCTGGCGCCAACGTGAATGTTGAGCTTGGCTGGGCGCTTGGTACAGTTACAAGTGGGTTTACGCTCGTTCCGTCCAGTATAACTGCGGTAAATGGTACTTTGACCCAGCCTGACGATGGTGTTGGCTCTCCTATTGGGGGATGGTTCCAAGGTCCGACTCTTGCACTTGTAGGTTATTCGGCAGGTCCAATTAGCTTTGAAATTCTGGCTACGGTTGCTTCCGGTCCGAATGCTGGCCTAGGTTGGGGTGGTTCACTGGTTTGGACCGAGCCGTCAATTCCGAGCGGGCTATCTCCAGCAGGATACTTTACTGCTATGCCTGGCGATGTAGTTATCGTTGCGCCGGTTCCCGAACCCACGACGCTGGCGTTGGCCGGGTTGGGCGGTCTGGCGCTCTTGGCGTTCCGCCGCAAACAGGCCTAATCGTAGGTTTGGTTGATTTCGGTATCTCACAGGAGCCGCTCTTCGGAGCGGCTCTTTTTTTGCCTTTATCAGGTAGGGACGGCTCGCCGAGCCGTCCGCACAAATCAGGTAGGGACGCATGGCCCCATGCGTCCGGTCGCCTCGGCGAGGCGACCCTACCCCCAAAACCAGGTAGGGATGGCTGGCCCAGCCGTCCGCACAAATCAGGTAGGGACGCATGGCCCCATGCGTCCGGTCGCCTCGGCGAGGCGATCCTACCAAAACCAAAACTAGGTAGGGACGGCTGGCCCAGCCGTCCGCACAAATCAGGTAGGGACGCGCGGCCAAATTAAGGTAGGGACGCATGGCCTCATGCGTCCGGTCGCCTCGGCGAGGCGACCCTACCCTCAAAACCAGGTAGGGACGGCTCGCCGAGCCGTCCGTCCGATATTCCCAGCGCAATGTTCCCGCCCGCCCGTTTTCTGTCGTCACGCATTGCCCCCGTTTGGAGTTCCGCCTTCAGGCGGCTCGGAGCATTCGCCACCCTTTGCCGCGTTAACACGGAACTCCAAACGAAACGCCCGCTTACTTCAGGGGACAGTGTGCGGCAAGCGCCCAATGAAAATGATCCATTACTTTTTTTCTTCCATTCCTTTTTCAAAAAGTGTAAAATTCATGTCAGTACGGCAGGCCGTTGCCGGCCAACCCAATTCCATTTTGGGTTAAATCAACCTGTGAAAAGTGAACAAGATAAAATCAGGAGATAATCCATCATGAAAAAATCATTGGTACTGGCAATTCTTGGAGTCACCGCCAGCATGACTGCGTTCTGTGGTGACGGATATATCTTCTTCTCAAATTACAATGCCACTCCGTTTTATGCTGTGGTTTATGGACCTTGCGCCTTGCAGGGCACCCAAGTTGGCGCCAATGTGGATGTTGAGCTTGGCTGGGCTAATGTAGCGGGGTTACAAGCGGGTTTACGCTCATTCCGTCCAGCGTCACTGCGATAAGTGCTACTTGGAGTCAGCCTGACAATGGTATTGGTGATAATATCACAGGCTGGTTTATCGGCCCAAATGTAACGCTTACCGGATATACTGGAGGTCCAGTCACCTTTGACATTCTGGCTTGGGTTGCTTCCGGCCCCTATTCTGGTGGCACTTATGACACCTCTCTCAATGGCTCACTGATTTGGACTGAGCCGGCATCAGCAATCGCGACTGGACTAGAGATCCCAGGGGGCTTCACCGCCATGCCTGGTGATATAATTATGGCTATCATCCCTGAACCCACGACGCTGGCGTTGGGCATTTTGGGCGGTCTGTCGCTCTTGGCGTTCCGTCGCAAACAGGCCTGATCGCAGGTTTGGTTGATTTAGTTATCTCACAGGAGCCGCTCTTCGGAGCGGCTCTTGTTTTGCCTTTATCAGGCAGGGACGCGCGCCAAATTAAGGTAGGGACGCATGGCCCCATGCGTCCGGTCGCCTCGGCGAGGCGCCCCTACCCTCAAAAACCAGGTAGGGACGCGCGGCCCGCGCGTCCGGTCGCCTCGGCGAGGCGACCCTACCCTCAACTACTCAACCCTTGCGTCTTTGCCCCTTGGCGTCTTTGCATTAAAAATCTTCTGCATGGATCCGGCTTAACTACTTTCAACCCTCAACCCTCAACCCTCAACCACTTAACTACTCATACCCAAACGCCTTGGCAAACGGTTCCAGCTTGGACAGATGCGGTTCCAGGTATTTCTGGTAATTCCGCCAGCGGCCAACGGCGGTTTTGAAGACCGGTTTGGCCACGTCGGCATAAGTGGGCGAGCGCACCACTTTTTGCCGGGCATGTTCGTCAAATCCCAGCACCTTGGCGTCCCACGGCACGCCGAGAAAATCCAGTGTCCGCCGCGCCACCGCTTCCAGGTCGTCCACCATGTCTTCGTAGCGGACTTCCAGGAAGGGATTTTTCATCAACGGGGCAATCGCCCGCCACACGCCCATTACCGACAGGTATTCTTCAGCGGTGCCTTCCAGCGTCAAATAAGCCGAATTGGTCTGGCCCAACTGAAAAAACGGCTGCATGAAGCAGCTCAAACACACATCGCGCGGATCACGCAAGGTTACGAGCAGTTTAATTTCCGGAAACACGCGAATGAGCGCGGGAATCAAAAAGGTCAGCGATGGATTTTTATCAATCAGCAGCCGTTCACCGATGGGTTGGCCCAGGGACAATTCCATGAAGCGGAAATAGGTGGCGCGGGCCTGCTGCAATGCGGCGGCGGGCGCCGCCTCCAGAACCGGAAGCATGAGCGCGTTTGGCGGCAAATCCCGGGTGAGTTGGAGGTACGATTCATCGTGAAAAATCTCCGTCTCTTCCGCCGAGACAATGTCCGGGTGCGAGTCTAAAACCTGCTCCAGCAGCGTCGTGCCGGAACGGGGATGGCCTCCGAGGAGTGCCAGCCGGCGGGGGGGTTGGAGGTTTTGGCCAAAATCAAACCAGCGCTGAAATATGTCCGTGGAGAAGCTTTCCGCCAGCGTTTTTAAGCGGGCGTGCAGGGTTGACAAATCGGCGGCAAACAGCGCGGCGTCCGGTTTCAGGATCGCCTTGGCTTCGAGAAACGCGGTCATCGCTTCATCGTAACGTCCCTGGCGGTCAAGAATCCCGCCCAATTCATACCTGGCGCGCACGCGAATGATGCGATCAGCATCGGCCGGAAAGGCGCGGAGAAGCTTTTCCGCCTTGTCCAGATGTCCCCGTTGACGGTCCAGGCGGGCGCGACCCAGCAGTGCCAGGGCGCAACTGCCACTCAATTGCAAAGCCCGCTCGATCAACTGATCGGCATCTTCCACGCGGCGGAGGCGCTCGTATAATTCGGCCAGATCGGCAAGCATTTCCGGCGCGGCATTTTTTTGTGCGACGGCGCGCTGGAAATAACGCACGGCTATTTCCGGGTTGCGAAAATCGCGGCTGTTTATTCCCGCCAAAGCCAGGGCTTCCGTTTTTTGTGGGGCGACGCCCACCGCTCTTTCAAAGCAGCGTTCGGCACTCGCATAATCGTAGCGCAGCCCATGCATGCGGCCCAACTGGAGCAGGATGCCGGAATTGGCCGGATCAAACCGGCTGGCGCGCTCCAGAAGCTCGATGTTTGTTTGAAAATCCTTGGCTTTCCAGGCCTGCTCGGCGGCTTGAAGCATGCGGGACAAGGAACCTTGGGAAACTAATGGCTTTCGTTTCAACTTCATGATCGCCACGAAATCATAGATGCCGTTATTTCGTTGCAAGCAGTCTTTTGCAAATCAGGTAGGGACGGCTGGCCCAGCCGTCCGCACAAACAAACACGTCACCGACGTATTCCTTGCCAAATTAAGGCAGGGACGCATGGCCACATACGTCCGGTCGCCTCGCCGAGGCGACCCTGCCTCTATATTTGCACTGATTTCACCGGGAAAGGGTATTAACCTGGGATTTCCCATTTGGTTTCTCGCCCACGACCGGCGTGGACTGTT
>PLAY01000124.1 GCA_003134375.1 Limisphaerales bacterium | reverse complement strand
TTGAATGCAAAATAGTATTAGACCTCGTCGGGCCCTGGGAGATGATTTCGCTCTGGGGCAAATCCCTTCAGGGACCCGGCACGCGCCTGTTGGTGGCTCAAACGCGGGATCCTGTCGTCTGTGCCAAAGGGATGTCCATCAACCCGCAGATCACGTTCAACGAATGCCCGCAGCTTGACTATCTGCTGGTGCCGGGCGGCGAAGGAACCCGGGAACAGGTAAACAACGAAGCCCTGATCCGGTTTGTGGCCGGCCAGGCGAAGGCTTGTCAGGCGGTTCTCTCGGTTTGCACGGGATCGTTTATTCTGCATCGCGCCGGCCTGCTTTCCGGCCGGCGCGCCACCACTCACTGGTCGGCGTTATCGCGTCTCGCTGAACTGGGTGATGTCAAGGTTTGCCAGGAGCGGGTCGTGAGGGACGGGCAGGTCTGGACGGCGGCCGGCATATCCGCAGGCATTGATCTCACCCTCGAGTTCATAGAGTCCGTGGCGGGGGAAACCGTCGCCGGCAAAGTTCAGTTTGGGGCCGAATACTATCCGTCCGGCCGATTCTTCGGAACGTTGCACGAAAGCCCCCAAGCTCCGGCTTATTTGAAAAGGAAACCAGACCCGCCGCTGGACCGCCCGCCCACGGAAAAAGGGGGCGGAGCGTGAAATGTTTGAGAAAAGGTTGGATGAAATTCCGCCCGCTGTGGCAGCCGTCGGCGGTGAAGCGAGAGGTTGACGAGGAACTGCGTCAGTTGGCCAGCGTGCTCCGGGCAGCGGCGTTCATGTGCAGAAGCTGTAAATCCGGCGACAACGGCCGGCTTCAATCCTCCGCGAACAGATATTCCAGGTCCGTGGTCGTAAGGCTGCGGGCGAAGCCTTCCTCGCCCAGCACGTCGGCAATCGTCTGCGCCTTGCTCTGTTGCAGTTCCCAGATTTTTTCCTCAACCGTACCGGGCGCGATGAGCCGGTAGGCGTTCACCGTCTGCGTCTGGCCGATGCGATGCGAACGGTCAATCGCCTGCGCCTCCACCGCCGGGTTCCACCACGGGTCGTAAAGCACCACGTAACTGGCGTTAGTCAGATTCAAACCCGTTCCCGCCGCGCGCAAACTCAGCAAAAATACACCAGGCCGCGTGTCGCTTTGGAACGCGTTGACGACCTGCTGCCGGTCCTTGGTCTGGCCGGTGAGGATGTGCGTGTTGATCTGCCGTTCGCGACATTCCTTTTCGAGCAAGAGCAACATCTGCACGAACTGGCTGAAGACCAGGACCTTCTGGCCCTCCTCAATCAACGGATCGAGCAACTCGAACAGCGTCTCAGTCTTGCCCGACGCGGTGTCGCTGCCGACGAGCCGCGGATGGCAGCAAATCTGGCGCAACCGCGTGAGCGCGGCCAACACGTGCATCTTGCTCTTGTTGAGGCCCTGTTCCGCGACGGCATGCATGATCTGGTCGCGGCTGCGGCGCAATTCGGCCAGGTAAAGCTTCCGCTGTTCGTCGCCGAGCGGACAATCGCGCCGTTGTTCGATGCGGTCGGGCAAATCCTTCGCCACGTGCTTTTTCAAACGGCGCAGCAACAACGGGCGCAGCCGGGCCGAGAGCCGTTTGCGCGCGATGCGCTGGACGGATTCGGTTTTCTCGCCGCGCGCCGGCTGCTCCACCGGGGTCATCTCTTCGCCGGCCTGGGCGCGCGGTTCGTAAGTTTCGACAAATTGTTCCTGATTGCCGAGGTAGCCGGGCTGGATGAAATCTACGATGCTCCACAAATCCAGCAGCCGGTTTTCGAGCGGGGTGCCGGTGAGCGCCAGGCGATATTCGGATTTGAGCTGCTTGACCGATTGCGTGACCTGTGCGCCCGGATTTTTGATGAACTGCGCCTCGTCCAAAATCGCCGCGCGAAACGCAAATTTTTGCAACTCCTCCAAATCGCGCCGCAGCAGCGCGTAATTCGTCACAATCAAATCGTGCTGCGGAATTTGCTTCCGCAAATTGTGTCGCGCCGCGCCGCTTTCGAGCACGAGCACCTTCAAAGCCGGCGTGAACCGGTTCGCTTCGCGCCGCCAGTTGTGCAGCACGGACGCGGGGCAGATGACGAGCGACGGCTTGGGATTTTTCGGGTTGCGTTCCTTGAGCCACGCCAGCCATGCCAGCGCCTGCAGCGTTTTGCCCAGACCCATGTCATCAGCCAGAATGCCGCCGAGTTTGATTCGCGTGAGGTGGCAGAGAAAATCGAAGCCGTCCTTTTGATACGGACGCAACTCGGCCTGCAAACCGGCGGGCAACGCAACGGAGGGCACGCCTTTGAAATCCCGCACGCGTTCGCGCAACGCCTTCGCTTCCGGCGAATCGGCAAAGCGCGTCAACTCGCTTTCGTCCAGATGTGCGACGTGTTCCAGGCCGACTTTTTGGGGCACGGCGATAAGGCCGTCCACACCCATTTCGGCCATGGCCTCGTGCGCGCCCTGCACGGCGTTGATGTCGAGTTCCACCCAGCCGGAGTTCGGCAGCTTGACGAAACGGCTGGTGGCGGCGGCGAGCCGTTCGAGGTCCGCCTTGCTGAGTTTGAGGCCCTCGGCCTCCCATTCGGCGGAAACCGCCAGCCAGTCAATGCCGCTGCCTTTGACGATGAGCCGCGGTTTGAGCTGGCGCGGTTGCAGGAACAGGCGGTGGAACGCCGGGTTGCCGAGAAATTCCGCTTCACTGGGACGATCCGCCCACACGGCCGCAAGCGTGCCGAGAAAATTTTCATTCGCGTCGCCAATCCACAAACCGGGTTCGGGTGTGAACCAATCGAGTTTGCGCAGCCATTGGATCGCCGGTTCGAGGCGCGGATCGTCGAGAATTTCCGGTTTGTCGCCCGGACGCTTCTTCGCTTCGTTCGCGACCCATTCGTGGCCGTTCCAAAACCAGACGCTCTGGTCGCGGAGACTTCGAGCCAGCAACCGCAACCGCACCGTGTCGTCGAGCAACTCGAAAACGAACTGTGGCCGGGCTGGATGCGCGACGCAAAGCTGCTCCCAATCCACGCCGTGGTTCGACTGCGTCTTGCGCAGGTGCAGCAGCAGCCGATGGCTCAGTTTGCGCACCGGCACGGACGGTTTTTGCGCGAGATATTTCAGCACCGGCGGCGGCGGCGCGTTGCGCAGCAGGTAGAACGTGCCCTTGACCAGCGCCAGCGGCGGCTGGCGGTTGAAAAATTTCGCGTCGGCCATGGAATGGGTTTCACCGCCGGGTAATTCGAGCTGGTGTGTGAACGACAATTCCTTGTCGCCGTTGTCGAGGTGCGGAGTGAGCGCGGCGATCTGGCCGTGAAAATGGAGCGGCTGGCCGTCACATTCCAGGCGGGGCGAGTGTCCCCAGCGCGCGAGCCATTGGAGCAGTTCGGCGTCGGACAAAACCAGCGTGTCCGCGCCGTCATTGTGGTGGCGATGCGTGTCGGCCAGCCATTGGATGAACTCCCAATCGGCGGGCGAAAACAATTCCTGCTCGTGCGTGGCGCGAACGACGAGGTCGATCAAATCCCGCAGCGTGCGCGCCTTTTCGCCGGTGCGCGGGCGCAACAAAAGAAATTGCACGGCCAGGCGGTGGCGCGACGGCTCTTCGTCGTCCGGTTGCACGCGGCAGACGACGCGGAGCGTGGCGCGCGGCGTGTCGAGCAGCGGCAGCGCGGGCGGCGACAGCCAGTTTTCGAGTTCCTTGACGAGATTTTGTTCCTTCTCGGCTTCCTCGGCCCGGGCGAAACGGTCGGGACTGGCATGCACCTGCAATTCGGGCGGTACGGAACGTTTGGCGCGGAGAAACAAAAACGCGAGTTCCTCCAGGCGCGCCTTGCCCTGGACATTCAGCAGACGCGGCCACCAGTGCGTGTCGGGGAAATCGCGGCGCGAGAGCGACAGTTTTTCAAAATAATCCTCGAGCAACAGCCACGAACGCTGCGAATCGGGGCACGTCGCGAAACTTTTCAGGATGTCCTCGCGTCCGTTGACGGTGGCCTTCGAGTCCGAGAGTTCCCGGCGCAAATCAGCGAACGCGCCGTAGGTTTGCGACAGCACCTTGTTGTGCGCGTCGTACTTCGTCGTGCCCGTTCCGTTTCTGACAGCAATTTTGGACATCTGAATAAACTTAGACTATTATTTCGTCACAGGTGACAATCCCGGTCAATCAGAAAGCAAAAGAAAATGTGTTGTGCGGTCGCTGGCGTGATTGACGTAAGCCTGGTTTTTGTTATAATTCACCCTTTTATGAACCGGAACCCACATGTGGCCGTGGTCGGCGCGACCGGCGCCGTCGGCATCGAAATGATTAAAACGCTGGAAAAGAGAGATTTTCCGGTGGGCAAACTGACCTTGCTCGCTTCGGCGCGTTCCACCGGCAAGAAACTCAAGTTTCGCGGCCAGGACGTCGTCGTCAAGGAACTCACCAAGGATTCCTTCAACGGCATTGACATCGCGCTGTTCAGCGCCGGCGGAAGTATTTCCAGGGAATTTGCGCCCATCGCGGCCAAGGCCGGCTGCGTGGTCGTGGACAACTCCAGCGCGTTCCGCATGGACGATGCCGTGCCGCTGGTCGTGCCGGAAATCAACGCCGCCGATGTGAAGAAGCACAAAGGCATCATCGCCAATCCGAATTGTACCACCGCCATCACGCTCGTGGCGCTGTATCCGTTGCACCGGGCGTTCGGCGTGAAACGCATTTTTGCGTCCAGCTACCAGGCCGTTTCCGGCACGGGCGCGAAGGCGATTGAAGAACTGAAGCGGCAGGTGGGCGAAATCGTTGCCGGCAAACCGGTGACGAAGGAGGTTTATCCGCACCAGATCGCCTTTAATGTGCTGCCGCAGGTGGATTCGTTTTTACCGACCGGCTACACGAAGGAAGAAATGAAAATGGAAAACGAGGGCCGCAAAATCATGCATCACCCGGCGTTCAAGGCGAGCGTCACGTGCGTGCGCGTGCCAGTCTATCGTTCGCATTCCATCGCGGTCAGCGCCGAATTTGAAAAGCCGGTAAGCGTGGCCGCCGCGCGCGCCGTGCTCAAGAAGGCGCCCGGACTCGATCTCGTGGACGAACCGGCGAACCAGAAATATCCGATGCCTCTGTTCACCTCGGAAAAATACAACTGCGAAGTCGGCCGCATCCGCCTGGATTGCGCGCTGGAAAACGGCCTATGTTTCTGGGTGTGTGGCGACCAGTTGCTCAAAGGCGCGGCCCTTAACGCGGTGCAGATTGCGGAAGAGTTGATGAAGTAGCGCCGTGGGACAGGCGTCCCGCCTGTCTCCGTATTCACAAATAAAAGATGGAGACAGGCTGGAAGCCTGTCCTACTTTTATTGCTTGGCCGGTTCCTTGGTGTAGGCGACAAGGGACGTGATTTTCGCCTCGGCGGCGGCGTCCCGGATTTTCACGACCTTGCCCCATGGCGCTTTTTCGTCGGCATTGATGGCGAGAACGAGCTTCGGGTTTTTCGCCGCCTGCGAAATCAATTCGCTCTTCAGTTGCTCATACGTTTTCGGCAGCTTGTCCAAATAATAAACCCCGTTGGTGTCGATGCTCACGACCAGCGGCGGGTTTTCGTTCGCACCGGATTTTTGGGCCTGTGACGATTCCGGCAGTTTGAGCTTCAAAGCCGACTGTTGCTTGAATGTGGTCGTCACCATCAGGAAAATCAGCAGCACGATGAGCACGTCCACCAGCGCCACGATGATGATGGTGGGGGTGTTGCGGCGTTTATGGATGAGGAAACGCATGGCTTAGGATTTCTTATCGCCGTCCTTTTCCGTGTACTGCCGCCGGATGAAGTCGTCGCAAAGCGCCTCCATCTCGACGGCGAGCACCTCGACTTTTTTGCTGTAATAACTCCACGTGATGAGCGAGGGGATGGCGATGAGCAGACCAATCAGCGTTGCCCGCAAAATCAGCGCAATGCCCTGGGCCAGTTTGGCCGCGTCGTTCAGGCCCGTCTGGCCGAGGTCGCCGAACACGGTCATCATGCCCGCGATGGTGCCGACCAGCCCGAGCAACGGCGCGATGCCGACGATGATTTCGAGCACCACCAGGCCACGTTCGAGCCGGACGACTTCATGGCGCGCGGCGGTTTGCAACGCGTCCACATTATCCGCCTTCGGCCAGTCGAGATGGTCGGCGGCGAGCAGCAACAGGCGTCCGAGCGGCGACGGTTTTTGTTTGCACACCTGGCGGAGCGTTTTCACGTCGTCACGCGACTGGCAGGCTGCGAGCGCGTCGGTAATTTTCGACGGCACAACCTTGCCCCAGCGCAACGCCAGTGCGCGTTCCACGATGAACGCCGACCCGATGACCGAAGTCAGTCCCAGCATGAGATAAACCAGTATTTCCATAAAATTTCCTGCCCTTCACCGCCAGTCGCGGTCAATAATAATAAAACGTGAACGTGATTTCGCGATAATTCTCGCCGATTATCCGCCGCATATCGGCTGGCCACGGCGCGAACGGCGCCGGATCCGTCACCGCCTTTTGGCAAACATAATCCAGTACGTCACCCACGGTATTTTCCAGAACCTGCATATCGGTGATGCTTCCGTCGTAATTCAAGTGAAATCGCAGCGTCACCTTGCCGCTGCGATCCATCGAGAATTGCCGGCTGTCCAGCAAATCATACCAACGTTGCGTCACCGCCTCAATGAATGCCGCGTCATACGCGCCGAACGGCGTTGCCTTCACGTCAAGCGATGACATCAGCGCCGCGCGACGCGTCCCGCCCTCCTGCTTCATCTGCTGGCCGGGCAACTGGTGCGCTTGCTGTGCGAGCGCCTTGCTGACGGTACGCGGACGCGGTTGTTCCTGCTGCTGGGAATTCTCCGGCTTGCCCAACGTCAAATCGCCCGGCCGGACCGCCGGTTGCAATTTTTGCTGCGGTGCGGGAGCTGCCGGTTGAAGTTTGTTGAAGTCCGGGCGCGGTACGTTCTCGGTTTTAACGACCTCGGTTTGTTTGCCGTTCAATTGCGGAACGTCCTTGTCCCCCTTCGTCGGCCCGGCGGCGCGGGAATTCTGGCTGGAATAATATTTCGTGTTTTGCGGCGCTTCGGCCGCTGGCTGCGCCACCTCCACGAACGTCAATTGTGCGTCGTTGTTTTGAGGCACTGGCGACGGCATGATTTTCATGATGGCCAGGCGGGGCAACCACGTTGGCCAATGCAATCGCTGCGACCAGCCGAGTTGTTTGTCCGCTTCATAACCGCCCCACCCCAGCAAATGCACCGCGAGCGACAACGCCAGTGCCAGTCCCAGCCGCCGCATTTCAGGGCTGCTGAGCCGCAAAGAATCAAATCGTGGCCCGACTCCGGTCATATTTTGAAAGATTGCCTCAGGAAGGCGAGACCGGCAACTGTCTTTACCACGTGTGTCTTTACCACATGGCCGGGTTGCACCGCCGCACAACGCCCGGCCATGGTTTCACGGACGGTCACGGGAGGGCATGGATGGTTGCGAGCCCCTGGCAGTTTGATCATTTTGCTTCTGCCGTTCGGCGCGGCTGCCCGATAATTTATTTGGCGGAATCTGACGGCCCCGCAGCGGGTGCATTGCTGGAAACAGTTGCCGTGGCGGGTGGGTTCGTCGAAACCGTCATCGGGGGTACATTGGTTTCCCCCGGCATTCCCAGTTGCGAGCGAATGACGGCGCGCATGGCGTAGGGGGCGCCTTGTTGCGGATCAAGCAATTGGTTGAGCACGGCGCGATTAAGGTCGGCGAATGGGGGCAGGCCGATGCGTTGCAGGTTGCTTTTCATGCGGGAAATTTCAGCCTGGTAATGCTCGTAAACTTTTCCGGCGAGCAGCCTGAATCCGGCATAGCGGTCGTCCTGCCCGATGGCCAGTTCCATATAGGAACGGGCGAGCAGGCCTTGGACCGCCGCCGTCGTGCGCTCCTGCGACGTGTCGCCGATGTCTCCCTGCACACGGGTGACGGCGTATTCATCCAGCGTGACGTTTCGCGGAAATGAATTGGGGTCGCCATCAATAATCGGTTTGTCGGGATAGTTCCCGCCCAGGTAGCGGAACCATTTCGCCGCATCGGCAACGCGATTTTCTTCATAGAGAAAATAAATTGCGCTGCGCAGAAAATTCCGATGGGCGCTGGCGATGTGGTCGCGGTTTTTTTCGTCCTCCCGCATCATCGTTTCATAGGCGTCATTGACCTTGGGGATCAGGCCGAGGTCCGGAACCAGCGCATATGACTGGTTGAAGGGATTGGCGATGAAACGTCCGTGATAAAATGCCTGAAGCATGGATCCATAAATGTTGCGGCGCAGCGTGATCAAATCGTCCGCCTTCACCTTGTCAGGATTTTCCTTCGCCTTTTCCAGACCCAAAGCGCCCCAGTAAATCGCGTGCGCTTCGGGCAGCCGCCAGTCGAGCGGACCGTATTGCGCGTTCAATTTTTCCGCGAAGACCGGGTCAATTTTATATTTTTCGCGGAGCAACACGGCGTTGGTGCTTTGCGGCTGGAGCAATTCAGAGAAATTCGTCCCGTTTGCGCCGAAGAACGGCGTCATTTCCATGACCCACTGCTGCTTGTAATACCAATTCGCATCATCGAGGTTTTGACCCATTTTGTGCTGAAAGAACCAGGCCAGTTCGCGGTACATCAGGACATCGTTGGGATTGTAACGCAGGCCATTGTCGCGCAGCAGTTCGATGGCACGCTCGACCCAACGCCAGCGATCGGGAAAATCCTTGAACTTCACCGAAATGTTGTAGGCCATGTTCCAGGCCTGAAACGTCCAGACCTGGGTGAAATGCGGTTCCAGGTCCGTAATCCAATCCGCCAGTTGCGCCGCCTCGAAATATTTGTCGTCCACTTGCAAATCGTTGGCGCGCATCCAGAGATAATTGGAAATCAACCCGCGAAATCCACCCAGCGCCACCGTTGTGAACGCCAGCATGGGCGGCGCGTTGTCCAATGTATCCGTGCGCGTCAGGCCAAGCTGCTCACGGTCGCGGTTCAACGACTTCTGCATCTGGCTGGAACCGAAGAGCAATGCCGCCGCCAGCAGCAACAAGAGGATTTTTTTTGCGCGGGCGTTCATTGATTTCCCTGCGCCGTCGCCAGTTCACGCCGGTTGAATAATAGGATGCCGATGACGGCGATGATTCCGCCGGGCAGCAAAACAATTTGCCCGAAGGCCATGCCGAGTTCATGCCACGAAATGCTGCGCCCGCTGCTCAATGAATCAATCGGTGAAAAATTTTCCACCAGCGTGATGACCGTCAAGCAACTTTTGAAAAGCGGAATCAACATCGCGTCCACGACTGAATGGCCCATGGCACCGGTCTCCCCGTTGCCGCCCATGATGGTGCCTGATTCCACCGCCTCAGCCAGCGTGCCGCCGGAAAGTCCAATCGTCAGAACTGCCAGTGAAAAAAATGCCGCAACGGGAAACGTCAAAAAGCTCGCCGCCGTCAATCCCAACGCCGCCAGCAGCGCCATCCAGCAAAAAATAATTCCGAGACCGCGCGCAAAGTTCAACGTGAAGCCGCCTTCGGGGTACAACACTTCCATCCCGTCGGCGAGCGGGAACAATAGCGCCGTGTCATTCGGATTTATGAACAAGACCGTCAACACGCCCTTGTCGTCGAAAAGGTTCGCCGGGATCTGAAATTCATGAAACGTGTCCGGCGCAAGCCTCATCGGCTCGCTGCGCCACAAATTTGCAGAGTTCGGATCGCCCACCTGCCACGGCGCGAAGAACGTGCCGGACACGCTTTTCTGCGCGGAGTTGAACTTGACGCGCAGTTGCAGCGGCTTGTTGCGCAGGAAATTTTTTGCGAAGCCCAAATCAATCTGCCACTGGCGCGAGTATCCCGGCGGCACCAGTTGAAAATTCGCCTTGACCTGTTCGCGGATCTGCGTGCGCACCTCCGGCACGTCCACCTTGTCCACCGGGCTGTTTTTTAAACGTCCCTGCAAAATGCGTTCCGTTGCGGCATCAATTTCTGCGTTGTAGTTTTGTTCCCTGGCCGAACCGCGCGCCACCAGCACCTGCTCGCGCAAAATTTTCTGTTCCGCCGCCGGCAATTTCGTCGCCCGCCATTGCAGCAGGCCGTAAACGCACGCGCCGGACAAGACCAGCAGCGCCGCGTTCAGCGACATGATGCCGAGCCATTTGCCCAGCCAGATTTGCCAGCGTGCGATGGGTTTGGTCGCGACGACTTGCATCTGACATTCCTCGATGTCGCGCGCCAGCGTGCCGCACGCCAGCCAGAGCGTCGAAAGACCAAGCAAACCGGTGATGACGCTCAACGTGTAAGTCAGCAGAATTTGAGTGAAACCGCGCGCCGTGCCGTCGTCCTTGATCATCATCGGCAAACCCACCACCGTTGCCAGCAACAACCCGGCGATGACCAGGAACAGCCGGAATCGAAACGCGGCTTTCCAAGTCAACCAGGCGATGGCAAGCAGTCTTTGCATCAGTAAATCGTCCTCGAACTAAGGTTTCTTTCCCAGCAGCGACGAGAGTTTCTCATCCGCCTTCGACAAATCCACCGGCTTTTCCTCCGCTGCGGGCCTGGGTTTGTCCAGCGACGGCCCCGGGTCGGCGGTTTTTGTCAGCGCTTCCAATTTTTTGTCGTCCACCTTCGGCGCGGGGGCAACCGGCGCCCGTGGTTTTGGCGGGACAACAGGTTGGGCAACCTGCGGCAACGCCAGACGTTCAAGAATTTTCTCGGCGGGCGGGCGCCCATCATCGCCGACGCGCAAGTAAGCCGCCACGCGCGCGCCCGAAGTCGCGCCGGAAGTTTCCGACGCGGCCCGGCGGGCTTTTTGCACCACGTCGAGAAAGTAGCTCTCCAGATTCTGCGTGGGCGTATCTATCTCCACCTTGGCACCCGCCACGTCCTTGCGAATGATTTCCAGCACGCGCTCCATGGTTTCGCGCGGCAACGCTGGCGTGGTGATGCGAATCGCGTCCGGCGTGGCGAGCAATTCCTTGAGCGTGCCCATCGCCTGGATTTTGCCGCCGTAATAAATTACCACGCGGTCGCAAACGTCCTCCACGTCCGACAGCAGATGGCTGCTCAAAATCACCGTCTTGCCCCGCCGGGCCAGCGCCAGGATGAGGTCTTTGACTTCGCGGCAGCCAATTGGGTCGAGCCCCGAAGTGGGTTCGTCCAGAATGACCAGATCCGGATCGTTGATAAGTGCCTGTGCGAGGCCGATGCGCCGCTGCATGCCCTTGGAAAATTCGCCGACGGAACGCAGGTGGACCTGGCTCAGGCCGACCATTTCCAGCAACTGCTCGACGCGGTTGTCGCGCTCGCCCTTGCTGAGGTGAAAAAGATTTCCGAAAAAGTCGAGCGTCTCGCGCGAGTTGAGGTAGCGGTAAAGATACGATTCCTCCGGCAAATAACCGATGCGCGACTTCGTCTGCACATGCCGCGGTGAATGGCCGAAGACTTCGATGTGCCCCTTCGTCGGGTAAAGCAAACCGAGCAGCAGCTTGACCGTCGTGGATTTGCCGGAGCCGTTCGGGCCGAGCAGGCCGAAAACCTCGCCTCGCCGCACGTCGAAATCCACACCGTCCACCGCGCGCGCCTTGGGCCGGTTCCAGAAATCCTTGAAGACTTTGGTCAGCCCGCGCACGGACACGACGACCTCTTCGGATTTACGATTTGCGATTTCCGATTGCGGATTTAATTCGGCGACGGGCATAGCTCAAATTTTACTACAAGTTTTTCCAACTTCTCATTTTCTTCCAGTCTGACCGGCTAAACCATTGCTCTGATTCATCAATCAATTTGTAATGGGGCGACTCGCGTTCATTCTTCTCCCACATTCTTCGTTCAACCAGTTTTCGCCACGCACATTCTTGCAGGTTGATTGGTTCAACTTTACCAGCGTGAACATCTATCAATCGTTTTTGCTCGTCGGTTATTGGTAAAATCACGCCGTCAACCAATGCTTCAATCCAAAAACCATAACGGCTTAACAAATTTAGCTCGTCAATTTCAAAAATTTCCGCTGAACATCTCAACGGATAATCTGTTTTTACGAGATAAATCCGGTGTTCCGCAGGTGCTTTCATTATTCACGCCAGCTTTGGCGTCAGTTGGCCGTCACGAAATTTTCCCCTCATACAAATCCGCCATCGGAAAAACCAGGTCAAAATCGTTCCAGTGCAGAACACCATCTTCGACGGTAAAGTTTTTGAAACGCTTCAAGTCGAGATACGCGCGGATGGATGGGTGTTCGGAATTTTTCAGAAATGAACCGAAGTCCACAGTGTTCTTGTGGCCGTCGTCAAATTGAAGATGCAGTTTGTAGGGCGCGACGAAACGCGCCGATTCGATCTGCACGACTTTTGGCGTCCGCGTTTTCTTTTCTTCAATCGCAATCATTTATTTCGGCATACGGAAAAGTTCACGCCAGCTTTGGCGTCAGTTGGCCGGAGGCCTGGCGCGGCGGTTCTTCCGTTTCGGGGTGGAAATGTTCCAGTTCCTCGCCTTTGCGCACGAGGCGGGCGCTGTTGAAAACCACAATCAACGAACCGATAACGTGCAGAATGGAGGCGGCTATCGGGCCAATGTACCCTGACACGGTCACCGTCCAGCCGACGATGATAAAAACGACGCCGAACATGAAATTCTGGTTGATGACGGCGCGGGTGCTGCGCGAAAGTTTCACCAAAAACGGCAGCCGGCGCAGGTCGTTGTTCATCAGCGCAATCGTCGCGCTGTGGATGGCCACTTCGCTGCC
Organism: Limisphaerales bacterium; assembly: GCA_003134375.1. Classification (GTDB taxonomy): domain Bacteria; phylum Verrucomicrobiota; class Verrucomicrobiia; order Limisphaerales; family UBA11358; genus UBA11358. The sequence goes on along the minus strand of PLAY01000124.1, from coordinate 20,944 downwards.
CGCTGCGCCCATCGCGATGCCAATGTCACCCGCGGCCAGCGCCGGCGCGTCGTTCACGCCGTCGCCGACGACGGCAACCCGATAGCCTTTGGCTTTCACCGCCCGGACGAACTCAACCTTGTTCTGCGGCAGACATTCGCCCTTGGCCTCTTCGCAGCCAATTTCAGCGGCCACACGGGTCGCCACCGCCTGCCGGTCGCCGGAAACCATCGCGATGCGGCGAACGCCCGCTTCCTTCAGCTCGGCGAGCGATTCCTTCGCCTCGGCGCGGGTCTGGTCTTGCAGGCCAACCCACCCGATGCACTTGCCGTCGCGCGCGACAAAAATCAAACTCCAGCCTTCGGTTTCTTTGAGGTCAACAGATTTTGCAAAATCCTCGGAAACGCCGTTGTCCTTGAGCCACTGTGCCCGGCCAACCAGTACTTTGGCGCCGCCCACTTCAGCCTTCACGCCGCGACCAGCGGTCTCGGCGAAATTCTGCGGCTCGGCCAGCGGCACACCGGCTTCGCCCGCAATTTGCGCGAGCGCCCTGGCCGTCGGATGGTTGCTGTATTTTTCCGCCGACGCCGCGACCCGCAACAATTCCGACTGTTTGATTTCGCCAATGGGCACGAGCCGGCTGACGGCGAGCTGGCCGGTGGTCAGCGTGCCGGTTTTGTCGAAGACGAAGGCGTTGATTTTGGCCGCGGCTTCGATGTCGGCGACATTTTTGATCAAAATGCCGAGCCGCGCGGCGGCGGAAAGCGCGGCGACCATCGCGGTGGGCGTAGCCAGGATGAAGGCACACGGGCACGACACGACGAACACGGCAATGACCCGGGTCAGGTCATGCGTGAACGCCCAGACGAGCGCGCCGATGACCAGCACGAGCGGCGTGTAAAAACCCATGTATTGGTCCACGATCTTCATGATCGGGAGCTTGGTTTTTTCGGCAGCCAGAATGAGTTCGCGCACGCGGCCCAGCGTCGTGTCTTCACCGGCGCGGCTGACCTTGATTTCCAGAACACCCGTGAGATTTTGCGTGCCGGCAAAAACCTCGTCGCCGGACTTTTTGTCCACCGGCAGGGATTCGCCGGTGATGGTGGCCTGGTTGAACGAACCCTGGCCGCTGACAATGATCCCGTCCGCCGCCACGTTGTCGCCGGGACGGATGCGAATCACGTCGCCGATGGCGAGTTCGCTGGCGGCTACTTCCTCCTCGCTGCCGTCCTTTTTGATCCGGCGCGCCTTGGTGGGCGTAAGTTTGATGAGCGATTCGATGGAGGCGCGCGCTCCCTCGGCGGTGCGGGTTTCGATGATTTCGCCGGTCAGCATGAAAAACGCGACGACCCCGGCGACCTTGTAATCGCCGGACGAGAACGCCGCGAGCACGGCAATGGCGACGAGTTCGTTGATGCTTAGGCGGCCGACACGCAGGTCCTTGACGGCGGTGACGACGATTGGATAGCCGAGGATGATCGCGCCGATGAACGCGCTGGCGCTGGCGACGGTGTCGCCCTGTGCAAACAGCCAGTCCACGATGAAGGCGTTAAGGACGAAAACGACGCCCAGCACGGCCTGCCACAAATGCACGACGGAATGTTCGTGGTCGTGACCACAGCCGCACTCCGGCCCGTGCTCATGATGAGTTAAAAGCGATGTGACTTGCATACAATCTAAACCTACGGATTTGACGGCGCCGCTTGTGGCTTCGGCGGTTCACGATTCAACATCAGCCGCAGTTCGCGCGGTTTGCCATCAGCGCGCTGGGGCAAAAAGATTTTGTCCTGCACATTGGTCAGGATCGGCCCCATCGCCTGCACCAGGGTTACCTGCGCGAACAGACTTGGATTACTTTCGTATTTCGGCAGCAAATCACTGAAGCGCTTCGCCTCGGCGGTGATGGATTGGACATAGCGCGCGCGGTCGGCGGCGGCGGCATTGGTGACGGATGAGGCCTGCGCTCCGGCCTGGCTGAGAACTTGATTTTCGTAACTGCGCGCGTCGTTGAGGATTTTATTGCGATTTTCCCGCGCGCTCGTGACCTGGCTGAAAACGTCCTGCAATTGCCGGGGCGGAATGCTTTGAACCTCGCATTGATCAATGACGATGCCGATCTGTTCCTGCTCGGTCAAATCGCTGACGCGCTGAAGCACGGCGTCCCGGAATCCGGCCACGTCGCGCGTGAGGACGTCGTCCACGTTGAAGTGCGCGGCGGTGTAAAGCAGCGCGTTGTTCAGCGCGTTTTGGACGGTGTTGGACGCGGACTCGAAATCGAACACAAAGTGAATCGGGTTTTCGATGTGATAGTAAAGCGTCGCGCGGGTGTGAATGATGTTGCGGTCCGCCGTGATGGCGTAGCCGTCCACCGCCGGATTCAGCGAAACGCCGGCCGGCAATTCCTCGCCGCTTAATTCCTGTTCCGCCGTGGTCGCATACCAGCCGACGGTGGAATTGACCTTTTGAATTTCCGTGATCGGAATTTTGACCACTTCATCAATCGGATAGGGATACGACCAATGCCATCCCGAATTGAGCAGGATCTTTTCACCTTCGCCGACGGGCCGGCCGAAACGCAAAATCACCGCCTTTTCCTGCGGTCCGACGGTAAAAAAGCCGGAACTGAAAAACGCCAGCACCATCAGCCCCATCACGACTTTGACAATCGCGAAACTGCTGTGCAACGCCTCGGCCAGCGCCTGCGACCCGGCGTCATCCGGTGTCATCGGCGCGGGCGCGGGAAGCTCGTGCGTGTGATCGTGATCGTGGCTCATAGTTACCGGCTGGGCGCGTTGGTCGGCAGATGTTGGAACAAATCAAACGGCGGCGTACGCTCGTCGAAAATCAAGGTCGCGCGCTGGTTAAGCGACTGTTGCAGCGCGCTGATGCGCAGCAGGAAATTCTCCAGTTCGGGATTTTGCTGGAAGACCGGCAGCACCCTGGCGGCCTCGGCTTCGCCTTCGCCGCGAATACGCGTCGCGGCGGCGTCGGCGTTGGCAATGGTTTCGGCGGCCTGACGGTCGGCGGCGGCCTTGATTTTTTGCGCCTCGGCCTCGCCTTCGAACCGGAACCGGCTGATTAGAATTTGACGCTCGGAGGTCATGCGCTGAAACACGGTTTGCGTCACATTCTCCGGCAGGCCGAGTTTCTTGATGCCGAGAAAGGCGATTCCGATGCCGCAATTGTTCGTTTGCAACTGGGATTGGACGGCCTGCTCGATTTCGTTTTCGATGGCGTCGAACTTCAATTGCTTCGCGTCGGCGTTCACGAAATCAGCCAGCGGATGTTTGCCGACGACGGCGCTTTTGGCGCTGCGCAACATGCTTTCCAGCATGCTTTGGGCGGCCAGGGTCGAACCGCCGGCAAACTTCGGGAAGAACGCCTTGGCGTCGGTGATCTTCCAGCCAACATAAACCATCACGAGCAGATTGTTGTTGTCGGCCGTGAGATTCTGGCTGAACCGGTCCTCGAAATTCTGGACGCGTTGATCAAATTTATAGACCTTCTCCACCGGCCAGGGCCATTTGCAATACGCGCCCGGCTCGGTGAGGTTGCGCGTCGGCTTGCCGAACGTCGTGACGACGGCGACTTCGGATTGGCGGACTTGAAAAACAAACAGCAGCAGCGCGAAAATCACAATCAGCACTGCGCCGATGACGAGGGTCATTGCGTTACGTTTCATGGCGATGAATTGTTGGGGGATGATGGCACGTTCAAATTCAAAAGGTCTTCGCGGATTTTGTCTTCCAGGTTGAAAATCACCACGTCCTGCGTGTTCGTGACGAGTAAAATGTATTTGCGCGCGTCGGCCGTGGCGTCGGCAAACGCCTGGAAATACTTGCGCTGCCGGTAAACCGATGGCGCGGCCGCGAACGCCGGAATCTGGTTGGTGAAGAGCGCCGCGTGTGCGTAGGCCGAAACACTGAGCCGCTGCCGGGTGGCATCGGCCACGTTCGTCATCGTAAACGCCTGTGCGCCGGCCAGCGCATTGGTGCGAATGGCCATGGCCCGGGCATCAAGAATTCTGGCCAGCTTCGTCTGCTCCGCCCCGACAACTTTTTCGTAATCACCCGCGACTTTCACCGGCGGATGAATGTCCTGCAACCCGACAAAGATGATCTTCGCGCCGAGGTGATACTCATCCACCGCGGCCTGGATTTGCGAGCGTAATTCCTGCGCCGCCTCCAGGCGCGTGTGGGACATCACGTCGTTCAAATCCACGCCGGCGAGATAATGCACGACTTCGCGGGTTGCCAGATCCTGGAGCAGATTTGCCGGTTCGGCGTTGTTGTAAGCCCAGGCGAGGATGTTCGTGATTTGAAATTGAACGGGAATGCTGACGGTGATGAGGCTTACCGGCGGCGCCTTGAGCGTGTCATTGGTGTCGGTGTTTTCGCCTTTAATCGCAATCTGCTCGCGGTTGCCGACGAGGAAATTTTCCTCCTTGGTGTGGCTCACACTCCACAAGATCGTTTTGGTCTGCTCGCTTTGCGCGTCCGGCGTGAACCCGACATCGAAAATCTGGATTTGATCCGTGTGATAGAGATAAATTCGATCCGCCGGCCACGGTAATTTGAAATGGGCACCCGGCTCCAGCACCCCGACCGGCTTGCCGAACCGCTCAAGCACGGCCTGTTCGCCCGCGTCAATGAACACGACGCAGGTGGACAAAAACAGCACCGCCAGTTGTGCCAGCACCAGAAAGGGCAGATTTTGTTGGAGCAATCGGAAAAACCAGGTCTCCGAAACTTTGAAACCAAATTGATAATCCAGCGCCTGGGCCGCTGTTGTGAACAGGCCCTCCGGTTGCGCGAGCAGGCCGACGAGCCGGCTGTCATAAATGGGCCGGGCGATCCTGCCTTTCACGCGCGGCCGGTAAATTTCCAGCAGCAGCGTGACCAGCATTTCCGCCGCCATCAAACCGAGCAGCACGCACAATGCGCGCGCGAGCCAGAAATCAACTTTAGGGAATCCCGCTTTGACTCCGGCAATGCCGAGCGCGGTGAAAAAACAGACATAGGCGCCCGCCAGAAGGAAACTCGCGCTGGGGCGCAACAGCCGGTGGTTTTCCAGCCGCGCGATGGTCACGGAAAATCGTCCCAGCAAAAACAGCAGCAGCGCGAAAATCCCGAACAACGCCAGCGACGCCAGCGCCCGGTCGGGCACCACGCCGTTGGTGGTTTTGGCAATCCAGCGCCAGAGCAGCCACGCGCCGCCCGCTTCGAGCAAAAACAGCAGCATGCCGAAGCCCGGCACAAAAAATTTCTCGAACTGCTCGCGTGCCCGTTGCGCCGGAAAAACCTCCGCGTCCTTCGCTTCAAACAGTGTCGTTTCGCCTTTGGCGCGGGCGAGTTCCTCCACTTCCAGTTTTTCCAGCCGCTCATTTTCTTCGAGCCGCATCTGGAACCAGCCGGCGAAGGCCACCAGCACACCGAGGCCGAGGAAAATCGAGCACGCCTGACCCGCCAGCGAATTGACGAAGCAGGTCACAACAAATGCGGCGATGAAAATCGTCACCCCCGCCACGAGATTCACCAGACCGTTTTTTTGTACGTTGCGTTCCATTCGTTAACTCAATTCCCGTTCCTCAAACAGCGCCGTGCCGACGGCCAGCGCCGCGCCCGCGTAAGCGACCAGGTAGGCAAAGGCCTTGCCGACGTAGCCCCAGTGGAACGTGCTTTTGCCCATGTCCAGAGCGTCCGCGAACCAGAAAAGCTGCCAGTTTGGAACGATGGTGTAAAGCGTTGAAGCCCACCATGGCCCGCTGCCGGCCAGCTTGCCGCCCATCTGCGAATAAAAATAATCCGACATCAGCCCGATCAAAAAAAACGCCGAACAAACCGCCAGGGTTGGAATCGTGTCCAGCCGCGTCGAACAGGCCAGCGCCAGCGCTGCCAGAATCCACAGTGCGAACAAAATCAGGATTCCCGCCGGCACCAGCCGCCAGTCCACGTGTGCCAAGGTGCCCAGACTCTCCATTTGTTTGGTGAACCGGAAAATCAAAAACGCCGCCACGGTCGCAAACACCACCAGCGCCAGCACCGCGTCGCTCACAAACGGACGCCGCAGGAAAAAATTACTGAAGCCCGCGAGCGCATAAGCCAGGACGATCCCGGCCGCAAAAATTCCGATGGCCGGCAAATCCGTTTTGCCGTAGGCGTCGAACGCCATGCGGCTGGCCAGCAGCACGCCGATGAGGTTGACATACGACAACACCGTCAGCGCCGCGGCGAGCCCGGCGTATTTGGCCAGGAAAAATTGCGCGCGCCCGACCGGTTTGGACAGCACCGCCAACGCCGTGCCCGTCCGGATTTCCCGCGCCAGCGACGCCGACGCGCTCAACACGGCGCCGAGCAGTCCCGACAGCAGCATTACTGCCAGTGTGCTGTTTTCGACCAGCTTGGTCTCATCACCAAATGCAAAGTAATACGGCACGGCCAGAAAAATTTCAAAAAGCACCGAGGCCGTCATCAACAGCAGGAAAACCGGCTGCCGAATCAGCTCCATGAAGGCGTTGGTGGCGATGGTGAAAAATTGTCGCATGATACGATATTTACAGTCGCATAGTTTACGTTGTTGGCGCCCGATTGCAAACGGTTATTCCCGTCCGGCCATTGGGCGGGTGATATTTAACCCATCCGGCTGGCGGTGGGAAGTGTGTGTTTGGAGGCACAGGGGGGCACAATTGCCGGCCAACCCGGGCCAGACCTGAAGATCACGCCATCGCCCGCCCAATGCTGTGCCACCAGGCGTCGTGTAATTCGGCGAGCGGGGCGGAAAATTCTCCGGCGGCGGTTTTCACCGTCAGTTTGTCGCCGCCAACCTTGCCGATTTGAACGGCCGGAACACCGAGCAATTTCGCGCGTTCGACCACTTTTACCGCATCAAGCGGATTGCAGGTGATAACCACCCGGCTTTGCGTCTCGCCGAAGAGCAAGGCGTCGAGGCGCATCGTGGCACNNCGTGGCACCCATCAACCGCGGCGTTTCGCGCGCGACAAGCTGCGAAATGCAACTTTCCGCCAGGCAAACCGCCAGCCCGCCTTCGCTGCAATCATGCGCGCTTTTCACCAGGTCGCTTTGAATCAGGCCGAGCAGCGTCGTATGCAGGGTCTTGGCAGTTTCCAAATCGCAGCGCGGCGGCGTGCCGTTTTTTTGACCGTGAACCACCTGCAAATACGCCGAGCCGCCCAGACCGAGCAATAAATCGTCCTGGTCCACCGCGACGCCCAGCAAGATGATCGCATCGCCTTCGTCCTTGAACCACTGCGTCGTGACGTGCTCCGGTTTTTCGATGATGCCGACGACGGCGACGGTTGGCGTGGGATCAATCGGACCGGCCGGGTTTTGGTTATAGAGCGAGCAATTGCCGCCGGTGACGGGCGCGTTGAACGCCTTGCACGCGTCGGCCAGGCCGCGCACGGATTCCTTGAGCTGCCAGAAAAGCTCGGGCTTCATCGGGTTGCCGTAGTTGAGATTGTCCGTCGCGCCCAGCGGCACCGCGCCGGTGCAGGCCAGGTTGCGGGCGGCTTCAGCGACCACGATCTTGCCGCCTTCGTAAGGATCGAGATAAACATAGGCGCCATTGCCGTCCACCGAGATGGCGATGAGTTTTTCATTTGTGGCACAGGCCTCTGGCCTGTGATTTTCCGGGGAACACAGGCCGGAGGCCTGTGCCACGTCCGGCAACGAATCCGCCTTGATGCGCAGCACCGCCGCGTCGCTGCCGGGACAAACGACCGAGCCGTCGCGCACCATGTGGTCATACTGCCGATAAACCCAGTTTTTTGAGGCAATCGTCGGCCACGCCAGAAGTTTCAGAAGATCGGTTTTGGCGTCCTGGGTGTCGGGAATTCCATCCAGCCGGAACGCGCGGACTTCCTTCAAATACTCCGGCTCTTTGGAATCGCGCTGATACACCGGCGATTCGTCGGCAATCTTTTTCGCCGGAATGTCCGCCACGACCTGGCCGTGCTGTTTCACCACCATGTGGCCGGTGTCGGTGACGAAACCGATTTCCGACCAAGGCAAATCCCACTTGTCAAAGATGCGCTTCACTTCCTCTTCGCGGCCTTTGTGAACGATGATGAGCATCCGCTCCTGCGACTCTGAGAGCATGATTTCGTAACTCGACATGTTTGGCGCGCGCTGCGGGACCTTGTCCAATTCTATTTCAATGCCCGTGCCCGCGCGGGCCGCAGTTTCGCACGTCGAACAGGTCAATCCAGCGGCGCCCATGTCCTGAATGCCCGCGACCGCGCCGGTGGCGAGCAGCTCAAGGCAGGCTTCGCAAACGAGTTTTTCCATGAACGGATCGCCCACCTGCACCGCACCACGCTGTTGCTCCGCGGATTCCTCGGTCAAATCCTGCGACGCGAACGCCGCGCCCGCGAGACCGTCTCGTCCCGTGGCCGGCCCGACGTAAAACACCGGGTTGCCAATGCCTTTGGCCGCGCCGCGCGCAATCTGGTCGTGCCGTAGCACGCCAAGGCAGAAAGCATTCACGAGCGGATTGCCTTCGTAGCTCTTGTCGAAATAAACCTCGCCCGCAACGGTCGGGATGCCGAAGCAATTCCCGTAATACGCGATGCCGGCCACGACGCCCGCAAACAAACGCTTGTTATTGGCGATTGGCGATTTGCGATTCTCGGTTTTGGAGTCAGCGCCTTCGGCGAAAGATGGCTCGCCCTCACTCCGCCCCTCTTCCCCGTGGAGAGGGAGACCACTAGCGGAGGTCGTTGCGAGATTCGCAGGGGGTTTTCCCTTGTCGCCGATTGCTTCCCCCTCTCCGCCCGGAGGGGGGAGAGGGCCGGGGTGAGGTGGGCGGTCTTCCGTAATCGGCCCGAAGCGCAGGGAGTTGACCGAGCAAATCGGCCTGGCGCCCATCGTGAAAATATCGCGCACAATGCCGCCCACGCCCGTGGCCGCGCCCTGAAACGGCTCGACCGCGCTCGGATGATTGTGCGATTCGATCTTGAACGCGATCGCCAAGCCGTCACCGATGTCAATGATGCCGGCGTTTTCCTCGCCCGCGCCGACGAGGATTTTTTTGGACTTGGTCGGAAAGGTTTTGAGCAGCGGGCGGGTGTTTTTGTAGGAGCAATGCTCGCTCCACATCACCGAAAAGATGCCCAACTCGGTGTAACTCGGCTCGCGGCCGAGGATTTGTTTGGCGTGGGCGTATTCGTCCGGCGTCAGATTGTGTTTGGCAACCAGTTCAGGTGTGATGGCGGGTTCGGTCATGGGGGAAAATCTCTATGCCGCCTTTGCGACAGGTTTGTTTTGCAACGCGGCAATCATGCTTTCAAAAATCAACCGACCATCGGCGCTGCCAAGAATTTCCTCGCTCGCGCGCTCGGGATGCGGCATGAGGCCGGCCACGTTGCGGCGTTCGTTGCACACGCCGGCAATGTTCAGCAGCGAGCCGTTTGGATTCGCCGTGTCGGTCAGGTTTCCATTCGCGTCGCAGTATTGCCACAAAATCTGGTTGTTCGACTTGAGCTTCGCCAGCGTTTCCTCGTCGGCAAAGTAACAGCCTTCGCCGTGGGCGATGGGGATGCGAAGGATCTTGCCGGCGGGAATCTTGTTGGTGAACGGCGAATCGGATGTGGCGGGCTTGAGAAAGATGTGCTCGCAATGAAATTGCAAATCACGGTTGCGGACGAGCGCGCCGGGCAGCAGGCCGGCCTCGGTCAACACTTGAAAACCATTGCACACGCCCAGCACCAGCCCGCCATTGTCGGCGAATTGTTTCACCGCCTGCATCACCGGGCTGAACCGCGCGATGGCGCCGCACCGGAGGTAGTCGCCGTAGCTGAAGCCGCCGGGCACGATGACCGCATCTGCATCGCCGAGGGAATTATCCTTGTGCCAGACGTAGCGCGCGGAGTGGCCGAGCAGCCGGACGGCATGGATGGCGTCCTGGTCGCAATTCGAGGCGGGGAACTGAAGAACAGCAAAATTCATACGAGGATGGAGGATGGAGGATTGAAGATGGCGAAGGACTTCGGACGGCTAATGCCATCCTCCATCTTCCATCTTCTATCCTCGCTGTTCATTCAATTTCGAGGCGGTAGTCCTCAATGATCGGGTTGCTGAGGAACTTGTGCGCGGCGTCGTTGAGCGCGCGCTGGGCGGTGGCCGGGTCGGTGCCGGGGGCCAGGTCAATTTCAATGTATTTGCCTACGTGGACGCCGGTGACGCCCTTGTAGCCCATATGTTCGAGGGCGCCCTGGACGGTTTTGCCCTGCGGGTCCACGACGGCCTTCTTGGGGGTGATGATGATTTTTGCTTTCATGCTCGCGCGCCGGAATTTTGCGGAAACCGACTCGTCGAAGCGAGTGAAAAAGGTTGGAGTTCAATCCCGCTTGGCGGGATTGTTCCTATGCAAGCAGGCTGAAGCCGTATCCATGCAGCAGAAAAATCTTTTAACCACGGATGGACATGGCGCGGCGGAACCGCAACCCAAGTAGCGCAGACTGGCAGTCTGCTGTATCGCGGATTGGCAATCCGCCCGTGTTCGAGAATCCGACGTTCTGCCGACTGCCAGTCGGCGGATACAGCAGGTTGCCAACCTGCGCTACAGAAATGCAAACGAGTCCACCAATCATCAAGACCTTTCGGTTTCACAAAAGAAACTATTTGCCTGGCCTGAATCCGTCCCGCATTGCGGGATCCGTGTCCATCCGTGGTTTAATTGAATAGATACGGCTGAAGGCTGAACTCCAACACAAGAAGCGTTGAATTTGGCTGCCAATTAAGCCATGGTTGGCCCGTGAATAATCCGATTCCACTGGACGATTCGCCGCCCTGCCATATGGGTTCCGAACGCAAGGCGCCCGAACCCTGCTCCATCGTCATCTTCGGCGCCAGCGGCGATTTGACCGCGCGCAAACTCATCCCGGCGTTTTACCATCTCTGCAAGGAAAAGCAGATGCCGTCCGCGTTCCGCATCATTGGATTCGCGCGGCGGGAAAAAACGGACGAGTCGTGGCGGAATGAGTTGCGCGCGGCGCTCGACCAGTTTTCCCGCACCAAGCCGGTGGACGAAAAGGTCTGGCAGGAATTTTCCGCCAATTTGTTTTATTGCCAGGGCGACATCACCGACGCGGCGGCCTATAAAAAACTGGAGGAGCGGCTGACCTCGTTCGGCAGCGGCCCGTTGCGGGAAAACCTGCTGTTTTACCTGGCCACCTTGCCCAGCCAGTTCGGCGAGGTCGTGGAGCAAATCCATCGCGCCGGCCTGTTAAACAAGGAAGGTTCTGCCTGGCAACGCATCGTCGTCGAGAAACCGTTCGGCCACGACCTTGCCTCCGCCCACGCGCTGAACCGGGAGTTGACCCGCTTCGCGCACGAGCAGCAGGTCTGCCGCATTGACCATTACCTCGGCAAGGAAACGGTGCAGAACATTCTGATGTTCCGCTTTTCCAATTCCGTCTTCGAACGGCTCTGGAACCGCAACCTAATTGATCACGTGCAAATCACCGTCAGCGAAAAACTGGGCGTGGGGCAGCGTGGCGGTTATTACGAGGAGGCCGGCGCGTTGCGCGACATGGTGCAAAACCACATGCTCCAGGTCCTCGCGCTCATCGCGATGGAACCGCCCGTGTCGCTCGAATCCGAGGCCATCCGCGACGAAAAGGTGAAACTGCTCAAATCCATCCGCCCGCTGGGTCCCGACGACGTCGCGCGACAGATTGTGCGCGGCCAATACTTCGCCGGCACGGTGAACGGGCTGCCGGCGCCGGGTTACCGGCAGGAGCCGAAGGTGAAATCCGATTCCAACGTGGAAACCTATGTTGCGTTGAAGCTGTTCATTGACAACTGGCGCTGGTCCGGCGTGCCGTTTTATCTGCGCACCGGCAAATGCCTGCCGCAAAGCGCCAGCGAAGTGCGGATCCAATTCCGTCCCACGCCGCATGTGTTGTTTGCCGCGCAATGCGATCTGAAACTCGACTCCAACTCCATCACACTTCGTTTGCAGCCGAACGAAGGGATTTCCCTCCATTTCAACGGCAAGGTGCCCGGCATGAGTCTCGGCGTGCGGCCGGTGCGGATGAACTTCAGTTACGACGCCGAGTTCGGCGCCTACACGCCCGAAGCCTACGAACGGCTGCTGCTGGAAGCCATCGCCGGCGACGCGACGCTGTTCATCCGGCGTGATGAAGTGGAAACCGCGTGGAAAATTGTGGACTCCATCCGCGCCGGCTGGGACGGCAAGCCGCTGACGAACCGCGAATTTTACGCCGCGGGCACATGGGGCCCGGTCGCCGCCGAGGATTTGCTCGCGCAAAGCGGTCACGTGTGGCACGAGCCGCAGCAGTTAACGTAACTGGAAATCAGCACTTATGACAAAGTACGAATTGATAAAAATTGTCGTTGCGGCTTTGATTTGCGCTTTGGCGAAGGAAATGATTTCGTGGTTGCTTCGTCGAGTTAAGTTGGCAACACCGACACTAAAAGCGAAAATCGTTCCTTTTTTGCAGAAATACTTTGGCCTGATAGACGGCATTTTAGGTTTATCTGTAGCACTTTATGTTGGCTATTCGGCCTTCTTTATTTCCGGACTTAATCCGCCACGTTCTCACCAGATGTTCGGGGTAGCGTTTCTCATGTGTGTGGCTTTTTTCGAACTGAAGCTCGGAGTCGAAAAAAACAGCTGAATGGAAGTTTCGTCGTAAATGAACGTCACAGCATTCTGTGAAAAACTTTGAACTGATTTCCTTCGCCACCGCCGACGAACTGGCTCGTGCCGTCGCCGGCGCGTGGCTGGACGAAATCGAAGCGGCAAATCGCGCAGGCAAATCATATTGCGTGGCGTTGTCCGGCGGACGCATCGCGCAGAAATTTTTTGTTTCGGTCGTGGAACAAGCAAGGGCACGAAAAATGGGGGACAGCGACACACCGTCCCTCCCAAGCAACGTCCATTTTTTCTGGGCGGACGAGCGGTGCGTTCCGCCCGACGATGCGGAAAGCAATTTTGCCATCGCCCGAAAATTCCTGTTCGCGCCGCTGAAAATTGCCGACGCCCAAATTCACCGCATTCGTGGCGAAGATTCACCGGAAGCCGCAGCGAAGGCAGCTTCAGCAGAAATTTCCAAAATCTCGCCGGTGAATGAAGCTGGCCAGCCGGTTTTGGACCTGATTTTTCTCGGCATGGGTGAGGACGGCCACGTGGCGTCACTTTTTCCGGGCGAACCAGATGTCTTAATTTCAGACAGGGCAATTTATCGCGCGGTGAAAAATTCGCCCAAGCCGCCGCCAAATCGCGTTACGCTCGGCTATGCAGTAATTGCGGTGGCAAAGCAGGTTTGGGTGCTGGTGTCGGGCACTGGTAAGGAAGCAACATTGCGCGAGTCGCTCATCTCCAAAGGCCGTACGCCTTTGGCACGAGTGACTCAATTTAAGACACACACGAAAATTTTCAGCGATTTTTTATTGAGTTAAAACGCGCAAAAATATTTGACAAATTTTTGAACCGTTTGCATTATTACTTGGTCTATGCAATTGTAGCAAATGAAGGATTTCGCTGTTCGTTTAGGGTTGGCATAGAGGTTTTGCTCGTGGCGCGGCTCGAACAGCGACCCCAAGTTGGTCGCGCCACCCTTCTGAGCGCCTCGGTGAAGGCGTTTAAACCTCGTCACCGCGGGGGCCGGACGAAAGTCCGGCCTTTTTTTTGCATTGATGGAATTCGCATTGATTGCAGAGTGAAAAGTGTTTAATCTTCCCACCGTATGAGACACCAGCTCGATTTCGAGAAGCCGATCATCGAACTGCAAGACAAGCTGGATGAACTCCGCAAACATCCCGAAACGCATGCGCTGGACATCAGCATTGAGGAAGAAATCCAGCTCATTGAAAAAAAACTGGAGGAAACCCGCCGGCAGATTTTTTCCAACCTCAACGCGTGGCAGCGCGTCCAACTGGCGCGGCATCCCAAACGTCCCTACACCCTGAATTACCTGGAAAAGACGTTCACCGACTTTCATGAACTGCACGGTGACCGGCTGTTTGCCGAAGACCGCGCGATGGTGGGTGGCTTTGCGAAATTGGGCGAATACTGCGTCGTCGTCATCGGCACGCAAAAAGGCCGGGACACGAAGGAAAACATTTTGCGCAATTTCGGCTGTGCCCATCCTGAAGGCTACCGCAAGGCACTGCGCTTGATGCGGCTCGCCAATAAATTCGGCCTGCCCATCATCACGCTCATTGACACCGCCGGCGCGTATCCCGGCATCGGCGCGGAGGAACGCCACATCGCCGAGGCCATCGCCGTCAATCTCCGCGAAATGATGCTGTTGGAAGTGCCCATTATCACCGCGGTCATCGGTGAAGGTGGTTCGGGCGGCGCGCTCGGCATCGGCATCGCCGACCGCGTGTTGATTTTGGAGAATGCCTATTACTCGGTCATCAGCCCCGAAGGTTGCGCGGCCATTCTTTGGAAAGACCGCGCCGCCGCGCCGAAAGCCGCCGAGGCCCTCAAAATCACCGCCAAAGACCTGCTCGAACTCGGCCTCGTGGACGAAATTGTTCCCGAACCGCTGGGCGGCGCGCATAACGACATCGCTGAAGTCGCCGCAAATTTGAAGACCCATCTGCTCAAACACCTGGGCGAACTCGCCGTGATGCCGGTCGCCGAACGACTGAAAAAACGCTACGAGAAATTCCGTGCGCACGGGCATTTCATCGAAAACACCGAGCCGGCCGTGAACGGTGTTGTTCCCCAGGCATCGGCCGCATAATTCCCAGTGCTTTATCCGTTCACCTTCCATCCGATTTTCAAAGACCGCGTTTGGGGCGGACGCGAAATGGAGCGGCTCTACCAAAAGAAACTGCCGGCGAACAGGCCGATTGGCGAATCGTGGGAAATCAGTGACCGGCCTGGTGACGTCAGCGTCATTGCCAATGGCCCGCTGGCCGGGAAAAATCTGCGCTGGTTGATGGAAAATCACGCGACTGAAATTCTCGGTGGAGTAAAATCGGCAATTGGGAATCGCTTTCCGCTGCTCTGCAAAATTCTTGATGCGCGGGAAAAACTTTCACTGCAAGTCCATCCACCGGCAAGCAAGGCCGCTGAGCTCAAAGGTGAACCCAAAACTGAAATGTGGTTCATCGCCGACGCCGCGCCGGGGGCGGAACTGTTCGTCGGCCTCAAACGCGGCGTCACGCGCGCGAAATTTGAGAAAAAAGTTGAGACCGGCGAAGTGGCGGAATGTTTCCACCGCGTTCCCGTGCGCGCGGGCGACGCGATGTTCCTGCCCAGCGGTCGTATCCATGCTATCGGCGCCGGCCTGGTGATTTTCGAAATCCAGCAGAACTCGGACACCACTTACCGGGTGTTCGATTGGAACCGCGTCGGGCTGGACGGCAATCCGCGCGAGTTGCACGTCGCGCAATCGCTGGCCAGCATTGATTTCAACGATTTCGAGCCGGCGCTCGTGCAAGGCAAACTCACCGGCGACACTTTAATCCAACGCCGTTCACTCGTGGACGACCCGCTGTTCAAGGTCGAAACATGGAGGCTCAATCCCGGCGCCCATGACTGGCTGAAGCCGAAGAAATTGCAAATTGTTGCGGCCACCCGGGGTGAAGTTGAAATCACAAGCGGTTCGACTTCGGTGAAGTTGTCTGCCGGACAATTCAGTTTGATTCCAGCCAGTCTGGAACGAACGGAAGTTCTGGCAAAATCAGACGCGGCTTTATTGTGCGTCGAAGCGAATTGATTTCACCACAAAGTTCCCGGCGACGGTTTGTGGCCCTCGATTTTTCCGCGTCGTAGATATTCCTCCACCATTCGCTCGCGAATTTGAAGCTTTTGCTGCGGATCGGCCTGTGCAAGTTCGGCAGCGTACTTCTTTTCAATGGATTCCGACAATGCGTCCTTTTTCCCTCGCATAAACCGGTGAAAACCATCGGCCACCAATTTGTTTTTCATACGCCGGCAATCAATTCTGCGACAAGTCCTCGGGCATTTGGGAGAGGAGCTTGTTTTTCCAGCCGCCCTTGCTTTTCAGGATTTTCTGCCAGAGTTGTTCGGGCGGCGTTTCAAAGACGAGTTCAAGCGACGCGGGGAACGTGAGCCACGCCTTGCGTTTTATTTCAGTTTCAAGCTGGCCGGGCGACCAGCCGGCGTAACCCGCGAACACCTTGACTTTTTTCTCCGGTGAAAACGATTCACCGATTTCCAACAGGTCATCCAGTGAATGGCCGAGACTCAAATTCGGAAATACATTCGCGTCGGGAATGAAATTGTCTGCGTGCAAAAAGCTCAGCGCGGTCGGCTGCACCGGCCCGCCGAGAAAAAGCGGCGATTCCCGAAACTTGTCGGGCAGATTGGCCACGAGCACTTCCCCCACCTTGTTGCCGGCGGCGCGGTTGAGCACGAGGCCAAAGGCCCCCTCGGCGTTGTGCTCGCAAACCAGCACCACCGTGTGATGGAAAAAGGAGCCGTTCAAAACACCGCCGTCCAGCAGCAATTTGCCTTTCAGGAATTTTCCCGTTTCACTCATATCCACTGTCAATATGCCCCAGAAATGCGTTGCTGGCAATGGGTGGAAATTCCAGGATTCGGGCGCGGGCAACCCGTGTCGCGACATGGGGAATTTCAATTGGACGGCAGGGGAAGTTCCTGTTCCGTTCCGGAATCAATGTTCTTAATCCGAACCGATTTTTTCCCGATCTCCAGACAACGAATGGTCACATTAGTGACCCCGACTTTCACCTGTTTCAGGTCTTTGGCAAAAAAGGAACAGCCATTGATGATGGTCACGGGCTGGTTTCCCCACAAAACCCCCTGGAGTTTGATGATGGCCGGGGCAGTCGCCGGCGGGTGGGGGTCATGGTTGTTTGTATAGATGGCGGGACCATTGGCAACGGGCATTGCCGAAGGCATCTTGACGTCCCTGAGTTCGTCCACACGACCTGCCTCCAATTGTGCGGCCACGCCATATTTCATCCAGTCCAGGACTTGATCAAACCCGTATCGCTTCTCCGCCTCAATGAACAGGTTGATCTGGCCGCGGGTATAATGATTTTGCAGAACCCGCTTTTTTTCCACCTCTTCGTTTTGTGAATCCATCAACAAATAACCGACCAGCTCACAGAAACCCTCCTCGGCGTCGCGACCCAATCTCGTCCTCCGCTCCTTGGGCACATTTTCACCCACCCAGGCATGCGTATATTCGTGGGCACAAGTTTCCTTTAACTGGGCCAGTGGCAGCCCGGTCAGCAGGCTCATTTTGTATCTGGTCTTGTCGTTGGCCGTCTCGGGACGGATGCAACCCAGCAGGTCGGGGCTTTCAAAATTATTGCCTTCCGTAATAAACATGGAATCCACATCTACGCGATCGATGACCGAGACATCCACATTCGTCGGGAACGATGTGAAACGGGAAAACAACCGGTCGAGGTCATCCTTGACCTGACCGCAAATTTGTCTGGCATCGTCCGTCTTCAGCACCACCGTCTTGGCATCGCGGGCGCAAAGGTAACGCCCGTCCGGCAATTGGGTGCCATCCTTGACCGGCAGGCCGCAGATGGAACAACGAGGCAATTTTATACAGTCGGAACAGACCTCTTTTTGCTCACCGGTGACCTTGTCAGTGACAAGGTAAATCGTGCCGGGAATTGGCTTGCCGCAAATGGCACAATTATCTCCCCGCGCCGACAGCGACGGGCCGAAACAAAAACCGGCCATCAGCAAGATAATCCAAAGATATCTCCCGTGGTATGGCATGGTTTGATCCTTCGCGGAAAAAACTTCCGGCAGCAACGAAAAGCACTTGCTTCGTTGCCTGCTTCAACTCAAAGCACCTCTCGCGCCAAATCAGACCATGGATTTGACCTTTTTCACAATGCCAGCGGCGTCAATGCCGAAGTGCGCCAGCAATTCCGCCGGTTTGCCGGAACGCGGCAGCGATGTCACGGCGAGCTTGTGGACTTTGATTTCATCCACACTGAGTTCGCCTGCAACCGCGTCGCCCAAACCGCCTTCGAGGTAATGATCCTCAACCGTGATGACGGTGTTGCCAGTCTTTTGCGCGGCAGCTTTGATCACGTCCTTGCCCAACGGCTTGATGCTGTAGGCGTCAATGACCGTGATGCCGATGCCTTCGGCTTGCAACGTGTCGGCGGCCTTGAGCGCTTCGTGAAGCGTCACGCCCGCAGCGACCACGGTGGCTTTGTCGCCCGCGTTCTGGCGCAACACTTTTGCACCACCGATGGGAAATTTTTCGTCGTTGCCGTAAATCACCGGCGTTTTGGGGCGCGAGGTGCGCAGGAAACAAATTCCCTTTTTCTGTGCCATTTGTTCGAGCAGCTTTTCCGTGCTCACCGCATCACTCGGATACAACACCACGCTGCCCACAACCGCACGCATCATGGCGATGTCTTCCAGCGCCATTTGCGACGGGCCGTCTTCGCCGATGCTCACGCCGACGTGTGAACCGGCGAGCTTGAGGTTCGCCTGCGAAATGCCCGCGACGCGAATCTGGTCATACGCGCGGGTGAAAAAACACGCGAACGTGGACGCAAAGGGCACCTTGCCGCGCGCGCCGAAACCGGTGGCCATGCCGACCATGTTTTGCTCGGCAATGAAACATTCGATGGAGCGATCCGGGAATTTTTTGAAAAACTTGTCTGCATAGGTGGAATTCTTCGTGTCGCCATCCAGCGCAACGATGCGCTGATCCGTTTCGCCGATGCGCGCGAGGGCGGTGCCGTAGGCTTCGCGCGTCGCCACCAGGTCGCCGGGTTTGTAATTGATTGGCGGATAACCTGCGGGCGCGGCGTTGTTGGGCGCGGGCAATTGGGCCGGCGCGGGAATCGGAACACCGATGCCGGATTTCGAACTGGGCTGAAGTTCGGCGATGGCCTTGGCGGCTTCCTCCTGGTTCAGCGGCTTGCCGTGCCAGCCGTCCTTGTCCTGTAAAAATGAAACGCCCGCGCCCTTGTAGGTTTTGGCGAGGATGCAGAGCGGCTGGTCGTTCAGGCCGACCCCGCTGAGCACTTCCAATATTTCCTCGATGTCATGGCCGTCAACATCCTCGACGCGCCAGCCAAAAGCTTCAAAGCGTTTGCGGTAAACGCCAATGTCGTGACCAAACGCCGTCGCCTGGCTCTGGCCAAGGCGGTTGTCGTCCACAATGGCAATCAAATTGTTGAGCTTGTAAACGCCGGCGAACGACGCCGCTTCCCAGACCGAGCCTTCGGCGATTTCGCCGTCGCCGAGGAGGACGTAGGTGTTGTAATTCAGATGGTCGAGCCGCGCGGCCAGCGCCATACCGGCGCCAACGCTCAGGCCCTGGCCCAGCGAGCCGGTCGCCACGTCCACGAACGGCAGCCGCGGCGTCGGATGACCTTCGAAATCACTGCCAAACTGGCGGAGCTTCAACAATTCACTGGCCGGGAACAGACCGGTTTCCGCCCACGCGGCATAAAGCAGCGGCGCGGCATGGCCCTTGGAAAGAATGAAACGGTCATTGTTGTAGTAGTGGGGATTCTTCGCGTCGTAACGCATGTGGCCGAAGAACAGCGTGGCCACCACGTCCGCCGCCGAGCAGCATGAAGTCGGGTGTCCACTGCCCGCCGCGGTGGTTGAGGTGATCGAGTGAATCCGCAACTGGTTTGCGATGCCCTTCAGTAATTCAATGTCCGTTTCAATCATGGAACGGAAAGTCTAGGTGAATGACGGCAAAAGCCAAGAATGAAAATTAAAAAAAGGTGGATCACTGCGGCAGGACGTGACCGGGGACTGAACAAGTCGGCGGCCCACCGACAGCATTGATCGTATAGGTGCCTCCGGAAGGGCAAACCGGGAAAACCAAGTTGGATAAATACGGCAACAGGTCCTGGGCGGACGGAACGGCATCGGCAGTTTTGTCATTTTCCAAAGCCCATTGCTGTTTGGCCGCGTCAATTTGCCGGAGATTATTGATGCAGGTGTTAAGCTGGGCGGCCGGCGACATTGATTGTTCCGCCGTCGCCTCGGTGGCGGTGGCGGCTTGCTGATTTTCCGCCTGCATTGCCTGCAACTGTTCCTGCTGCTGTTGCACGGCATCGCGTGAGGTCTGTAATTGCTGCGTTAGTTGCTGACTCACCCCGCGCAAACGGTTGTTTTCAGCCTGCAGTTGGGAAAATTTCCGGGTTAAACCCTGGTTTTCGGCACGCAGCCGGGCGTTCTCCGTGCTTAGCGTGGCGACACTGGAACTTTTGAGCTGATCCAGGTCCGACTGTAACTGCGCGACCTTCTGTTGCGACTCACGCAACTGGACGTGCGCCGCGTCCCTTTGGCTTATGGCCCGAAAGAGAAAAACCTCGGTGGCCAAAAGCGCCGCCACACACAACCACAGAACCCAGTTTTTAAGTTTCATGGGCAGGCTTCTTTTCGCCATTCTACGCCCCGCCGTCAAACACGAAATCGTATAAAATCGGCCGCAACCCCCCCCCTCGCGAACTGGGCACGGCAGTTTCACTGGCTTCCCGCGTTTCTAAACTATTGAACAACGTCCGGAACGATTCCCCGAATTGCATCAAGCCGGCAAAGGCACCCAAGTTCACCAAACCCTCAGGACGGGGGGATGTCACGACGGCGTGATTGACGTGGATAAATTTCGGCGCACACTCGGGGCCACCATATCAGCCGGGTTTGATGCAGCCTTTGCACGGGTGAAAGAGCTTGTGGCGGATTTTCGGGCCAGCGAGAAATTTCCCCTTTCCCCGGCATATCGTCGCGACCACCAACGGGCTTATCGGAAGGCCGGTCAGTTTGAAACAAATGAGCTGGCTAGCTTTCTTACTTCCTCGATATGGCCGTTATTTCTATAATACGACAATGGCTCTAACATTTGCCAAAACGTTCGGTATTAAACTAAATAATACAGAAGAATGGTTTGATCCATGCATCTGGCTGGACTCGCCATTATGTATTGATCCGTTTTTGATGCTCGACTTAGAGCTTATCCGTAAAT
>PLAY01000060.1 GCA_003134375.1 Limisphaerales bacterium | reverse complement strand
CGCCCTCAACCTGACCTTCTCCCCCGGGGAGAAGGAACAGCCACAGTCCAATTCTGGTTTTACGGATGATGGTCCAGCCAATCCAATCGCAAGTTTTTCAGAGAGACGGCGGATGATTCCCCCTCTCCTTCCGTCTTCGCTTCGGCTTCGACGCGACTGTATATCTGAACCGCGCCGTAGCGCAGCGTAGGCGGGTGGAGGAGAGGGCCGGGGTGAGGACGGATGTTAAACTCAATTCCTGTGGACAAGCCGGAAAGCCGGGAATAAAGTCCAAATCGTGAACCGGGATGGACAATACTTTTGTTGCATACTTGCCAGTTAGGCGGCAGTCAGATGATCGTTGCATTATCCATACTGGTTGGAATTTTGGCTGCAGGCATATCATACCGTATTCTTTTCTATGATTTCAGTGATTTCTGGGATGGATGTGGCAAATTTACGGGCTTATTCGTGAGACGGAGGTGGATTTGGCCACGACGTAATTCATGGCCTCCGCCGCCGGAGTATTTCGAGGATGAAGGTTGGTCGAGTGGGATTCGATTTACATTGTTCTTGGCCTTGTCCATTGGTAGCGGTTATTTGATTTACTATGAGTTGCACAAGCATTTCGGATGAAGATGCCGCCCCTATGAGGGTTCATCGGTCAAGCATTAAGTGAATGGTTTCATTTTTTCTTAAAAGCGTTTTTGTTTTTTCCGGTCAGCGTCTCCATCCGCATCTGCGCTCCCAGGTTGGGGGAATCGGGCGGATGCACCGGGTGGCTTCAAAATCAGCCGGGAAATTTCTTTTGGCCAGCGCCCGGTTTGTCTAGCCTTGCCCCGTGGCAACTGAACTGCGCAAAAAAAATCACGACTCGCCGCGCATCCTCATCGTGGATGACGACCCGGGACAGCGCAGCCTGCTGAATACCTTCCTCCGCACCCAGGGATTTGAAACCGTCACGGCGGAGTCCGGCCAGCAGGCTCTGGAAACGTTGCGCACCGGAAAATTCAACATGATGATTTCCGACGTGCGGATGCCGGGTCTTTCCGGGCTGGAAACATTGCGGCTGGCGCGCAAGGAACACGCCACCCTGCCCGTCCTGCTCGTCACCGCGTTCACCGACGTCCGCGATGCCGTCGCCGCCATGCGGGACGGCGCGGTGAATTATCTGGCCAAGCCGATTGATCTGGATGAACTGATGGCTTGCGTCCGCCAGGCCATTGGCATTTCCGAATCCGTTCCGTTGCACCTCGACCGGGAGCAGCCGTTGCCGGATTTTGTGGTTGCCCGCAGCCCGCTCATGCAGGCCGTGTTCCGTGACGCGGCGCTGATTGCCCCCTCCGAGACCCGCGTGCTGATCACCGGTGAAAGCGGAGTGGGCAAGGAAATCGTCGCCGACGTCATCCATGCGTGGAGCCCGCGCGCGGCGGGTCCCCTGATCAAGGTCAACTGCGCCGCCATTCCCGAGACACTCCTGGAAAGCGAATTGTTCGGGCACGAAAAAGGTTCGTTCACTGGCGCACACGCCCAGCGCATCGGCCGTTTTGAAGAAGCGGACGCCGGCACCATTCTCCTGGATGAAATCGCCGAGCTGTCGCCGCCGCTCCAGGCCAAGCTGCTGCGCGTGACACAGGACGGGCGCTTTCAGCGCATCGGCTCAAACCGCGAGATTCACACCCATGCGCGTATTCTGGCCGCGAGCAATCGTGTTCTCGACGATGAAGTCAAGAGCGGCCGTTTTCGCGAGGATTTGTTTTATCGTTTGAACGTGGTGGAACTGAACGTGCCGCCGTTGCGCGAACGGCGCGAGGACATTTTGCCGCTGGCCGGCCGGTTCGTTGAGGAATTCACCAAGGGCCGCGCGCGGTTTTCGGACACGGTTTCCACCTGTCTGGAACGCTATCCCTGGCCGGGCAATGTGCGTGAGTTGCGCAACGCGATGGAACGGGCGGCGCTGCTTTCCCGCAGCGAATTGATTCTGCCGGAACACCTGCCCGCGCGCGTGCGCGAAGCCGCGGGATTGCCGTCCGCCGCGCCCGCTGGCGACGCCCAGCAACTGGAGGAAATCGAGCGCCAGGCCATCCTGCAGGCGTTGAAACAGCACGACTCCAACCGCACGGAAACCGCCAAGGCACTGGGCATCAGCCGGCGCGCATTGATTTACAAGCTTCAGCGCTTCCGGGAACAGGGCCACAGCGTGGATTAGCTGCCGCTGCCGTTCGGAGTTCCGCATTGGCACGGTTCAGACACCACTTCCAATCCGGACAGGCTTGTCACGCTCATCGCCTTCCTCTAATTTCGCGGCGGATTCAGGATACCACTACATGCCACCACCGCCCGATACGCCCGCCAATCCAGTCCCGCTCTGCGTGGACCTGGATGGCACGCTCATCAAGACCGATTTGCTTTGGGAATCGCTGGCGCGATTGCTTCGGCGAAATCCGTTCCAGCTCTTACCCGTTTTGTTTTGGTGGATGCGGGGCAGGGCTTTCTTGAAGCAACAACTCGCCCGGCGCGTCAAAATTGATCCTGCCGCCCTGCCCTACCACGAACCGTTTCTCGCCTATCTGCGCGAACAAAAGGCCGCCGGCCGGAAATTGATTCTCGTCACCGCCTCCGACCGCGACATGGCCCTGCCCGTCGCCAATCATGTCGGCCTCTTCGATGAGGTGCTGGGCAGCGACGGCAAGACCAATTTGCGCGGCGCCAACAAGTTGAAGGTCCTCATCGCCAAATTCGGCGAACGCGGTTTTGACTACGCCGGCAATTCGTCCGCCGATCTCGCCATCTGGCGCGGTGCGCGCGAGGCCATCGTCGTCAATGCCAGCACTGCCGTTTTGAAACGGGCCGCCGAATGCACCCGGCCTGGCCCCACGTTCACGCAGGATTATTCGCCATTCGCCACGTTGAAACGTTTTCTCAACGAACTCCTGGTTCGCAGCGGGTATCTCCTGGCTATTGGCGCCGGGCTTTTGTTGACCGCCGCGTTCCCAAAAATCGGCATCGCCGGTTGCGCCTGGATTGCGCCGGCCTTGATGATGGCCGCCGCTCATGGCAAACGCGGCGGCGATGCCTTCCGCGTTGGTTACGTTGCCGGGTTGACTCACTTCCTCTCGTCGCTTTACTGGCTGCTGCTGATTCCGGTGACGGGCTATCCGATTCTCGGCTGGTTTTTATTGGGCGTCTATCTCGGGTTATACCCGGCTGTCTGGGTCTGGCTCGTGAATTGGTGGGGCGAGAGCCCGTCGGGTCGAAGACGAACGAAGACCGATCCCCGCAAGCCGAAACAAATCTCCTGGTCCGGTCGCACATCGTGGTCGCTCATGGGCGCGGCCATCTGGGTGGCGCTGGAAATGGTCCGGGTGCGGCTGTTCAGCGGTTTTCCATGGAATCCTCTCGGTGCTTCGCAATATCAACTAATACCACTCATTCAAATCGCTTCGGTGACGGGTGTCTATGGCGTTTCATTTCTGGTTGTGTGGGTTTCGTTGTCGCTGTTTTCCGCCGTCTGCATGATTTTTCACCGGCCAGCCTCCCGGTTCGCGTGGCAGATTGAAATTCTCCTGCCGCTGGCCGCAATCGCAGTGTTGTTCGCGTTCGGTTTAGCGCGAATGAACGGACAAAATCCGCCCGGTCCGACGCTGCGCATCACGCTCGTTCAACCCAGCATTCCGCAGACTTTGATTTGGGACCCGAACACAGACACCAATCGTTTCCGGCAACTGCTTGAGCTTTCCGAACAGGCGTTGACTTCGGCGCAGCAAACAAACGAACCCCTCGCCCCGTCCCTCCTGGGAGCGCCGGCGTCCCGCCGGCCAGTCGGGAGCCAAAAACCGGAACTCGCCGGCGAGACGCCAGCGCTCCCAGGAACTGTGCAAGGCAGGGCGAGGGGATCAAAAACCGATTTGCTCATCTGGCCGGAAGCCGCCGTGCCGGAATTCGACGAGTTCAGCTACACCGCCATCACCAACCTTGTCCGCACTCACCATCTCTGGTTGATTTGCAACGCCGATGACGCCCGATGGCGGCCCAATGCGAAGAGCAAGGACGACTTCGACGTTTTCAACGCAGCGTTCCTGTTCAATCCGGAAGGCCGTTGCGCGGCGGTTTACCACAAGCAAAAGCTGGTCATCTTTGGCGAATACATCCCGCTCGTGCGCTGGTTGCCGTTCGTCAAATGGTTTACACCCATCCCCGGCAGCTTTGCGTCCGGTGACCGTGCGGTGCCGTTTGAACTGGAGCGCCGGCCTCCGGCCCGGCACGAATCGAATGCTGATATTCCCGACGCCGGATCGGAGACCGGCACTCCATCTCGCGTCAAAACCGCTACGCTCATCTGTTTCGAGGACGTGTTCCCGGAACTGGCGCGTGAATACGTGCAGGACGACACGGATTTTGTGGTGAACCTGACCAACGACGGCTGGTTTGGCGAGGGCGCGGCGCAATGGCAACAGGCCGCCGCCGCCGTTTTCCGCGCCGTGGAAAACGGCTTGCCGCTGGTACGCAGTTCCAACAACGGCCTGACGTGCTGGGTGGACGCCAATGGCCGGCTGCGTGATATTTTCAAAGACAATACCGGCAGCGTTTACGGCGTCGGCGCCATGACGATTGATCTCCCGTTGCTGCAACCCGGCGAAAAACGTTTACCGACTTTTTACAACCAGCACGGCGACTGGTTTGGATGGTTATGCGTCGGCATCACGGGCATTTTTCTGGTCGTAAAAATTTCAGGGCATCGTCGCAAACAACAACCTTGAGCGGGCGCAACTTGACACACCCGCCATTTTTCTCCCTCTCCGCCAACGGAGTTGGGGGAGAGGTGGCGCGTTTAATTTCAAATCCCCTCGCCCCGACCCTCCCTCGCCCCGCTCAGGCGTGGCGAGGGAGTTGATGCTGGTGTCAAGTTGCGTCCACCTTGAGTTTCGGGACCCTTTGCGGCTTGCCACCGCCTCGCGGCAGCATAAGCTTCTTCCCGAACGGAGCCTCTTAACCATTAACCCAGCATTTTATGTCATTCACCGCTGCTCAAATTGCGGAACAACTCCGGGGCGAAGTCCTCGGCGACGGTTCAGTCCAACTCACCGGCTTCGCGCCCGCTGACTGTGCCCGGGCCGGCGACCTCACTTTCGCTGAGAAGGAAACCCACTTCGCCGCCGCTGAACAAAGCCAGGCCGCCGCCATCCTCGTATCGGAAGCATTCGCGCCGTCGAAGAAAGTCCTCATCCGCGTGCGGAACGCGCGCGTGGCCATGGCCAGGGTGCTGCCGCTCTTTTTCCCGCCGGACCAACAACCGTCCGGCATCCATCCAAGCGCGACTATTGATGCCTCGGCGCAAATTGATCCCACGGCGTGCATCGGGCCGGACTGCGTGCTGGGCGCGCGCGTGCGGCTCGGCGCGCGTTCCGTGCTCATGGGCGGCAACCATATCGGCCGGGATTGTCAGATTGGCGACGATGTGTGCCTGTTCCCAAACGTTGTGGTTTATGCGCGGACGCAGATCGGTCACCGGGTCAGCATCCACGCCGGCACGGTCATCGGCTCGGACGGCTACGGCTACGTGTTCGACGAGGGTCGCCACCGCAAAGTGCTGCAGGTCGGCAATGTGATCATCCACGACGATGTGGAGATCGGCGCCAACTCGACCGTTGACCGCGGGGCGCTTGGTTCCACCGTCATTGGCGAGGGCACCAAGATTGACAATCTGGTGCATGTTGCGCACAACGTTGTCATTGGCCGGCACTGTCTGGTCATGGGCCAGTCGGGTTTTGCCGGCAGCACGCGCCTGGGAGATTACTGCGTGATCGCTTCACAGTCGGGGATTGCGGGACATTTGAAGCTCGGCAACCAGGCCGTCGTCGGCGCGAAGTCCGGTGTGATGCGGGATATTCCCGACGGAGTGACAGTGCTCGGCTATCCGGCCTCACCGGACAAACAGGCCAAACGGCAGATGATCGCGATTCAGCAGTTGCCGGACATGATTCACCGCCTGCGTGAACTGGAGAAGCAGGTGGAACAACTCCGTGCCAAAGCCGGCATTTAACTCGCATATTTCACACCCTGCATCAGCCTGCCGCGTAGCGCAGACTTCCAAGTCTGCTGTATCGCGGGTTTCTCAACCCGCTGACGCCGCGCCGCATCCGACAACACTCTGCCGACTTGGAAGTCGGCGACACAGCAGGCTTGGAAGCCTGCGCTACAGGTGCTTCGCACGTTCGCATTGAAGCAAGTATGAAATAGCAGGTTAAAGGTGCAATGGTAGGGCAATGAACTTCCGTCCCAAGTGATTGGCAATCAGGAGATCGAACCGGCTGATAAAAAAAGAAAGGCCGGACAACAGGTCCGGCCTCTTCAAACAGAATTGAGAACTAAATTACCACACGAACAACAATGAAATCATACCTCATGCCCTGTCCCCTGCCAGTCACCAGTTCTGGTTACACGGGTTCGTGAGAAATTGGATAGGTTTCAATGTTTGCCGTCCATTATCCGTTTAGCAACGCCTCCGCGTGCTTCCGGGCGGCGTCACTCTGGCCGCCGAGCATCCGCGCCAGTTCCGTCACGCGCTCCTTTTTGCCCAACAACTCAATCCCGGAAATCGTCCGGCCATCTTTTATCTGTTTGGTCACGACATAATGCGCATCGGCGGGCGCGGCCACCTGCGGCAGATGCGTGATGCATAGCACCTGTCGCCGGGCGGCAATCTGCTTCATCTTTTCGCCGACCGCATTGGCGGTTTCGCCGCCGATGTTTGCGTCCACCTCGTCGAAAATGAGCACCGGGATTTCGTCTTCCACCGCGAGCACGGTTTTGAGCGCCAACATGACGCGGGCCATTTCACCGGACGACGCGATGGCGCGGAGCGGCTTGGCGGGTTCACCCGGATTGGGAGCGAATTGAAATTCGATTTCGTCGAAACCGGTGGAGTTGGTGGGGCGAGCGTCCCCGCGAGCCGGCTTTGGCACGGCGAAGTGAAGCGAAGACGGCTCGTCAGGAGCCTCGCCCCACCGCAAGGTTGTAATGCCCACATCAAACTTGCTTTGTTTGAAACCCAGATCATCAAGCTGTTTGCCCACGGCTTTCGCAAGCTGCGGAATAATTTTGCGCCGTTTGGCGGAAAGTTCTTTGCCCGCACGCAATAGTTCCGCGTCGAGCTTTTCCAGTTCCGCATTCAGCCGTGTTAGTTCGCCATCGCGCTGTTCCAAGTTTTCAAGTTTGCGCTTCGCATCGTCGCCGAACGCGATGACCTCGGCCAGTGTCGCGCCGTATTTGCGCTTGAGCGAGTGGAGGAGATCAAGCCGTTCTTCGAGCTGTTGAAGTTGCGCGGGGTCAACATCCACCTTTTCCGCGTAACGCGAAAGTTCTGACTGCAATTCGCGCAGGGCCGACGCCGCCTGCCCGTGCAATTCAACCAGCGCGTCCGCGCCCGCGTCCACGCGCCGCAATTCCTGCAATGTGCGGCCCACCGCGCCGGCCTGGGTGAGCAATGAAGGGTCGTTCCCGTCCAGCATATCCAACGCGCCCCGGCTTAATTGCAACAGCTTCGCCGCGTTGCTCGCGCGCTGGAATTTTTCCTCAACCCCTTCATCTTCGCCGGGCTGAAGCCGGGCGCTGGAAATTTCGTTCACTTGAAAACGCAGCAGGTCCAGTTGTTGCGCGTAGGTCTTCTCATCCACGACGAGCGCGGATTTTTCGCTTTCAAGCACGGCACGGCGTTGAACCAGTCCGCCAAACGCCGCCCGCTCCTTTTCCAGATTGCCGAACGCATCGAGAATGGCGAGTTGCTTCGCGGGATGCAGAAGCGACTGGTGGTCGTGCGGGCCGTGCATGTCCACGAGCCATTCGCCAATCGCCGCCAGGACGTTCAGCGTGGTGGCCGAGCCGTTGACGAATTGGCGGTTCGTTCCACCGGCGGTGAAGGTGCGTTTGAGGACGAGCTGATTCGCCTCGCACGGCTCCAGGCCATTCTCCTCCAGAAATTTTCCCAACTGCGATGGAGCGCCGGCCTCCGGCCTGGCGTGTTTCAAATCACTACCGCGTCGAGCCGTGCCGGAGGCCGGCGTTCCGCGTTGGTTGACGTGCAATTCCGTGACGTCGAACGCGGCTTCGACGGAACAATTGTCGCTGCCGGTGCGGATGAGCGAACGGTCGGCGCGTTCGCCCAGGACGAGATTGAGTGCGCCAATGATGATGGATTTGCCCGCGCCGGTCTCGCCGGTGATGACATTGCAGCCGGGCTGAAGCTCAAGCGTCAAGTCCGGCACGAGCGCGAGGTTTTTGATGCGTAGCGTGGTCAACATAGTTGGATTTTGTCCCGGTAAATCTTACAACCACGGATGGACGCGAATGGACACGGATAAAAATGGCTGGACGCTGACTCCATGAATTGGCACGCATGGGAAAGACATTCATGCATTTCGCGATCATTCGCGCGATACTTGTCTTCAAATCCGTGTTTATCCGTGTGCATTCGTGATTGAATTGAATAGGCTGGCAGCCGGTAACGAAAGAAAATTTTAATCATGTCGTTTTCATTCATTTTTCTCGGCAGCGGCACGTCGCAGGGCGTACCCATCATCGGCCAGGAATATCCGCCGGAATTCCTGGCCAATCCCAAAAACCATCGCACCCGGCCTTCCATTTACGTGGCCACGGACCAGGTCAAATTCGTCGTGGACACGACGCCGGAATTTCGCATCCAGATGCTCCGCGAAAACATCCGCTGGCTCGATGCGGTTGTTTTCACCCATTCCCACGCCGATCACATCATGGGTTTGGACGATTGCCGCCGGTTTTGCGATCTGCGCAAAGGCGCGTTGCCGATTTACGCGAATGAGACAACGATGGCGGCGCTTCGGCGGATATTCATCTATGCGTTTGACGGGCGGACAATTCCGAAAGGCTATTTCCGCCCCGAACCGCACATCGTGGACGGGCCGTTTCAACTCGGCGACCTGGAAATCATTCCCCTGCCCCTGCCGCACGGCTCGACGATGACGAACGGCTATCTCTTCATGCAAAACGGCAAAAAACGGCTCGCATATTTGAGCGACTGCAAGGAAATCCCCGCCGACGCGCTGGAAAAGGTCCAGGGCGTCGAAGTCGCCGTGCTCGATGCGTTGCGTTACACGCCGCATCCAACCCACATGTGCCTCGACGAAGCGCTGGCGGCGGCACGGCGCATCGGCGCGGCGCGGACCTATTTCACACATCTCACGCACGATTACGACCACGACCGGGCGCAGGCGGAACTGCCCTCCGGAGTGATGCTCGCGTGGGACGGGCTGAAGATAACCGGCAATTAAACGTTGAAAGGACATTACCGATATGAAATTCATTTGTACCATTATAGTTGCGACATTGTTTCAGTGCGGCGGGCTTGACGCCGCACGGGCTGACGGCGGCAACACGTTCACGCCTTCGAATCCACCGGAGATGAAGCCGCTGACCGGACATGATTCCCCGGCACACCGCGCGGCCCAGTGGTTCAAACACGGCGTCAATCTGGGTGACTATCTCGAAGTACCGCCGAACCAAGGCTGGGGGGTGACGGTTTCCGCGGATGAATTTGCACAGATGAAGCGCGCGGGGTTTGATCATGTGCGCGTGCCGGTTGGCTGGCAGCATTACGCCGGGGCCGCGCCGGATTTCACGCTGGCGCCGGAAATTTTTGCCCGGGTTGATTTTGTCGTCACCAACGCGCTGAACAACGGGCTGGCCGTGATGATCAACGTCCATCACTTCAACGAATTGGACCGGGACCCGGCGGCGCAGACGGAAAAATTTCTCGCGTTGTGGTGTCAAATCGCGGCGCATTACCAGGACTTCACCAACCGGCTCGCGTTCGAACTCGATAATGAACCGCATGAAAACGCCACGACCGGCTTGATGAATCCGATTTATGCCCGCGCCATTGCGGAGATTCGCCGGAGCAATCCCAACCGGACGATTGTCGTTGAACCGGGAAACTGGGGCGGCATTGACGAGTTGAAAAATCTGGTGCTGCCGCCCGACAACAACGTGATTGTTTCCGTCCATTGTTACGATCCGCTTCACTTCACGCATCAGGGCGCGGGTTGGGCCGGACCGGACATGCAGCAAACCGGCATCCAGTTTCCCGGCCCGCCCGCGCAACCGCTCAAGGCCGACCCGAAGCTGAATTTGAATTCCAACGTTTTAGCCTGGATTCAAACCTACAACACCCTGCCGACGGACAAAAACCCGAGCAGCGCGCTGGCCTTCGCGGACAAATTAAAGTTCCTCCGCGCGTGGTCGGATTATTACGGCTACCCGGTTCACATCGGCGAATTTGGCTGCTACCTCAAGGCTGACCCGGTGTCACGTGCCCGTTATTACTCGACGTTCCGGCATGCGGCGGAACAACAAGGTTTGGGTTGGGCGATCTGGGACTGGAGCGCAAACTTTCGTTATTGGGATAAAAAAACCGGCCAGCCCATGCCCGGCATGCACGAAGCACTCTTCGGCAAATTGAATTGAACCGGACACCGGGCGCGAGGTCAAATGACCAACATATGAGTTTTTTTGGGATCAGATTCACGGTTTTTGTCTTTGCGCTCGCACCGCTATTCGCCTACGCCGGCGGCGACGAGGTGGTCGTGATTTACAACAATCGCATGCCCGGATCGAAACTGGTGGCGGACCATTACGCCCAAATGCGCCAGGTGCCGAAAGCGCAGGTTTACGGATTCGATCTGCCCATCACCGAGGCGATGACGCGCGCCGAGTTTGAAAACGCGCTGCAATTCCCGCTGGCCAGCCGGCTGGTCGTGGACAAGCTCTGGCGGTTTGGTTCCATAACCAACGCCGCGACCAACGGCCAGCCGAAGCGTGTCGAAAATCGCGTCGTTGAATCCACGATCCGTTACGCGGTCCTCTGCTACGGCGTTCCGCTGAAAATCGCCGCCGACCCGAATTTGCGCGAACCGGGCCGGGAGAACGCCCGACCGGAACTGTTGCGCAATGATGCGGCGGTGGATTCCGAGCTGGCCTGGCTGCCGCTGGTGAAAATGAATGTCCCGCTTTCCGGACCGCTGCCCAACTGGGTCTATGGGACCACAAACACGGCGCTGCTCCACCCCACCAACGGCATTTTGATCGTCGCCCGGCTCGACGGCCCCAACGTGGAGATTGCGCGCGGTCTGGTGGACAAGGCGCTCGCCGCCGAACGCGACGGTTTGTGGGGCCGCACTTATTTTGACGCACGAGGATTGGACAAAACGAACAGCTATTACCTGGGCGACGAATGGATTCTGAACGCGGGGGAAATCTGCCGCGAATGGGGTTTTGAAACGACGGTGGACAAGAATCCGGGCACGTTCCCCGCTGATTTTCCGATGAGCCAGATCGCGATTTATTGTGGCTGGTACGACGAGAATGTCTCCGGCCCGTTCACGCTGCCCAAGGTTGAATTCATGCCCGGTGCGTTCGCGTATCATCTGCATTCCTTCAGCGCGCCCACGTTGCGGAGTACGAACCAGTTTTGGGTTGGGCCGCTGCTCGCCAAAGGCGCCACCTGCACCATGGGCTGCGTCAACGAGCCATATCTCCCCGGCACCCCCAATGTCGCCGCCTTTCTCGCGCGGCTGACTGCCGGCGGTTTCACGTTTGGCGAGGCCGCCTGGGCCGCGCAACCCGTTTTGTCCTGGCAGACAACCGTCGTCGGCGACCCGCTTTACCGGCCTTTTGCCAAAGAACTGGCGGAGTTGCACGCGGAATTCGCGCGCACCCATAATCCGCTCATCGAATGGTCCTATCTGCGTATTGTGGATTTGGACCTGGCTCACGGTGCGCCCGTTGCTCAACTCGCCGCTTTTCTCGAAACCATTCCCGCAACCACCAATAGCGCCGTACTCACTGAAAAACTCGCCGACCTTTATGAAATGCAGGGCAAACCGTCCTCGGCCATTGAAACGTATCAACGCGCCCTGACCCGTAACCCGTCGCCGGAACAGCGCATTCGCATCCGGCGCACGCTGGGCGAAAAACTTCTGGCGCAGAATCGTGAAGCCGACGCCATTGAAAATTATAAACAGCTTCTCCAGGAATCACCCGATTACCCCGGTAAGCCGGCCATCGAGGCAAGACTGGCCGCGCTCGAACAAAAACCCGCCGGCACCAATGCTCCGGCCAAGCCGTAGCCTTTCCCCATGACAGAACATCCAACATCCAACATCGAACTCCGAATGAAGATTGGCGATGCGGCATTCGATGTTCAGCGTTCGATGTTCGATGTTCAATGTTCCTCAACGAATTCTCCGCCACCTGAATCTTATGGCCGTCTTCTACGACACCCACGCGCATCTTGATTACCCAGACTACGCAAAGGATTTTACGGAGGTCATTGCCCGCGCCCAGGCCGTCGGCATCACCAAAATCATTTCCATCGGCACCGATCTCGGAAGCAGTGCGCGCGCCATCAAACTGGCCGAACGTTTCGCGTGCGTTTTTGCCGCCGTCGGCTGGCATCCGTCAAATGCCCATGAAGCACCGGACGATATTCGCGAACCGCTGCGCAAACTGGTGAAGCATCCGAAAGTCGTCGCCATCGGTGAAATCGGCCTCGATTACCACCGTTTGCCGGGCGGAAAAACCGGCGGCGCTGCCGACGACGCGTGTTACAAACAGAAGCAGGCCGGGATTTTCCAGCAACAGTTGGAAATCGCCGCTGAAGCCGGGTTGAACTGCGTCATTCACCAGCGCGACTCTTTTGACGACACTTTCGCCCAGCTCCAGCCGTTCGCCGGCAAAGTGCATGGTGTGTTCCATTGCTTCGGCGAGGGGGCCGACCGGATGCGCCGCATCCTGGAAATCGGCTCGCTCGTCAGCTTCACCGGCATCGTCACGTTCAAGAACGGACAAAACGTCCGTGACACCGTCGCCGCCACTCCGCTGGACAAATTCATGCTGGAAACCGATTGTCCGTATCTTGCGCCCGTGCCCTATCGCGGCAAACGCTGCGAACCGGCTTATGTGAAGGAAATATCCGAAACTGTCGCGCAGGTGAAAGGCTGTTCGCTCGAAGCCTTGGGCGCGGCGACGTGCAAAACGGCGTCGGAATTTTTCCCGAAGTTAAAATAACAACACCCAACCACTGGAACAGTGCATCAGGCGCAGCTTGACACTACCCCCGTAGCGCAGACTTCTAAGTCTGCTGTATCGCGGGTTTCCAAACCCGCAAACTGTGTGATTTCCAACGCCTTGCCGACTGGGAAGTCGGCGATACAGCAGGTTTGGAAACCTGCGCTACGAGCCGGCGCGTCTGGTCGGTTGGGGGGTAGTATCCGGTTGCGCCCGCATTACATCGGTCTGCAATCAATGGCATTGCAATTGCGCATTAAGCAGTGGTAAGAAGAGAGCAAACCAAACTGACGCATCAATCAGCAGGAACATATGAAATTATCAAACATCTGCACCTCATTGGCTCTGATGGCATTGGCCATCATCTCGACCTCGTGTGCGACCCCGTCCCGGGCATTTCACAACACCGACAATACCGCACTGGTCATTCAATCCTGGGACAACCAGACCTGCCAGATGCTTCAACCGACCCCCTCGGCCAAGGAAGGTAATGACCAGCTTCTGGCCCGGGCGGTGGCATTGCCCCAACATCAAACAGCCGTGGTCATTCTTGAGAATTATACCGAACAGGAGTTTGGCGACCAGTTTCGCGACCGCGGCACCCCCTGGGTTGTTGGCCTGAAGAATCTCGGATATCAACACATTATCTTCCTTCAAGGCGTGGATGTCGCCAATCCGGAAGGGTTGACCACCCTGGTCCGATATGATTGACAAAACGAGGCGGGCAAGGACTGGCATCTGGAAAGATGCCAGAACCCGCAGGCTGGCCGCCGTCGCGCCGGAGCGGCGCTTTGGCGCGACGCGAAGGGGGAAAAGCCTGCGCTACGTGGCGCAGACATTCTTGTCTGCGGGTTTTGGGGACTTTCCAGTCCCCAGTTTAAGAAAATTGCTGAAACAATGGCCGAAGAACTTCAACTGCGCATTTACGGCGAACCTTCGCTGCCCACACTGATTTATCTGCCCGGCTTGCACGGCGATTGGACGCTCATCGGCAGCTTTCGCAAGGCCATCAGCGGCCACGCGCGCTTCGTCGAAATCACCTACCCGCGCACGCTCACGTGGTCGCTGGACGATTACGCGGCGACCATCGAAACCGCGCTGGCGCACAATGGCATCACCTCCGGCTGGCTGCTCGGCGAATCGTATGGCTCGCAGGTTTTGTGGGCGATGGTCGCACGCGGGAAGTTTCCGGCGCAGGGCGTGATTCTGGCGGGCGGATTTGTGAAGCATCCCATGCGCTGGGCGGTGCGACTGGCGGAAAAACTCACCGGCAGGATTTCCACGGCGTTGTTCGTGCGAATCTTATTCAGCTTTGCCAAAATCTCGCGCTTCCGGTATCGCCGTTCACCGGAGACGCTGGCGACCATTGACGAATTTGTTGTCCGCCGGACGGAACTGGACCGCCGGGCCGCGCAGCATCGCCTGCATTTGATTGCCCAATCCGATCCGCGCCCGATTGCCAGCCAAACCACGCTGCCGGTGTTTGGCTTGACTGGAATTCTCGATCCCCTCGTGCCCTGGCCGTTCACCCGACGCTGGCTCAGGAAAAATTGTCCGGCCCTGCGCGATTACAAAATCATCCGGCGCGCCGACCACAACGTCCTCAGCACCGCGCCAAAGGAAGCAGCAAAGCAGGTTTTGGAGTGGATGAATCAACAACCGTAGCAGCCGACGTCAGTCGGCTCATTATTTAACCAAGTTCAAGCGGACTCATCCCGCGCAGAGCGGGACTGCTACGGATTGCGCAGCCGGAAGAACAAATTCCCCGTCGGCGATGCGATGGTGATGCTCTTGATCGTCCCGTTGTCGGAAATGTCACCGCTGGTGGACCAACTGGTCGTCGTCAAATCCGAATTTTGTTGCAACGTCCAGCCGGTCGAAGGGGACGGCCACGACACGTTGATGGTTGAGAGTTGAGGGTTGAAAGAAATCGTGAGCAGCGGCGCGCCGGGCGTTTGCACCACGGAAATCAGCGCCCAGAATCCGCCAGTGAGCGAATAGTTACCGCCCGTCATCGCTCCGCCGGCATCGTGCTGGCCGATGGTACCGCTGACGGAATAAACACCGCCGGCGCTCGTGCCGCCGCCCCCGGCGATTTTGTACCAGTCAATGGAGTATTGCTGGGCATGCACCGACGAGAACGCCAGAGCCAACACCATGAGGATCAATCCGACAATTCGCATGACCTAGCCACCTTACGTCAAGATTAGCAGATGATTCAACCCTGAAAACATCACAAATGGATCATGCTGGGAACCGATTGTCCGTATTTTGCGCCGTACCGCATCACAACAAGCGCTTTAACCCCACCTAACAACCCAAACAACATTGGCACTTTGAAGCCCGGATTTTCCAACTGTTCGCTGAAGACGCCGGTCGCCCCGTTTTGTCCAGAGTTTTTATCTCGAAGAATCAAGAATCCTCTGGGCTGAATTGCGAATAGCTACCGCCAATTCTCGCGGCTTCAAAACTTTCGCGTCCCCGCCCCAACTCAAAATCCAGCGCTCGATTTCCATCAAGCTCGAAAGTTTCATTCTCAATTCCACTCCCCCGCCCTTCAGTTCGCGGAGTAGCTGCGATTCGTGCCACTTCTTTTCGCGGACGTAATCGGCGGCACGCGCATTGAAACGGATGACCACCTCGTATTCGCCTTCGCCGGAGTGGACACCGAAGCTGTCGCGCAACCGTTTTTCGAGCGAGAACTTTTGCGGACGTTCGAAGGTCTGGCCGGTCAGCTTCACGGATTGCACGCGCGCGGGCACGAAGGTGCGGATGTCCTTGCGCGCGTGATCGTAGGCGAACAGATACCATTCGCCATTAATGTTCGCCAGATGATATGGGTCAACGAGGCGCTTCTCCGGCTGCGGCTGACCAGGTTTGCGATAGGCCAGTTCGATTTGTTGCCGGTGCGCGGCCGCCCGGGCCAGCGTGTCGAATATTTCGAGATTCAAAATCGGCTCGGCGCGGGTGCGGAAGGAAATCGTCTGCTCGATATCGGCAAGGTTGAGCGAAATGGTGTCGGGCAGCGACTGCTCCATTTTCCGGATGGCGCTGAGGATCGGTTTCTCGAAGCTCGTACCGCGATATTGCTGGAGCGCCTTTTCGGCGACGATGAGTGCGAAAAGCTCACCCTCGGTGATCTGGATGTTCGGGAACGCGCTTACTTCCTCGGTGTAATGATAGCCATTTTTGCCCGGATGGAACTCGACCGGCAGGCCCAGCCGGTCGCGCATGAACTCGATGTCGCGATGAATCGTCTTGGTGGCGACTTCGATCTCGCGGGCGAGCGTGGAGGCGTTGGGGAATTTGCCGGACTGAAGCGCCTGATGGATGCGCAACATCCGCTCCAGCGGCGGCCGCGAATGGAGCGACCCCGCATCCGTCATTCTCGGCTGGGATTGGTTCTTATGTTGAAATTTCATTTTTCTCAGGGCTTGCTGGCGCATAGAGCAATGGGTCTTGCCGGTAGAATTCTTTCAATTCGGCATACAAAGCCGGATGCCGTTCTTTCAGTTGAGCGGGTTTCTCGAAAAAGCATTCCGTGGCCACGGCGAAAAACTCCGCGGGATTTTGGGCACCATACGTGTCCAGGACCGTCTCCCGGCCGTCTTCCGCCGCGCGGCGAAGTTGGTGAAATTCTGCGCTCAGAACTTTGGCCCATGTTTGGTAGCGGTGGTGAATTTGCCACAAGTTTGACCCGCTCAGGAGCGGTGCGCCGTCAGTGATGCCGTCCTCATGATCAAGCTGGTGCGCAAACTCGTGAATGACCAGATTCCGGCTCTTGTTCAGTTCCACCGCGCCGGCGATCGCCCCATCCCACGCCAGGACCACCGTCCCGTGCGGCCAGGATTCACCTCCTCGTGCCTGCTCTCCTTCGGTAATCGTCCCGTCCTTTTCCCAGTACCACGTTTTGGCAATGTAGCTGGAGGGATAAACCAGGATGCTGTGCAGGAGCGGGTAACAGTCCGTGTCCCGGTGCAGCAGCAACAGGCACGCCTGCGCCGCGATCAACACCCGCACTTCATCGGTGATTTCCTGTCCGCCACAGCCTTCGAACCGTTTCTCCGCCAGGAAAACGTGAATGTGGCCCTCCAACTCCCGGCGATCCGCCGGCGGGAGGCGGGAATACATGGAATAATGGCGCAAAAGAATGTCGCGCCATTCTGAAGGGAATGGCCGGCTCCGAATGCTGTCACGGCGGCGTTTTTTAAGAAATCCGAACATGCCAGTCCCGAGCCCGCCCGCCTTCCAACTCAACAGCCCTTTTCCAGCTTGGCGAGCAACTCCTCGTTAGTCTTATGTTTCTTGAGCGCGGCGGTGAGCGTTTCCATCGCTTCGATGGGGTTCAAATCCACCATCGTGCGGCGCAATTTGCGGATGGCTTCAAGATATTTGGCCGGGAAAAGTTTTTCCTCCTTGCGCGTGCCGCTCTTGGGAATGTCAATGGCCGGGAACAACCGCCGGTCGGACAGTTTGCGGTCGAGAATCAATTCCATGTTGCCCGTGCCTTTGAACTCCTGGAAAATCAATTCGTCCATGCGCGACCCGGTGTCCACGAGCGCGGTGGCCAGAATCGTCAGTGAACCGCCTTCCTCAATTTTGCGCGCCGAGGCGAACATCTTGCGCGGGATTTCCAGCGCGCGCGCGTCCACCCCGCCGGTCATCGTGCGGCCGCTGC
The DNA here is from genome assembly GCA_003134375.1 of Limisphaerales bacterium. GTDB lineage: Bacteria > Verrucomicrobiota > Verrucomicrobiia > Limisphaerales > UBA11358 > UBA11358. Next base: position 36,542 of record PLAY01000060.1, on the reverse strand, counting down.
CGCCATGAACGCTGTTGTAGGCGCGGGCGATGCGCGTGAGCGAATCCATCAATATAAAAGCGTCCTTGCCGGATTCGACGATGCGCCGGCAACGCTCAACCATGAAACGCGAAAGGCGGACGTGCGTTTCCAAATCCATGTCGTTCGACGACGCAACCACCTCGGCTTTGACCGAACGTTGGAAATCCGTGACTTCCTCCGGACGTTCGTCAATGAGCAGCACCATGACATAGACCTCGGGATGGTTCGTGGTGATGGCGTTGCAGATTTGCTTGAGAATGGTGGTCTTGCCGCTGCGCGGCGGGGAGACAATCAACCCGCGCGTGCCCTTGCCAATCGGCGTGACGAGGTCAATGATGCGCGTTTCGAGCAGGTCGGGAGTGGTTTCGAGGTTGAACTTTTCGATCGGATCAATCGTGGTGAGGTTTTCAAAGCGGACGGCCTTGGTGTAATCCTCAAACGGCATTTCATTGACCTTGTCAACGGCCTTGAGCTGCGGACTCGTGCCGCGATGCGGCGGCTGCGTCGGCCCGGCGACGTAGCTGCCTTCGCGCAGGAAACTGCGTCGGATGGTGTCCGGCGTGACAAAAATGTCGGTCGGTTTGGGATGAAAATGGTTGGCTACCGTGCGGAGAAAGCCGAAGCCCTTCTCGGAAATCTCCAGAAAGCCCGCACCGTAATTGGACGTTTTATCGTCGTTGTTTTCTGAACCACTCATATTTTGTGTACTCGAAGGCAGGAATTAATCCCTAAACCAGTTTTGAATTGTTGAATCTTGGAAGCAACCCCGCAAAAACGAGGTCCTTAAAACCTTCGACACCCAATGATTACGGGCAAAACCCGCCGAACGCAACAATTATTTTAAAGAAATTGGTGAAATGACACATTGGAGCAATGGGCGGGCGGGGTTCAATTTTCCATTACTCCATCATTCCAATACTCCTCTTGCCTTATCCGCCCACTTCCGCCTTCGCTTCGGCAGCCAAGGGCGTGCTGAGGTAACGTTCGCCGGTGGACGGTGCGATGGTAACGATCAGCTTGCCTTTGTTTTCAGGACGTTTGGCAACCTGGATCGCCGCCCAGACGTTCGCGCCAGATGAAATGCCGCACAAAATTCCCTCTTCCTTGGCCAGCCGCCGCGCCATGGCAAACGCGTCGTCGTTGGCGACGGGAATGGATTCCTTGATCAGCGGATTGCCCTTCTCATCCTTTAAATGCAGGTTCTTGGGAATAAACCCGGCACCCAATCCCTGGATTTTATGAGGGCCGGGCTTCAATGGCTGGCCAGCCAGTGTTTGCGCAATAACCGGCGAATCCTTGGGATCCACCGCGATGGCTTCAAATGACGGTTTGCGCGCTTTGATCACCTCTGCACAGCCGGTAATGGTGCCGCCCGTCCCGACACCCGCAACCAAAATATCCACCTTGCCGTCCGTGTCGGCCCAAATTTCCTCCGCCGTGGTCTTGCGATGAATTTCCACGTTGGCCGGATTTTCAAACTGCTGCGGAATCCAGGCGTTCGGCGTTTCCTTGGCGAGCTGTTCCGCGCGGGCAATCGCGCCCTTCATGCCCTCAGCGCCGGGCGTCAAAACCAGCTTTGCACCGAGCATCGCCAAAAGCGTGCGACGTTCCACCGACATCGTTTCGGGCATGGTCAAAATGATTTTGTAACCCTTGGCGGCCGCGACGAAGGCGAGCGCAATGCCGGTGTTGCCGCTCGTCGGCTCGATGATGACGGTGTCTTTTTTGAGGATGCCGCGCTTTTCGGCGTCCTCAATCATCGCCATTCCGATGCGATCCTTGACGCTGCTGAGCGGATTGAAATATTCGCACTTGAGAAGGATGGTGGCGTGCAGGCCGGCGGTGACTTTGTTCAGTTTGACCAAGGGAGTGCGCCCGACGGTTTCGACGATGTTATTATAAATGCGTCCCATAAAGCTTTTCAAAACTCGTTTAATTATTGTTGTTAGTCAAGATTGTGACGAGTTTGGGACGAGGGCAAGAGGAATTTTTCAACCATTGGAAAACATCCAACATCGAACTCCGAACATCCAATGGAGATGCGATTCAACGACTTGTTTTCGATTCGATGTTGGGCGTTCAATGTTCAATGTTCGATGTTTTCTCTCCTCCAAAAACAATAAGTCCCTGCCCGGCCTTGCGGTCGAGCAGGGACAAATGGGGGATGGGAGTGCGCCAAGCTCTCTTTCCCATGCCGACATTAGGCGCGCCCCTTTCGGAGGCTGTCAGCTTCCCGACGCCATTCTCCACGGCAAGCGGAGTCTTCGGCCTCGTGGCAGGGCCGTCCAGCGCCTTGCGGACACTGGATTTCGAGTGAGGCTTTTCAGCCTGCTTTACTGATGGTTGCGCCACCAGCTTGCAAACCAGATGAAGACACGTCTGTGATTTGCTCTTCGCGTCTCCACCACTAGCCCCGGGTCAGCCACCGCTTTTGACGGTGCGTTCGCCCGAAGCCACGGGTCTCGCCTCTTCACTCTCAGGTTGTTTTCGCTCACAGCCCAGCGGTGTCGTTTTTAACATCGCCGGCGCTTGGAAGGTTTTCACGCAGCCTGCCGAGCCGTCGTGTCCTTCCCGGTGCGAACGCTCATTTTGTCCCGCCTTTCGGCGTCTTTCTTTTGGCGGATCCCGTTTTTTTGCGTGACCGCCAGAGTCGCCCGTCCGTGCTGATGCGCAGTAGCAACCGGATACCCTCTGGGTAACTGCGATTCGCCCAGGCTCGAAACCAGCCTGAACTACTTGACCCGGCTTGGAGCGGCTTCTCATCGCCCCTCGCCGCCAAGTCCCTCATTCGCATTTGACGGTGTGCGAACACCGCCAGAGGAACTGGTGAATTCTGCCTCCTCATCAAACCTTGCGATCCAACTTCAGAGGAGCCGGGCCAACCAGCCTGACCCAACTTTTCCCCAGTCACCTGGGATTATCCTGAAACGGACAACTCAACCTTTCGATCTTTACCGTCCGTTTCGTTCTTTCAATGAACTGTGAACATAATAACTCAAATTCCCAAACCGACAACGAATTGATATGCACAGTTTGTTCACCGAAAACGGCCCGTGAACAACCTGCGAACAACTCGAATCAGCCAATGGAATCGAACTGTTCGCTTGATTTGAACGAAGAATTATTCACCGGATTTTCGCCGGAAATTCCGCGCGGTGAAGAAGTTTGTTTTTGAAGAATCAAACAATTTGCGCAAAAAACAGAAAAGGCCACCCATTCGGATGGCCTTTTGATTTTTCAAAAGACTTGCGCTCAAGTCGCAGTTTTGGACTTTGCGGCTTTTTTCGTTTTCGCCGCCACCTTTTTGCGTTTGAGGTAGCGTTTCCGGCGGCTTCGATTTTCAACTTTGTTGGATTGTTTGCCCATAAGTGTCTTTACTTTGTTCGCGCATTGCGGTTTTGTGAGGCCCACTATGAAAGTTTTGGCGCGACGATTCAACATCTATTTGGCGCTGGCCGTCCTGCTCGGACTGGCCTGCGGCTGCCAGACCGGCAAGAAAACATCAAACGCCGCCCTGCGCGTGCATATTGAGGTGAGTCCCGACCTCACCGGCACGAGCCAGAACATTTCCGTGCTGCGCTCCAATCCTGTGCTCGTCACCATCAAACGCGAACCGATTTTGTCGGAAGACAACATCGTCAGAGCCAAAGTCATCGATGCAATGGGCGGTTTTGCCCTCGAGATCAAATTTGACGAAAACGGCACCTGGCTGCTCGAACAATATTCCGCCGCCAATCCCGGAGCTCATTTCGTCATCTTCGGCCAATGGGGCAAAAAAATCAGCGATGGCCGCTGGCTTGCCGATCCCATCATCGGCCGCCGCATCAGCAACGGCACGCTGGCGTTCACGCCCGACTGCTCGCGCGAGGAGGCTGATCAACTTGCGCTCGGTCTCAGCAACGTCGCGAAGGAAAACCACAAAAAAATGCTCAAATGATTTTCCCCGTTGTTGACCGCGCCATTTTTTCCGCTGCCGCGCTGTCCCTGGGATTTGGCGCCAGCCTTTTTGCGCAATCGCCGTTCCAATTCCCCACCGCCAATCACGCGTTGTATGAAATGGGCGACGAACTGAAATTCTTTGCCCCAACCGCGCCGGACAAACCGTGGACGACCGGCAGTTTCGGCTGCGTGCGCACCGATGGCCGGCAAATGCACGAGGGGATCGACATCCGCTGCCTCCAGCGCGGCCGGCACGGCGAGCCGACCGATCCCGTCATGGCCACCGCCGATGGCACGGTGGTTTATTTCAGCACCAGGCCGGCGCTGTCGAATTACGGCAAATACATCGTCATCCGTCACGTCATTGAAGGCATCGAGATTTATTCGCTCTACGCGCATCTGAGTGAAATCCAGCCCGGCCTCGCCGTCGGCAAACAGGTCAAGGCCGGCGAAGTCATCGCCACGATGGGACGCACGTCGAACACCGGCGAAACCATCACCAAGGACCGCGCTCATGTGCATTTCGAATTGAACGTATTCGTCAACGAGGGCTTTGCCGGTTGGTATAAACAAACCTTTCCCAAACAGCGCAACGACCACGGCATCTGGAACGGGCAGAACCTCAACGGCCTCGATGCGCGCGAAATTCTGCTCGCCGAACACAACCCCGCCGCCAAATTCAGCCTGCTGAATTTTATCCGCGGCCAGACCGAGCTTTGCCGCGTGCTGGTGCGCTCGACGAATTTTCACTACCTGAAACGTTACCCGATGCTGGTCCTGCCCAATCCCATCGCCCAAAAAGAGGGCGTCGCAGGCTATGAAATCGCGCTGAATTACAATTGCGTCGCATTCGCGCTGATGCCGCGCGCCGCCTCGGAAATCCACGGCGAAGGCCGGTTCCAACTCCTTTCGGTCAATGAGGATGAGGAAAAGGCCAATCCCTGCCGCCACTTGGTGGTTCGGCGCGGTGGCCGCTGGCAATTGACCGACACCGGCATCCGCGAACTTGAGATGCTGACCTATTGAGGCGATTGATGGCCTAAAATTCCGGTGGCGGATTGTCCGGCAACGAGTATTTTTTATTGTCCCGTTCCGAATCATGCGCGTCAGCATCACCAATCGTTGTCGGCCCTCCGGTGGCCTCCCCAGGGCGTTTACGCTCATCGAATTGCTGGTGGTCATCGCCATCATTGCCATCCTGGCCGCGATGTTATTGCCGGTTTTGTCCCAAGCCAAAGGCCGGGCATTGAGCATCGCATGCCTGAACAATCTCAAACAACTGCAATTGTGCTTCCAGCTTTACGTCGGCGACAATGATGATTTCATGCCGCCGAATAATTTTGTCTATGACATTACCACCGACCAGCCCGTTCCTGGCAACGACGGACCTTCCTGGTGCACCAATGTGGCCCCATTTGATGTGGATCCAGCGGGCATCCAAAATGGGCTGCTCTTCCAATATAATGCTTCGGTTGCGATTTATCATTGCCCCGCCGACCAATCAACCGTCCAAACCCACACCGGCACAAACTTGGGCCAGACGCGCTGGCGCAGTTACAACCTGAGCCAGTCGGTCAATGGCCTGAGCTACGTTGGGCAAATTTCTCAGTACACCCCGCATTACACCAAATCCACCGAAATTAAAAATCCGCCGCCGACCGGGCTGATTGTTTTCCTCGACGTGCATGAGGATGAGATTATTGACACGATGTTTGGCATTCCCACTGAATTGGATTGGTATTACGATGGATATTGGTTTGACATCCCCGGCAATCGGCACAATCAGGGGTGCAACCTGTCTTTTGCCGACGGTCACGTTGAACATTGGAAGTGGAAAACGCCAAAAATGGTCACTGTCCCGCGCGGCTCGATGCAACCCGTCGCGGCCGATGAATGGGACGATTACAACCGGTTGGAAGCCGGCTTTCGCCAAAACTTCAATTAACACCTGCTGAATTTTAACAAAAACGTGGCGTTCGCCTTGATGCCGCGCACCGCTTCAGAGATTAAAGATCGGGCCAAGTTTCAACTGTTGTCCGTCAACGATAAGCCGGGGGAAAGGCGCATCCTTGCCATCATCTGGTCATCCAGCGCAATGGCCACTGGCAACGGGTCAATAATGGTCAGCGCCAATTGGAATTGTTGGCGTATTGAGCCGCCACAACCGGCGCTTTGGACACGTCAAACTTCGGCGAGCGCGCGGTTCATCCGTTCAATCGCTTCGTCAATTTGTTTTGTGCTGGTAAAGCCAATGACCACGGCGTCAATGTCCTTGCAGGCCATCACAAAGCGGATGGATTTTTCCCGCTCGGCCGGGTCGTTGAAAGTACCGGCGCCGAAGATTTTCATGCCAATCACGCCGACGCCCTTCGCGTGCATCGTTTTGATCTCCTGCATCACCGGTGCGATGTCGTGATGGATGTTGCTGCTCCAGTCCGCCACCTCGCCATCGGTGTAGATGCCCTGGGGATTCACGCGCGCCAGGAGCACCTCGGCCCAATCGCTGGCGGCGGTGGCGCGCAACGCGGGCAGCGAATGGCAGGAAACGCCCTTCGCGCGAATCCATTTCTTCTCCCTGGCCTCGTTGAAACCATCCATGATGCGCTTCCATTCGTCGGTCCATTGGCCTCTCGTCATGCAATGAACCAGCAGGCTGTCAATGTAGTCCGTGTTGAACACCTTGCGGTGGTGGTCAATCACGGCCAGCACGTCAGACGGTTTGTCTTCCATCTTGGACTGAATAAAAAGTTTTTCGCGCGGCAATCCTTTGACCGCGTCACTGATCCACTCAAAAGTGCGGTATGATTCCGAAGTGTCAATGTAAGTGATGCCCTGATCGTAGCCGTGGTGGATGAGTTTGGTGAAACCCTCCCGGCCAAGGGCAGTTTGCTCGCTTCCGTTGTTGCTTCCAGTTCCAATGCCCAGCCGGCTGAGCTTGATGCCGGTTTTGCCCAGCGTCACCTGGTCCACGGCGGTGCGTTTGCCGGCGGGAGCGCCGGCGGCGCGGACACTGGAAAGCGCCCACGGCGACAGCAGCGCGGTGCCGGCCAGGAGGGCGGAAGAATGGATAAACTGACGGCGATTAAGTCCGTGGCGTTTTATGCTGGAATTTTTCATGACTGAATACTTTCAAGGGATGACGGGTGGCAAACTTTTAAAGACCGCGCGGTAATACGCGGCCGGCTGACAACCTGGCCGTTTCGTGACACAGGTTTACTATTAACACCAACCACTTAAACTGCAACCTCGATTTTGCATTCGATTTGCATTCCATCAATCGGGGCTGGCACGCAATTTCTTGGTTTCCTGTCCCGCGCCGGTTAAGTTGCAGGCGTGTTGCAGGACATCAAATCGCTGACGCGCGAGGAACTGGAAACGCAGTTCGCCGCCTGGCAGCAGCCCAAGTATCGCGTGGCCCAGTTGCTCGAATGGCTTTATGTCCATCGCGTCACAAGTTGGGAAGCGATGACAAACCTGCCCAAGCCGCTCCGCGAAAAATTGCAGGAGAACTTTTCGCTCCAAACACTCGAACTCCTCCGCAAACAGGGCGCGCCCGACACCACACAGAAATTTCTCTGGCGGCTGCACGACCATGCGCTTATTGAAAGTGTTTTGATCCCCGCCAATCCAGCGCTTTATGGCGAAGCGAGCGACCGTCACACACTCTGTGTCTCCACCCAGGTCGGCTGCGCCTACGGCTGCAAATTTTGCGCCAGCGGCCTTGACGGCTGGAAACGCAATTTGACGCCGGACGAAATCGTGGAGCAGGTCATGGCAGTCGAAAGACTTGGTCCACAGTCCACAGTCCGCAGTCAGTCATCCGCAGCACAACCACCAACTGGGGACTGTGGACTACGGACTGTGGACAATCTGGTGGTCATGGGCATGGGCGAGCCGCTGGCGAATTATGACCACCTGCTCCAGGCGTTGCGCATTTTGAATGCGCCGTGGGGCGGCGGCATCGGCGCCCGCAAGATCACCATTTCCACCAGCGGCCTCGCGCCGCAGATTCGCAGGCTGGCGGATGAACCGTTGCAATTTCGCCTCGCGATATCGCTGCATGGCGCCACCGACGAAGTGCGCAACAAAATCATGCCGGTGAACCGCAAGTATCCGCTCAAGGAGCTGGTCGCGGCGTGCGAGCATTACCAGGGACAAAAGGGCCGGATGCTCACATTCGAGTATATTTTGATCGCCGGAGTGAACGATTCGATTGAGCAAGTCAGGCCGCTCGCCGCGCTTGCGCGCAAACTTTTCGCAAAGGTGAACCTGATTCCTTACAACAAAGTCGAGGGTCTGCCGTGGGAACGCCCGGACGAGGAAACCCAGGAAAAATTTCTCGCCGCGCTGGAAAAGCAAAAAGTTGTCGCCACCTTGCGCCGTGAAAAAGGCCACGACATTGACGCCGCGTGCGGTCAGTTGCGGTTGAAGACGGAGCGGGGATTGCACGGTGCTGCTGGCTAGTTCGGGTGGTGCGGACCCGTCGCCAGATCTGGCCGGCGCCGGTAAATCATGATGAACTGGTCGAGCGGATCGCGAAAATTAAAGGCCCCAGCATCCCAAACCCTGACGGTTTCCCCGGTTGGGCGCACACCAACCACTCCCACCCGCTCGTAGAACGCCCTGGTATAGGCGTCAAACCAGTGGAGGATGGTTACGTCCGAGGCGTGGCGTATCAGCCACGAAGTTTTATACATGACCAGCACCAGGTAGGCCGGCTGGTTGGATTCAATTTCACTGATCATCTCTTGTTGCATCTTCACGGCGTAAGGCTGCAACTCCATGAGCGGATAAGTGTAAATGTAACCGGTGGCTGAATGCCGTTGCGCCAGAAAATAAATTTCCGGCTCCGAGCCGAGGACCGCCAGCCGGTCCGACGGGGAGGAATGTTCGCGAACGTATTCGGCGACCACCAGGGATTCCACGAAGGGATTGCCCGGATAAATGGTCTGGCTGGCCTGGACCGGAGACAGCCGGAAAAACAGTTCCTTTTGGGCCCAGACATTCCAACCCAGAATGGCAACGAATAAAATCAATGGCATGGCTTTCAGGGTTGCAGACTGGAAAACCTGCCGCCAGGAACCGACCGCCAGCCCAACCCACATGGCAAACGCGGGCAGAACAAGGATGAAATAATGTTCCCGGAAAATGAATCCGGTGGTCGTGCCGAGAAATGAACAAACCCAGAAAAACGCCGCGAAGCCCGCGCTCCGGCGGAGTTCCCGATCACGCAAGGCCAATGGCAGGGCCATGATGGCAAGAAGCCAGAATCCAGCCGAAACCCGGGCAGTTCCCTCCAGGTGCTGGACAAGATACTGCCAGCCCAACCCGAAATCGTCAGACATGACGTAATAGCGGGCATAGCCAAAGGCCCAAAACCAGAATTGGGCAAATACCCCGGTGGCCGCCAGATAAAGGCAGGTCAAACCCAAGGGCAAAACCATTCCCACTCCAAAAGTGGAGGCCGCTTTGGCGAATGGAAGCCGGGAGACGGCTTTGGGAGGAATGACCTGCCAGACAAGACCGGCCCACCCAAACAGGCAGAACCAGATTCCCTGTTGCTTCATCAAAAATGCCAGCCCGTAAAGCAACCCGCTGAAAAATAGGGGCGCCAACCGTTTGGATTCTCCGGCCTGCCATAAAAGTAATGTCGCTGGTACTGCGAACAAAACTACAAAATGGTTTGCATGAGCCGCCGTGCCGCACACCGCCGGACTCAGCGACATGATTCCATATCCGGCACACGCCACCAAACCGGCGGTCGCGCCAAAAAGTTTTCGTGCCAGCAAAAAAATAAGAACCAGCGTAAGGCTGTTTGCCAACAGCAGCGTCAAATGCACCCCGCGGGCGGTCTGCCCGAACACCGCCATGCCGAGGGCGTAGGCGAAGAAGGTCCCCGGCAGCTTCATGTTATAGGCCAGTTCGTAGGGGGGAATCCCTTGCAGGATTAGTTGACCCGCGTAGGCGTATTCTCCCTCGTCACGCTCCAGCGGTATTTCCAAAAGACGCACGCGGATGAAGCCGACAAACAGAAGCACGAGCACAACCACCAGCCAAGGCCAAAGCCGGAACCACGAAGCGCGCACCGTCTCGGTCGTGGTTGCCGGTGAGTTATTCATCGCGTGTTGAAATAGCACGGAACAATTTCGAGCAAAAGTCTATTTGCCGAAAAATCGGTATTTCATCTGTGTTCATCTGTGGCTAAATTGAACCGTGATGATTGCCCTGCTCGACTACGGCTCCGGCAACCTGCGCAGCGTCCACAAGGCGCTGCTCAAGGTTGGCGCGGACGTGTGCATCATACAGCGACCAGCTGAAATCGGCGATGCGGGGGCGATGGTGCTGCCCGGCGTCGGCGCGTTCGACGATTGCATCAATGCCCTGCGCAAACAGGAACTGCTCGAAGCCGCACGCGAATTCATCAAATCCGGCAAACCGTTCCTCGGCATCTGCGTCGGCTACCAGGCGCTGTTTGAAAAAAGCGAGGAGTTCGACTCCTGCGCCGCCGGACTCGGCATTTTCAAAGGCAAAGTTGTCCGCTTTTCGGAAAAGCATGGACTGAAAATTCCGCAGATTGGCTGGAACCAACTTGAAATTGTGAAACCGGATTGCCCGCTGTTTCGAGGTGTGGCCAATGGCAGTTACGTTTATTTCGTCCACAGCTTTTATCCGCAACCGGTGGATGCAGGCATCGTCGCCACGCAAACGGATTACGGCGACACCTTTGCATCGTCCGTCTGGCGCGACAATGTTTTCGCCACGCAATTTCACCCGGAAAAAAGCCAGAAGGTCGGCTTGCAATTGCTGAAGAATTTTGTGGAACTGGCAGCCAAATAGCGTTCTGATTGGGGTGTAGAGTCGGCGCGCGCCGAACAAATCGAGCCGCGGGCTCGACACTACATCAAATTTAAGGATCGGCTGGCGTAACGATGACCAACATATCTATGAAACCGATTAAAAATCTGATCATCCGTTTTTTACTGGTGATGCTGTACGCCGGTTTGGCCGGCTGCATGACTCCCAACCCGGTCGCGCCCTTGGGCGGTGGTTATGAAGAAAAAGGCCACCCGAACCGATCCTCGCCGGACCCCGCCGACGCGCGGGTTTCATTTCAATACCGCGCACCCGATGGCAAAATCACCCTGATTTGGCCTTCCTTGTACGGCGTTGGCGAAGTCGTCAAAGGTGACGTGGCGATCTTTGTGGGCGACAAGGCCTATCTGTCACCGGACGCGGACACCCCCCGGGGCACCAAGCCACGACTGTTTGCGGTGCGGTCACCCGCCCTGCCGCTGGACATTACCGATGAAGTGTTGTGGCAGTGGTCAAAAAAATCGGGTAAAGATTTCGCGAAGGCTTTGGACCGGTTCAGCATGGTGTCTCCGGAGGAAAAGAACGGCCAGTTGGAGTTGCAACTGGAGTTTTGGACGCAAGAAAGGGACTGGCCGGATAAAACCACGCTTCAACTGGACTGGAGCCAAGTGTTCGACATCATGCGCGAAGTGAAGGAGAAAGGCACCCTGCACAAGGATCCGCGCTGGAATACACCCTACATTGAAAAATAATTCTGGACGGGAAGAAGCGTGATATTTCCACGGAACAACTCGACGATCATTTGAAAAAGGCTTCGATTGCTATTGGGAATAATTTAGAAAAACTGCTAGCGGGTGAAGAAGAAATCGAATTAAACGGTGAGGTCATTGCCCTCACTCCAGCTGGGCAACAGAAATTAATCGCAGGTAAACGGGTTAAAATGATCGAGGAGAAAAGTCCTGAATAATTTCATTTTATCCGCACTTGATTTTCCATCGTTAGTGGCGCAACTTGATTTCAAGTATTAACTAAATGAAACAAAACGATTAAAAATTATGGCACACGAACTACCGCCCCTGCCCTATCCCAAGGAAGCACTGGAACCGCACATTGACGCGTTGACGATGGAAATCCATCACGACCGCCATCACAAGGCTTACGTGGACAATCTCAACAAGGCCATCGCCGGCAACGCCGTGCTGGAAGCCAAACCGCTCGAAGCGTTGATCAGGGACCTCGCTTCCGTGCCGGACAACATCCGCGGCCCGGTGCGCAACAACGGCGGCGGCCATTGGAACCACTCGTTCTTCTGGAAAATCCTCGCGCCCAAAGCTGGCGGCGCGCCCACCGGCAAACTCGGCGACGCCATCAAGGCCGCGTTCGGCTCGTTCGCCGATTTTCAGGCCAAGTTTGAAGCGGCGGGCATCGGCCGGTTCGGCAGCGGCTGGGCCTGGCTCGTCTCGAACGGCGGCAAACTGGAAATCGTCTCCACCGCCAACCAGGACAATCCGCTCATGGGCAGGGCCATTGCCGGCTGTGAAGGCAAGCCGTTGCTCGGCGTGGACGTCTGGGAACATGCTTACTATCTGAAATACCAGAACAAGCGCGCTGATTATCTGAAAGCGGTCTGGAACGTGATCAACTGGAACGAAGCCGCCAAAAATCTCTGAATTTACGATATTTGATTTACGATTTACGCGTGCTGCCGCCGATCACGCGCGCCGCGTAAATCGTGTATCGTAAATCGTAAATTTTTATATCCCCCGTTTGTCCACGATCTTGTTTCCCCTGCCGAGGACAATAACGCGGGGTTGCCACGTTTTCGCCTTTGCCTTGCCGACGACTGCAAAGTTCATGATGGTCAGCAAATCTCCCTTTTTGCCCAGATGCGCCACGGCGCCGTTCATGATGATTTGGCCGGAACCGCGCTGGCCGGGAATGGCGTAAGTCTCGAACCGTTCGCCGTTGGCCATGTTGCCGCAGAGGATTTTTTCATAAGGGCACAGGCCGACCTTTTCCATCAGGTCAATGGCGATGGTGAGGCTGCCCTCATATTTCACGTTGCCGCCCGTGACCGTGGCGCGATGAATCTTCGATTTCAGCAAAACAATTTGCATGAGCTTTTGATTATAGCGCACCTCGCCATTACTTCAACTTGAGAAAATTTTTAATAATCTGACGCCCGTTTTCGGTCAGGATGCTTTCCGGATGAAACTGGACGCCCCAGATCGGCAGTTCCTTGTGCCGCACGCCCATAATTTCGCCTTCATCACTTTCGGCTGTGATTTCCAGGCAATCGGGCAGCGTTTCGCGCTTGATGACGAGCGAATGATAGCGCGTGGCGACAAAGGGATTGGCCATCCCCACAAAAAGGTCCCTGCCGTTGTGCTTAATCGGCGAGGTCTTGCCGTGCATCATGCGGTAATTGACCACCACCTCCGCGCCGAACACATGCCCGATGCACTGGTGGCCGAGGCAGACGCCAAACACCGGCATTTCCTGCCCGAACGTGCGGATGACCTCGTTGGACAAGCCTGATTCGCGCGGCGAGCACGGACCCGGCGACACGAGAATGCGCTCCGGCTTCAGTGCGCGAATTTGATCGAGCGAGACCTCATCGTTGCGCCGCACCTGCAATTCCACCTGCAACTCGCCGAGATACTGCACGAGGTTGTAGGTGAACGAATCGTAGTTATCTATGACCAGGACCATGTTTGTTTTTAGATTCACGACTTACGATTTCATCGAGCGCGCGGTTGATCAGATTTTCAGGCACGCGCTGCCCCCAGGTTACGTTGCCGATTTTTCGGGCAAGCACAAATTTGATTTCACCGCCACTGACCTTTTTGTCCAGCCTCATCGCGGCAAAAAGCTTCCTTCGCCGCGGCGTGCTTAATTTGATGCCCACCGGCAGGCCGGCACGCTTGAATAAATCCCGGATCCGTCCGACTTCGTCTTCTGACAAACCCGTCAATCCGGCGGACAGTTTTGCCGTGGCAACCTGGCCGATGGAAATCGCCTCGCCGTGCAGAAATTTCCCGTAGCCGGAAATGTTCTCGATGGCGTGGCCGATGGTGTGGCCGAAATTCAGAATGGCGCGCAAGCCGTTCTCGGTTTCGTCCTGGCCCACGACCTCCGCCTTGATTTCACAACAGCGCGCGATGACAGCGGCAAGCGTCTTCGGTTCGCGCCACAGCAGCTTCGGCAAATCACGTTCCAGTTGCGCGAACAGCCTGGCATCGTAAATGATGCCGTATTTGATGACTTCGGCGAGCCCGGCGTGAAACTCACGTTCGGGCAAAGTGCGCAGGGTATCGAGATCGCACAGCACCAAACGTGGCTGGTAAAAAGCGCCCACGAGATTTTTCCCGGCCATTAAATTGACGCCGACTTTGCCACCGACGGAGCTGTCCACCTGCGCCAGCAGCGTCGTCGGCACCTGTACAAACGCGAGGCCGCGCAAATACGTCGCGGCGACGAACCCGGCCAGATCGCCAACCACGCCGCCGCCGAGCGCGATGATGAAGGATTTGCGTTCGAGCCGGTGCGCCGCGAGCAGGTCGTAGCAGGTTTGAACGGTTTTCAAACTTTTGGCCGTTTCACCCGCTGGAACCACAATCAGTGAAGGCGAAAAACCTGTCGTGGCGAGGGAATTGAAGGCCGCTTTGGCAAACCGTCTGCCGACGTTGGTGTCGGTGATAATGGCGCACCGCGCGCCGAGTTTCAGGCGCGCACATTCGCGGCCGAGTTGGTCAATCAAACCCGGCGCAATTTTGATCGCGTAACTGCGATTTCCCAGTTGTACGGAAACGGTGCGCACGGACCAAGAATAAAGGCTGAACGCGCGGTGTCAAAGTTTTGCCGGTCATTTTCATCCGTGAAATTGGTTGCGAGGACGGATCTAAAAAACGACCCGCCCGCAGGATGAGGCTCGTAATCCGGCGGGCGGGATTTGTAACCCGATACGCTAATTATATTCGGCAAGTGTGATTAATCCCTCGGGGTTGACACCGCCATTGCCTTGGAGGAAGACAATGTGCTGATATCCGAGGTTTCGTAATCCGACGAACCAGGCTGTGCCTCTGTCGCGGAACTGGTCACCGATCTGCGGCTCGGTGTAATTCTCAAGGATCACCACGGCTGCCTGATGTTGGGGCAGCGTCATGGCTTTTGCCAGAACCGCCTCGTTTTTCTCCCCGCTGGAGGTTGTTGGTTGAATCATCTGGCAGGTTTTGTCATCCAAAGACGCGATGACCAACGCAGTATTGTCAGTATTGTGAAATGCCTGCGGCGGTGGCGGCGGGGTCGCGCAGGAGGTTAATGTGATGGCCAAAGCCACGAGAGCCATTGAGTTGCTGATTTTCATAAATTTCGTTTGATTTCGCTGGTTTCAGGACGTTTGCGATTTACTCCTGTGCGTAATCAATTTATTCCTCCAACATCCTGCTACAGCGTAGTGCAGCTTTGATGCCATCGGCTGTCACTTCAAATGCTGAATACTTTTCCTTCGGGTGTATCACTTCTAGACGACCATGAATTTGTTTTTAGGCACGAAATTTAGTGGGCGGGGAAACCGTCCACCCAAAAATGAAATAACGGCCATTCTCCTTGGAATTAGAACCCCGCACTGCGGGATTATGAGCCTCACAAGCTTGGTGATCCCGTCAACTTGCGAAAACCTTGCGCGCGGCGGGGTGGAAATTGGTTGTGAAACCTGGGAACGCCTCAGGCATAAAAAGCCCCGCGCGTGGCGGGGGTGAGATTGGTTGCGGGGGCTGGATTTGAACCAGCGATCCCGCTCTGCGGGATTATGAGCCTGACGAGCTTGGCCGTTCCGTCAGCTTGTAAAAACCCGCTCCGCCCTTTTGCCGCTTGAGCCGATTCTCCAGTTTGCGCGCCTCGGAAAGTGTCAACGATTCACTTTCCCAGACCAATGACCATGGCCCACGATGTCGCGTCCATGTTGAAACGCCTTGATTGTGTTGTTGCAACCGGATTTGAACATTTTTACTCAACCCGATGTAAAATTTTCCGGCGGCGTTCCTGATTACATAAACCTGATAGACATTGGTCTCGGACATAAAAAGCCCCGCGCGTGGCGGGGATGAGATTGGTTGCGGGGGCTGGATTTGAACCAGCGACCTTCAGGTTATGAGCCTGACGAGCTACCGGGCTGCTCCACCCCGCGATTAGGAATACTCAATATGGCCAACGCCCGCTGTCAGCGCAAGAAGTTTCAGTCCAACTCAAAACGGAGAGACCCCGTATCGCACCCAATACCCCAGCAGTTTCAGATACTCCAGCCGGATGCGGTTGCCAATACGGTTATGCGACCAATCGGCGCGAGAAGAGGCAAAATAAGAGGGGCACGAATAAAACTTTATTTCCGGCGCGTAATGCCGGAAACACACCATCGCGCGGCGCGAATGATACCACGACGTAACGAGGATGACACCCCTCTGTTTCTGTTCGCGGAGCAATTTGACGGTGAACTGCGCATTTTCCCTGGTCGTGCGGGATTGGGTTTCCAGTTCAATCGCATTCGCCGGCACGCCCGCCGCAATCAACAGCCGCCGGTTAATTTCGTAATCGCCCAGCCCGCTGATGATGATGCGCGGCGCGGCGTGTTCCTTGAAAAGTTCCGCCGCGCGTTCAGGCCGCTCGTGCGAACCACCGCCCAATACCACAATCACGTCGGCTTTCACCGGCCCGCTGTCCACGCACAAAAACGGTTGCGGGAAAAAAATCGCGGCGACGACCAGCAACAGCAGCAAAACGAAAAAGCCGGACGCGGTTCGTTTGATTAGTTTCCTCACGCGCGGAAAGAATTACACCAAATGGCGGCTTTCGGCCAGCGCTGGATTTTGACCGCGGAAATTGAACAACAAAAACGCCAAGGCGCAAAGTTTCTTAACCACGGATGGACACGGATAAACCCAGAGCGGCTGACGCCGCAACCACGGATTTTGGATTGCGGCGGGAATCCCGCAGAGCGGGAGCCACGCCGCTTTTGGACGCAACCGGCCGTACGGAAAGCGGTGTCGCCGCTGCGCTCCAGTCTTCGCTGCGCTTCGCCTCGGCAAGCTGCCACCGCAGTCCAAATCTTTGTCGTTCGTGCGCGAAGTTGCGGGATTGTATTACGGATTTACTGGAAATTGAAAAGAGCCGATAAATATACCAATCAACCGACGACAATTCACCCTCTTGCCTCGAACGGGGAGAGGCTGGGGTGAGGTGGCGCATCCCGGTTCATCCTCCGCTTTTCCTGTCACTTGTCACTCGTCACATGTCACACGCCTTCACTCACCCGTAGATCGGGCCGAAGTTCTGGCAGGCGCGGTAGTCCGCCGCCTGCGGTTCCAACGCGCCAAACAGGTTCCATGAACTCGGCCGGAAGATTTTTTCCTCGGCCACGTTGTGCATCGCCACCGGGATGCGCAGCATCGAGGCCAGCGAAATCAAATCCGCGCCGATGTGGCCGTAGCTGATGGAGCCGTGGTTGGCGCTCCAGTTGTTCATCACCGTATAGACATCGCGAAAGGCACCCTGTCCCGTTACGTTCGGCGAGAACCACGTCGTCGGCCACGTTCGATCCGTGCGTTCGTGGAGCGTCTTGTGAACGTTCGCCGGCAGGTCCACCGACCAGCCCTCGGCGATTTGCAACACCGGGCCAAGCCCCTTCACCAGGCTGATGCGGCTCATCGTCATCGGCATCCCGCCGCGCGAGAGGTAGAGCGATGAAAAGCCGCCGCCGCGGAAATATTCGTAAACCGCCGACGGCCACGAAGTCGCCCGCAAACATTCTGCGGCTTCCTCCCGGCTGATTTCCCAGAAGGGTTTCATGGCCGGCTTGCCATCGCGGGTTTGCCGGCCCGAGCCGTCAAGCGCCGCCGCGCCGGAATTGATGAGATGCACCAATCCGTTTTCGCTTTTGCCCGACAGGGAGTGGCCGGCGACGCGTTTGACCGACTCCGGGCTCCAATACGTCCGCACATCGGCAAAAATCTGCGCCGTGTTTGTCAGCAGATATCCCAACAACATGCAGGCGCCGTTCAGACTGTCGTTTTCCGTGGCGAATATCATCGGTGGACGGATGCCATTCCAGTCAAACGACGAGTTCAGGATCGCCTCCATGAAATCGCCGTTCGGGAAATGGTCCGTCCATTGCCGTTGCCCCTGAAAACCGCCGACGATGGCATTGTGGCCGAGCGCCTCCTCGCCGAAACCGAGTGCGGCCAGGCGCGGATTGCCCACCATCAGGTCACGCGCAATCATCGTCATCTTCACCACCGTTTCCCATTCCCAGTCCTTGCGCGCCTGGTCGTGCTGCGATTTCGGCAGGTTCCAGTCCTTGCCTTCCGGGCAATTTGCCCGCGTCCAGGCATGGGCGCGCTTGAATTCCTTCTCGTCGTAAATCTTTTCCTCGATGCGCCGGATCAATTCCGACATGTCCACGCTCTCGACGCGCATGCCGAGGTAATTTTCAAAAAACGGCTGGTCCACGATGGACCCGGCAATCCCCATTGCCACGCCGCCGAGCGACAAATAACTCTTGCCGCGCATCAGGGCCACAGCCAGGCCCGCGCGCGCAAACCGGAGAATTTTCTCCTGCACGTCGGCGGGAATGCCGGCGTCGCCGGCGTCCTGCACGTCGCGCCCGTAAATGCCGAACGCCGGCAGGCCCTTTTGGTTGTGCCCGGCGAGCACGGCAGCCAGATAAACCGCGCCGGGCCGCTCCGTGCCGTTGAAACCCCAGACCGCCTTGGGCGTCAGCGGATTCATGTCCATCGTCTCGCTGCCGTAACACCAGCAGTTGGTGACGGAGAGCGACACGCCCACGCCCTCGCGCGCGAACTTTTCGGCGCACGCGGCGGCCTCGGCCACGCCGCCGATGCAAGAATCGGCAATGACACATTGAACCGGCTTGCCGTTCGGGTAACGCAGGCTGGCGGACAAAAATTTCGCGGCGTTTTTGGCCATGCCCATGACCTGTTTTTCAAGCGATTCGCGAACGCCTTTTCGGCGGCCGTCAATGGCGGGCCGGATGCCGATTTTGGGAAGCGAACCGATGAGTGGAAATGGATTTTTCATAATAGGATGATTCTAGTTTTGCAAGCGGCACAATGACTGTCACTGTTTTTTTCAAAACCAGTTGAACTTTTCATGGCTGGCCCGGGTCAAGAAATGCCAAATCCGATGCTGGCCAAAGTCCGCCGATTTGATACTGTGGCTGTGATGTTCAGTCTTTCTGCCAGCAAACGCGTGAACGGAGTGTTCGCCGAACTGGGCCAGATCACTTTGCTGGCCAGGGAGGCGGCTGCATCGCTGCTCAAGGGGCGGGCCTCGTGGCGCGATTTGCTCTACCAGATTTATTACATCGGCGTGAAATCGCAGTCGGTTGTGCTCATCACCGGCGCGTTCACGGGCATGGTGTTGGCGGCGCAGACTTATTTCCAATTTCACAAGGTCAAAATGGACACCGCCACGCTCGCGGTCGTGAGCATCTCGATGTGCAGCGAACTCGGCCCGGTGTTGACGGCATTGATGGTCGCCGGGTGCGTCGGCGCGGCGATGGCCGCTGAAATCGGCACGATGCGCGTGACGGAACAGATTGACGCGCTTCGCGCCCTGGCCACGCATCCGGTGGATTATCTGGTCGTACCCCGGCTGATAGCGGCGCACCTCGCACTGCCGCTGCTCACGGTGGAAGCCATCGGCATTGGCATCCTGGGAGGCTATTTCGTAAGCGTGAACCTGCTCGACATCGAGCCGACCTATCTCTGGGCGAACATGCTGAGATACACGCACCAGTCAGACCTGGTCATCGGCCTGATCAAGGCATTCATTTATGGCGGCGTCATCGCGCTCATCGGCTGTTACAAGGGCATGACGTGCCGGCTGGGCGTGGAAGGCGTCGGACAGGCCACCACGGAGGCGGTCGTTTACGCCTCCATCACCATCCTGATCGCGAACTTTTTCCTCACGCTGATCCTGGGCAAACTGGTGAGTTGGTTATGATTGAAGTCCGGGATTTGACAAAAAGTTTCGGCGCGCAACTGGTCCTCGACAGCATCAGCTTTAGGATTGAAAATGGCGAATCGGTCGCCATCATCGGTCGCAGCGGCAGCGGCAAAAGCGTCCTGCTCAAGCACCTCATCGGCCTGTTGCAGCCGGACACGGGCGAGGTGTTGATTGACGGCGAAAACATCGTGCCGATGAACGAACGTCAGTTGCTGCGCGTGCGTCGGAAATTCGGCATGATGTTCCAGGGCGCGGCGTTGTTTGATTCAATGACGGTCGCGGAAAATGTGGCGTTCTGGTTGCGCCGGCATGAACATTTGACCGAGGCGGAAATTGGCAGGCGCGTGGCCGGAACGCTCGAAATGGTTGATTTACCCGGCACGGAAGACAAAAATCCGGCCGAACTGTCGGGCGGCATGCGCAAGCGTGTGGGACTGGCGCGCGCAATCATTTACGAACCGCAGATTGTGCTTTATGATGAACCGACGACCGGCCTGGACCCGATTGTGTCCGACAGCATTGACCAGTTGATCCTGCGCGTGCGCGACCGGCTGAAAGTGACCACGGTGGTGGTCACGCACGACATGCGCACGGCCCGGCGCGTCGGCCAACGGGTGCTGATGCTGCACAATAAAAAGATTTACGTGAACGGCACGCCGGACCAGATTTTTGACTCGTTGGACCCGGTGGTGCGGCAATTCGTTGACGGCGTCGCCGATCCGAAGGAAAATTTGCCTTGAGCCATGGATAAATCGCGATTGGAAATCAAAGTCGGCCTGTTTGTGTTCATCGGGCTGGCGCTGCTGGCGGTGTTGCTGATTCAGTTCAGCAAGGGCGCGAGCCTGTTCCGCGGCACCTACGAATTGCGCCTGCACGCGGCCAACGTTGGCGGCCTGAAGCAACGCGCGGGCGTTTTGCTCGCCGGCGTGCAGGTCGGCAGCGTCTCCGACATCAAACTCGCCAATGACGGCAAAAGCGTGACCATTCTCCTGAGCATCTATAAAGAAAACAAAATTTACCACGACGCGCGTTTCGTCATCGAAATGTCCGGCTTTCTCGGCGACCAATACGTCTCCATCATTCCCACAACGAATTCGCCGCCAGTGCTGCAGGACGGTGCGGACGTCGTCTGTCAGGAGCCGTTTAATTTGCAGGAAGTCGCGCGCTCGGCCTCCGGGTTTATCCAGCGCATTGACGAAACCGCCAAGAAACTCGACGACTCGGTCACCGATTTGCGACGCGTCGTGCTGAACGAACAGACGCTCACCAATTTTTCCGCGACCATGCACAATCTGCGCACGCTTTCCGAGCAGGCGATGGGCACGGTGAACGACGTCAATGCGCTCGTTGCGACCAACGGCTCGCAAATTAACCTCGCCGTCAGCAACGTCGTTTTCTTTTCACAGGAGTTGATGCACCTGGCCAACGCCGCCGAGGGCGTGTTGGCCACCAACAGCACGGATATCACCACCGCGGTGAAAAACATTGAATCTTCGACCGAAGTGTTGAAAAGTATGTTAAACGACATTCAATCTGGCAAAGGTCTTGCTGGAACCATGATACGGAACGAACAGTTGGCCACCAACGTGCAAGCCATCGCAAACAATCTCGCCATTACATCGAGCAATTTGAACCGGCTCGGACTGTGGCATTTTCTCTGGCACCACGAACCGCTGCGCACAAACGCCCCGGCAACTTCGCTCCATCACTGAACCATGACTCCACTTTGGGCCATCCGGCTTTTGTTTCTCGCTCTGTGCACGACGGGCGGTTACGCCGTCAGCCAGGTGCGCCCGGAATTTATCGGGCTAAGTCATAGCGGCGTGTACGGAATGATGATGGGCTTCGGTTTTGGCGGGCTGATGGTTGCCGTGGACGAAATGCTCAAGGGTTTTTCGCTCCGCGCGTTTTCGGCCACGACGTTCGGCCTGTTGCTCGGCACCGTCGTTGCGCTGCTGGTGAACAGCTCCGGCCTTTTTGTTAATGCCCCCGACAATGTTCAATGGCTCATCCGGCTTGGATTGTTTCTCGGCTTTGGCTACATCGGCATCATCCTCGCCATGCGCAGCAACAAGGAGGATTTTTCACTGATTATTCCCTATGTCCGTTTTGCGCCGCAAAACAAACCGGACAATCTGTTGCTGCTCGACACCAGCGTCATCATTGACGGGCGCATCGCCGACTTGATTGAAACCCACTTTCTGGAGGGCCTGATCGTCGTGCCGCGTTTTGTGTTGAAGGAAATCCAGCAGATTGCCGATTCCTCCGACCCCATCAAACGCGCCCGCGGCCGACGCGGACTGGAAATGCTCAACCGCCTTCAGCACAACGCGCACACGGAAGTCCGCATTCACGATGGCGATTTCCCCGAAGAATCTGAAGTGGACACCAAACTTATCCACCTCGCGCACAACCTCAACGCCCGGCTTTACACCAACGATTACAACCTGGCCCGGATCGCCGAGTTGCAAAAGATCAGCTATGTCAATCTCCATGAGGTCGCCAAATGCCTCAAGGTGATTTTGCTCCCCGGTGAAACACTGCAACTGAAAATCGTGCGCGAAGGCAAGGACAAGGGACAGGGTCTCGGCTACCTGCCCGACGGCACCATGGTTGTCGTCAACAACGGCCAGTCGCACATCGGCCAACAGGTTGAAGTCCAGGTCCAGACCCTCCTCCAAACCGGCGCGGGCGTCATCGTTTTCGCGGAAATAGCCGTGCCGACCGTTTGAACGCCATTCCGCGCCAATTAAACTCCGCCATGGACTTCGCCACCGTTTTCACCGCCCTGAGTCCAGCCGACGCGCAGATCGTCCGCTCCCGGCTCGAAGCGGCGGCCTTTCATCCGTTCGTGGCGGGCGAACTGTCCGCCTTGAGCATGGACGGTTACTCGCTTGCTGCCGGCGGCATCCACGTCCAGGTGCCCGAAGCCGAAGCCATTGATGCGAAGGAATTTTTGGAAACGCCGACCGCGCCCGCTGAATGATTTCCATTTTATTGAGTGAGAATTCCACGCATGATTTCGCGCATTGAACCCCTGAACCGGGGCACAGTTCCTGGGAGCGCTGGCGTCTCGCCGGCGAGTTCCAGTTTTCGGCTCCCGACTGGCCGGCGGGACGCCGGCGCTCCCAGGAGGTCCATGGCGAGGGGCATTTAGTTTGGCATTGCCATGAGTCCTGCAAAATTACAACTCCTGCGCTGGCTCGAAAAAATCCTGCCGGGTGAAATTGTCCTGGCACCCGCCACGCTGGCCAATTATGCCGGTGACAAATGGTTCGCCTCGCATCAACCGGACGCCGTCGCCCTGCCCCGCTCCACCCAATCCGTCTCGGCGATTCTGCGCTTTGCGAATCAGCATGGCATACCCGTCACCGCGCGTGGCGCTGGTCACGGCTACGTCGGCGGCTGCGTGCCTGTGCGCGGCGGCATCGTCCTGTCGCTCGAACGCATGAACCGCATCCGGGAAATCAACGCCGGCGATTTTGTCGCCGTCGTCCAGCCGGGCGTCAACACGGAGAAATTGCAGGCGGCCGTCGAGAAACGTGGGCTTTTTTATCCGCCTGACCCAGCCAGCAGCGCGGACAATTTCATTGGCGGCAACATCGCCACCAATGCCGGCGGCCCGCGCTGCCTCAAATACGGCGTCACCCGCGATTATGTTCTCGGCCTCGAAGTCGTCCTTGCTGACGGCACGGTGGTCCGGCTCGGGGGCCGAACGCACAAAAACAAGACCGGCTTTGACCTCCACCGCCTTTTTGTCGGCTCCGAGGGCCTGCTCGGCGTGGTCACCGAAGCCACGCTGAAATTGATTCCGCTGCCGCCGTTCCGGGCCAACCTGGCCGTTGGATTCGGTTCCATGAAAAACGCCGTGAGCGCGATGAAAGCCATCTTGACCGCCGGTTTTTTGCCCTGCGCACTCGAATTGGCCGATGAATTTACCCTCGCTGCCGCTTACAAACGCACCCGGAGCGAACGCCTTCGGAATTGCCGCGCCCATCTCATCGTCGAACTGGATGGCCAGGAAAAATCCGTCCGGCCCGAGATTCAGGACCTGGAAAAAATCATCCGCCGGCAGAAACCGTTGTTCGTTGAACGCGGCCTGGGTGTGGCCCAATGTGAGGCCGTCTGGAAAATCCGGCGCGAATTTTCCTATGCCCTTCGCGACACCGGCCTGACCAAGCTCAACGAAGACATCGTCGTGCCGCGCAGCCGGCTGGCCGATCTGTTCCAGTTCGCCGCGCGATTGCAGAAGAAGCATGGTCTGCCCGTCGCGTGTTTCGGCCATGCCGGCGATGGCAACATCCACACCAACGTCATGGTGGACCTGAACCAGCAGCGCGCCGAGCAACGCGCTGAAGCCGCGCTCGATGAACTCTTTGCCCAAGTCATTGCGTGGGGCGGCGCCATCAGCGGCGAACATGGCATCGGCCTGGCCAAAAAACGCTGGTGGCCGCGGGCAGTTTCAAAAGAAGCGCGCGACCTCCATCGCACCGTGAAGCGCGCCCTTGACCCGAAGGGCATTTTGAATCCTGGAAAGTTCGTTTGACCCTGTCTATTGGCGTCCGCGCTTTTTCTTAAGCATCTGCTTGCCCTGCTCAATGGCCTTTTTCACGAAAGCCTCCAAATCAAAAGCCTGAACCTTCCCGCAAGCCGGACAACGATAATCCCTGGAACCTTTGCGGGTGACCACGATGTCAAAATGGTTCCCGCACCCATTGCAGTAAATCATCATGGTGCGCGGTTTGGAGCCCGACGAGTTATCTTTCGTCGGCACGTCAATCCGCAGGATGCCGTTCATCAACCTTGCCTTGGCGTCCGCCAAGCTATGATCTGGCTTTATACCAAACCTGGTCTCGAATGGGCCAAAGTCGTCATGCTGTCCACGGACACATAACTGGTCCGCTTCGACAAATATTTCCAAATCACCCGTCTGAACGGCACCCAACTCGATCTCGATGACCATTCCAGCATCGGTAACAGAAACACGACTTTCAGGCGTCCAATTCCGGTTCATAACTTCGAGAAAAGCTAAAGGATAAATGCTAAACGCTAAAGTAATTTTCAGTGCCGACGCTGCCTTCAGCCTTTAGCCTTTAGAATTTAGCCTTCCTTCCCTGCCGCAGCCCAGCAAGGGCGAAGACGGCCGAGGCGGGCCACCACAGCGTGACGTTGGTGCCGTCGGCACCTACTCGAACCGATATACGTTGTACGTCCGCGGTTGTTGCAACACTTCAAAGACCGTCGTCTCGCCGTTCACGTAGCCGTGCAACTCGCGGCCGGACTGGAGATTGAACAGTTTGGCCCCCGCCCTCTTGATGACGATGTTGTATCGCACCGGAAAGGGTTGATAGGACTTGGCGATGAAGGTGTTGTTGTCGTAGGTGAACAGACAGATTTTGGCCGGGCTGTCCAGATACACCGGGATGTCATCCATCAGGTCCCGCCGGATTTGCGAGAGAACCTCCGGCGGCAGATGATACAGGTCGTCGAAATTCTCCGGGATGGTCAGGATGAAAAATTTGCCCCTGGGCAGGCCACGCACCTGGATCAACAACGGATAACGGCTGTTTTCCTTGTAAAGGCCCTGGATGATTTCCTCCGAATCCACCAGGCCGTAGGCCAGCTCCGGAATCAGAATCCCGCTGTCCGAGTAATACACGTTCGCCGGCTCCTCGTCCATGAACCGCCGGAACGTGAACTGGCTCACCAGCGCCTTCCGGCCCGTGTCCTCCACTTCCACAACCTTTTCGATGCCTTTCCCCTGCAGCGCCTTCAAAAGGCCGGAGGTGATGACGACCGTCTTGTCCGCGTTCAGGTGTTTCCAAATTTTGCTGACGAGGTCCGGATCGAACTTCGCGGATTCCGTGAGGAAAATGGTCCCGCGCTCTTCCGGGAAATACGGATACAAATCCATCGGCACGCCGATCATCCCCACGTAATTGTGCAGGTACATTTCGCCCGATGACGCAAAGGGTTTGTAGCTGGCGACGCCATAAGGCTGGCCGAGTTTGCCGAGGAACGAGTCCAGTTTCGCGAAGGTGTCGCCCGCGTCCGCATACAGGATGCTCGTGATGTTGGTTGTCCCATCCGCCGCCCGCAACGTCTCGAGCGCGTTGCCGTAACTCCAGAGTGTGATCTCCTTGGGCTTGGCGAACAGCGTGTCTTCGAGCTGTTCGGTGTAGCGGTTCAGGGTCTGACGCGCGCCGGGGTCCACCCAGCCGCCGCCGAAATGGCCCGGCTTGGTGTGCTCGTAATACCGCATGATGTCGTAGCTCTGGTACTGCTGGAGGTGCATGACGGTGTTGTCCGGGTCCCGCGTTTCCGTGCCGCAATAGATCATGTCGAACGCCTTGGACTGCGCTTCAAGGTTGTAGCCACAGAACTGATATTGTTCGTACCAGTTCGGCGGTTTGATGATGAGATTGACCTTGGGGTTGACGCTCTTGGCGTTTTTGACGACGAGGTCCTCGCCGACTTCCTTCATGACCTTCAGGCGATAATCGGTCCAGCTCAGGTCGCCCTTGGCCTGTTGATCGAAGTCGGACCGGGAATTGAAAATAAACAGGTCGTCGAAGATGATTTCGTCAAAAAGGCCGGCGGTGTAGGCCACCACCTTGCGGAACCGCTCGCGATCGGCCGGATTCCCGTAGTCGAAGCCGGTGAGGCGGTCGCCGGGCCGGCCCGGACTGGTGCACATCAGGCCGCCGGACGTCTTGATGCCCTTGCTCGTGAAGAACTTCTTGACCTTCCGCACATCGGCTTCCGCCGTTTGCTGGCCATCCCGGTAGGTTTCCAGCCACACCTTGTCCACCTTCAGGTAATGGCTGATCAGGTTCCAGCTCTCCTCCATCCACTGAGGATCGGACGCCATGCGGCGCATGTCCGCCAACTCAACGAAGAGTGCGACATCGAAGTTCTGGTAGCTGTTGGTGTCCGCCGCCATGGCGGTGAACCGGGCGCCTGGCATTAGGGCCAGCATCACCCCGATGAGAAACACGTTTCTCCAGTAACCGATCCTGCCGATAGATATGCATGTTTTCATTTTGAATAATCCTATCCGTTCATTTTGTGCCTGCCAGTTCAAAGTCCGCCGGTTCGCCGGAGGCGGAATCCTTGCAAATCCAAACCTGGAATTTGCCCGGTTCCACGAGCCAACGGGACGAATTTCAGCGCGGTGATCGTCAAATCCGCCTCCATCGCTTCGTTGTCTTTTCCCAAAGCCAGCACGAGTTCTTTGGTGCGGGCCAGACCCGGCGTGGCCGGGAGCGGAACATGGATTTCCCCTGCCCCGCTTTTCGTCGCGTTGAACCGCACGAATATCTGAGTGGGAAACTGCGGTTCAGCATAAGGACTGCCTTGAACCTTGGTCAGCGTGATGACCGCGTGTTCGATTGATGCTGAGGCGCGGTAACGGATGATCAACTCGCCATCGGCAAGGTTGACGCCTCCAGTTTGCGGCACCGTCAATGTGACGCGACTGTTTCGCAGCGGATGGCCGGCGATGTGAAACGAATTCTCGTCACGGGAAAAATTGATCGGGCTGCCGTCGCTGGTCCAGGGAACGATTTGCGTTTCCTGCGACAGGAAATCCACGGCGCTGCCGGGCGCGTACCACGCGAGCAGGTTGCTGTACAATCCCTTGAATTCGAGATAGCGCCGCATGTTGTCCGGCGCGGAGCCGATGCCGCCGAGGATGAGCGCGAGTGTGTGGGCGGTGGTTTGGTGTTTGATGACAGCCCCCCGCGCGGTGTCATAGCCTTCCCACGGCCCATGTTTCGTAAAGAGTTTTGAAATCGCCGGCCAGTTCGTCTCCAGAAAACGCTCAACCTTGTCCGGCGCGATCTGGCTGGCGGCACCCAAGGTGTAAAGCGACGGCGCATTGGTAATGCGCGGCTGTTCGGTGATGGCCAGGTCCGGAATGCCAATGATGCCGGTGTATTCAACGCCCCGACCGCTGTAAGCTTCCGATAAAAACCCCGGCAAGCGGTGGCGGTTCGCAAAATCGAATTCAATGTCTGCCGTGTCGTTCAGGATTTTGCGCCAGGCGGGATGCTCCAGTTCCTGCATGAACACCGTCAGGCCGAATGATTGAAACGCCGAACCTTCCCACGTGGCCAGGGTGTAAATGTCATTGCCGGATTGCGGGCGGTAAGGCTTGATCCAGAAGCCCGCGTTGGCCACTGCCGCCGCCGGAATACCGTAACGCAGCGTGACAAACATCAGCGGCCCGCGAAATTCGTTCACCAGATAATTCATGTGCCCGACGGTGAAGTTGCCGGCGCCATCCTCCCAGCCGAATAACCGATCGCGCGTGGCGTCCCAGCCGAAAACAAACGTGCCGGTGTTCGTGTCAACCAAATGCTCGTAACCCGGCTTTTGGTTCTCCAAAAATGTTTCCAACCTGGCCCGCACCATTGCGATGGCCGGATCGTTCTTGATTTCCGGCCGCAACAACGCGCCGATGGCCTTGGCCACGGAAGCCGAGAGATTGGCATTGTCACCGAAAATGATTTGCACCACCCGCCGGTCCATCAGCGCCATGACCCGCGCCGTCGTCGCATCGTCCGAGTAGGGCGCCAACGGGCCGTTGAAATAATTCGTTCCATATTGGGCACTTCGCTTGATGTCTGCTTCCTTGCCGTCGTGCCGGGGAATAATCCAGCCCTTTTCGCGCATTCCCTTCCAGAGGGACTCCGCGGTTTCCGATCCGAAAGCGTCAATGAATTTCTGTTTCTCGATGATTTCCGACAGCGGCGGTAGGCGTTGCGAGTTCTTAAAGCCGATGAAATTCACGAGCAAACCCTGGGCGCCGAGTCGCGGGTCCTGCTGGTCGTGCAGCAAGCTGTCGGTGATTTGCGCCAGCCGCGCCTGCGCTTCGATGCGGGACAGATACGGATTGTCCGCGTAACCAGCGGTGACATTGGCCATTAATTCCAGCCACTCGCCGATGGCGGTCAACTGCGTGAACTGGCGCAGGTAAAGGCCCTTCTTCGGCTCCTGATTCCAGCCTTCGACCGGATAACCGGACGCCGGGTCAGTCATCACGTTGGCGGCGCTGGTATAAAGCATCGCGTTTTCCAGCAGCAGCCGTGTGTGCGTGTGCGATGGATTGACGTTGGGAAAATTGAAAGCTGTTGGCTGGTGCGGCACCGTCCGGCAGCCCGCCAGCAGCACGAGCAATAATAGAGCGGCGCAACTTGATACCGTCTCCAATCGACCAGACACGCCGGCTCGTAGCGCAGGTTTCCAAACCTGCCGTATCGCCGACTTCAAAGTCGGCAAGGCGTTGGGAATCACACCGTTTGCGGGTTTGGAAACCCGCGATACAGCAGACTTGGAAGTCTGCGCTACGGGGGCAGTGTCAGGATGCGTCCGCCAAATCGCCGGCAGCAGCACGGCGGCGATGGAATTTATCTTTCGGGGAAAAATATTCATGGTCAGTTTCACCCCGCGCCAATACTCCCGCGCATCGCTGCGGCTTCGGGATTGTTTCCTTGGCTTCATGGATGGAAAAACCCGACGGCGCGCACCGCGCGACATTCCCGTTCGGCTGCCTGCCAGTCGAGATAATCCAAAATGTCCTCTGGCAATGGCGAGCGCGACCCAAGCAACCGGCGCAACGCCCGCTTGTGTTCGTAACTGCGCCACACTGCTTCATCTTCGTTGAACCGGCGCGCGAGTTCCTGGGCTTCAATCATCGGTTTCACCATCGCTTCTTTCCCAATCCAGTTCAGCGTCGGCATGGAGTCTTTTTGAAATTCTGACGCGGACGAGAGTAGCGGAGCGAGGGGCGGTTGCAAAGCGAAGTTTGATAGAGTTGTAATTTGCGAGGATTTTGGACTGCGGTGGCAGCTTGCCGAGGCGAAGCGCAGCGAAGACTGGAGCGCCCGTCCTCTCCATCCTCCGTAGCAGGGCTACTGCGGAGGACGGGCGTAGCAATACTGCGGAGGGTGGACAGCGGCGACACCGCTTTTCGNNAAAGCGGCGTGGCTCCCGCTCTGCGGGATTCCCGCCGCAGTCCAAAAAGATTTGGTAGCGGCTAAATTAACAGCGGAATTTAGGATACTTCCCGCTGCAAGCGCACGATTTTCAAATCGCCGCGTGGAAGTGCCAGATCATCCGGCAACACCACACGATTGTTGACCAGCGTTGCGCCGATGACGCCTTCGCAACTTTGCCGCAACATCCAGCCGGCGGCGCCGGTGTAGCCGTTCCAAATCATGCGGCCCGGCTCGAAGTTGGTGAGCAGGTCCGCCGCCTGCTGGTTTGGTTGGCCGCCGTAAATTTCAATTTTATCGGGCGTGACGTGCGAAACCGGCGCGATTTTCCGCCACAGGCGGATCGTGGCGTCGCGGTAGAGTTGCGCTGTCGCAAGATCGCCGTCCGCCGCGAACTGCCCGGCAAGCAGTCGCGCAGCGCCGATCAACCACTGGACGCCGTGGCAATACATGCCGTTCTCCCGCACGCCTTCCGGATAGTGACAGCTCCGGCCCAGATACGGCTTGGAATCCTCGTGCAGCGCCGGCCAGCCCAGCAGGATGACGTCGTCGCGTTCGAGGACGCGCAAGGCGGTGTCGAACATGACACGACCGCGCTCGCGGTTGATGCCGGACATCACCGCCCATGCGGCGGTCAGCGCGTCAATCTCCCAGACGCCGCTGTCCTTCACGCCGATTTCCGTGCCGTCGTCGTGAATCGCGCGCAGATAGCGGTCGCCGCGCCACACCTTTTCGATGGCGGCCTTCAAGCCGTTCAGCCGTTCGCAATAAAATTGCCGGCGCGCAGCGCCTTTGCGCTTTTCAATCACATCGAGAAGATGTTCCAAAGTGTAATGGAGGAAGAAACCGAGCCAGACGCTTTCGCCGCGGCCTTCGCTGCCGATGGCGTCCAGCCCGTCGTTCCAATCGCCCGTGCCGATGAGCGGCAGGCCGTGCGCGCCGAAACGCTCTTCCAGAACCAGATCAACGGCGCGCAGCACATGATCGCAAAGCGTCTCCTCGCGCGGCGAGACATGCGCGAACAGCCCCATCCCGTACCGGCCTTCGGGCAACGGCGGCAGCGGCGTTTCCGCCACGAGATACGACAGCGTCTCGTCGAGAATGGATTCGTCGCCGGTCATGCGCACGTATTCGGCGGCCGCCCAGCCGAGCCAGAGCAGGTTGTCGGAAGCGTGCGTGCGCGCGCCCAGCCCCGTGCAGTCATCCTGCTGGAGAAAGAACCAATGCAACACGTCGCCCTTGGTGAATTGCTGCCGACCGTGCAGTAAAATTTGCCGCCGCGCCAGGGCCGGGTCCACCCAGATCAAATTGATTGCGTCCTGCAGTTGGTCGCGAAAACCAAACGCGCCGCTCGACTGGTAAAAACCTTTGCGCGCCCAGAGGCGTTCCGCGAGCGCCTGGTATTTCACCCAGTTCAGGTGGCGGTCAAATGCCGGGTCGGTGGTTTCAACCTGCAGGGTTCGCATCAGGTCAAGCCACCAGGCACGGGTGGCGGCCAGCTTCGCTTGCGCGGCCTCCACCGTCCGGCAGCGCCGCACCACCGCCGCCGCCTGTTCGCGCGTGTCGCTCTGGCCGAGCATGACCGAGATCGTGCGCGACGCTCCGGCGGGAATTTCCAGCGTGACGAGAAAACTGGCGATGGCCGCCGCGTCATCGGTCGGCCCGACCCAGGGTTCGCCGGTCTCCACCATTGCGGGATGGGCCGGTGAACGTCCCGGACCGAGGAAACGACCGCGCCGCGTTTCGATTTTTTCCGGCCTCATCGAAATCGCCGCAAACGCCGGCCCGGAGCGGAAGGTGTTGCGCGGATTGGTAAAATAAATGGTGGCGTTCGCCACGTCCGTTTTAATTTCCAGCGGCCCGGAGTTTTCCGGATGGTCGGCCAGTGCGATGCGGAAATACGGCGCAAATCGGATTTGCTTCGGTGCATCGCTGTCGTTGCGAATGGTGAGAAGATAAAAGCCCGCCGGCTCGTCGGGCGGCACGAACGCCGTCAATTCCGTGGAAAGTTTGCCGCGCTTCATGCGGAACGTTGCCGTGCCATCCACACCAAAATCTGTTTCGTATCCGGCTTCGGCGTCGCGCAATGGCAGATAAGTGGGCGAAAGCCAGCGCCGCTCACCGACGTCGTAGAGGTAAAAAATCTCCGACGGCAGTTCACTCGTCACCGTGTCGGCCCAGTCTGTCGTGAGTTGGTTCTGCTGCGCGTTCAGACTGGCCGAGGTGTGCAGCCCGCGATTGGTCACGCAAAGGACATGGCCGAGCGCGTTCGCCATCGTGTGGTCGAACGGGCGCGGCGTGAACGGCGTGCGGACGCGGAGCGTGTTACCGCCATCGGCGAATTCAAAATACGGCTGCGGCGTGCCGGGCGGAATTTCGCCGTGTCCGATGCGTAGCTGGCGTGCCGGTGACTTTTCGGCCAGCGCCAGAGGATCAGTCTGAATTTTCAAATGGCGAGAGATTAAATCACCCGCCTGCTGACGATCTTCGGCACAGCCCATCAACAATCGCAACTTGCCGGTCGCACCGGGTGCCAGCGAAACGTTCAGCAGCAAACTGCCGATGGCATCAAAGCTCGGACACGGTTCCGTGTTGCATGGCTTCTGGAACGCGAGCGTTTCCAGCGCGCGCGGTTTCCAGATGCTGCCCGCGCGGCCGATGAAATCCACTCGCGCCGGCAAAAATCCTTCCGGCGGCGTTTCCGCCGCCAGCAAACCGATTTGTCTGGTTTCGTGATGCGCCGCGATCAACGCATTCAGGCTGGCGTCATAATTCACTTCGTGGAACAGGCGGTTGTATTGTGTGTGGTTGCGGTCCGTCTGCGGCGAATTCAACACCCATTCCAGATACGGCACGACTTTGAGGTTGCGCGCACGCGAACCGGAATTTGTCACGGTTATTTCCCAAAGCTCCACGGCGTCGGAATCGGACGGCAGCGTGATGCGCACAACCGTCTGAATTTCGTTGACCGTCTGCGCCAGAACGAGAACCGCGTCATTCGGTTCGACCGTGGCGGGCGGCGCGATTTCTGCCGGGAAATTGCCGATGACCGGCCACGACTCTGGCTGCCCGGCCGGCGCCACATCAGCCACGAACAACGCGCGACCGGCAGGCTCAAGGCGGTCATAGGCGCGGCGGGTGAGGTCGCATCCATTTTCTGTCAGCGTGCCGGTGATTTCGCCGCTGGATTTCCATTCGACGGCATACGCGTGGTTTTTCAGCCGAAAACTGATTTGCCGGCCTTTCGCGGAGCGTGAACGCCAGGCGCGGACACCAAAGGAAACAAATCCGACGACCAGCACCGCTGCGATTCCCGCCAGCGCCATTTGCAACGCCGAAAAATGTTCCAGCGTTTCCGCCAGGCCGCCGCCGGATGCCTGCTGGATGGCTTCGGATTGCGACCATGCCCAGTTCCAACTGTTTCCCCTCGGAATAAAAAACGGAATCAGCAACGGTGCCCAGGTGGTGAAGCGTTTGACGCCTTCGGGAATGAACCGGGCCGTGGCCGCAGTCGGGCCGATGAAGCGCGCAAAACGTTCGTCGAGCCGGTCCATGCCGATGAAGCTCAGGTTGACGAGTGTGGCGACACGCAGACCCATGTGATCGATCCAGAGCAAAATGCGGAAGAAATCGTAAGCAAGCACCCACATGAACACTTTCAGACTCCACGCCTGGAAGCTCGCGGTGTCCGACGTGGCATCTTTAAAAATGCAGAATATGGTGTGAACCGCGCCATCCTGATTATACCAGGTCGGCACCGACATTTGTTTGAGGAAGGTGAAAATGATCGGCGCCATCCACAATCCCCAGCGCAGGACCTGAATCGTGTTTTCGGTCAGTTCGGCGACGCCCTTGCGGGAAAACATCCGCCGGATCGGCGCGGTGTCGCGTTGGAACAGCGCGGTGAGGAACGAGCGATTGACAGCGAACAGCCAAGCCGCCACACCCCAGCCAATCACGCCTTTCAACGCTTCGTTGAAGAGCAGTTTCACGCCGCCGGCGTAAGTGCCGAGCTGGATGTGTCCCCACTTGCTGACCAACGGATAAAATTCATCCGTCACCGGCTTCAGCCCAAACGTGTTGTAAAGATTGAGCTTGTCCAGCACGACGGGAATTTGCGTGTTGTCGAAATAGAACG
The DNA here is from genome assembly GCA_003134375.1 of Limisphaerales bacterium. Classification (GTDB taxonomy): domain Bacteria; phylum Verrucomicrobiota; class Verrucomicrobiia; order Limisphaerales; family UBA11358; genus UBA11358. The sequence goes on along the minus strand of PLAY01000060.1, from coordinate 2,612 downwards.
CGAACGCGGCGCCGACAAACGCGCCCAGCCCTCCTTCCACCAGATACACGCGCCACGATTTCAGCCCGCCGCAGTTCCTCAGGCCGTAAATCAGATCGCGCAGCGCACTGACGCCGGCATAAACCAGCGCGCCCGCCACCAGACCGAACGCGACGCGCTGCGAAGTCGGAAGCGCAGGCAGATTCACGCTCAACGCGATGGCGGCGGCAATGCCAACAACCACGCCGCGAGCCATCAGCACCGGTTCGCGGTAGGTTCTCAGCGCACGACGAAAAAACGACTGGCTGCCGTCAAAGGTTTCGATGATCGCCTTGAACAATGGAAACGTCGCCGCGCCGGCAACGGCGAACAGCAGCGCCGGAAAAGTCCGGCAAAGATTTTGCACGACCGGCGCACCGGCGACGACGTGGAGCAATTGCAGAAGCGTCATCAGGACGCCGCTGAAAACGATGCCCTTTTTCATTCCGCTGACAGCGTGCGCTTTCATCGTGGCGCGTGTCGGCGCTATTCCGCGCATGCCGTCCATGATCATTCCGGTCACCATAAAAACCTCCGCCCACAATGCGCCTTGCGAGAGCACCGTGGCCAGAACGGCGACAACCGATTTCAACGCGCCGGGCAATCCAGCGGCGAAATTCCCCGAACCCAAATCCGCCACGCCCGGAGCAACGATGGACGCAACGGCGGCCAGCAGCAGGCAGAGATGCGCGTTCACGCTGGTCAGCGGGCGGCGGGACGCGGTCAGGGCAAGTGTCTGGGTCAGGAGCACGTTGAATAAAAACAGCAACAGCACCCGGCCGATTCCCATGCACCAAGCCGGAGAACCCGACAGCAAACCGGCCGTGACGGTGCTGCCCAGTGAACCCGCCAGTTGATCCGACAGCAGCGCGAGCGGCAGTCCCAGCGCGAAGGGAATGACCGTGATTGCCGCGCCCGCGATGGTGTCCAGGTGCTTCCTTGAGTTCACCAGGCGATAGGTGTTGGCGGCGTGATAGAGCAGGTAAAAAACCGTGGCGCTGATGGGACTAAGCTGGATCAGTCCGGAAAAGTTTTGCGGCGCCTGCCAGAGCAACAGGTGGCGCGCCGAGGTGGCGAGCAGGCCGGGGAACAGAAAATCCCGGACCGCTTCACCGGGCGTCAAAACGCGTCCGGTCAAAATAAGTTTCAGAATGCCGGCGGCAATCATTCCCGCCAGGGCCGGCCCGAGAAAGCGCCAGCCGGCGGGCGGCGAAGTCAAACTGCCGGACGCGTAAACCACAAGCGCACCGCCGACAATCAACACGAACGCGCAACCGAAACCCAAATCATGAATCAGCGACCAACGCCCGGAAAGGCGCGCTTCACTGGCAGGTTTCTCCTGAAACTGGTTTTTGCCGTGTCCTGGACGCATCATTTGGAAGATTCCATCGGCGGGGTAATCATTTGAAAGAATGTGCAGTCCGGGAATAATGCCGTCTTCATTATGGCGCATTGTGGTGCGTCAAAGAACCGAATTCAAACCCATTTCCATTGGAGCGGCGGTTTCTGATCGGCGTAAATTCCCGCAGTAGGAACAGGCGTCCCGCCTGTCTCCATCCTTAAAAAAGAAATTAGAGACAGGCTGGAAGCCTGTCCTACATTGATGATCCAACCATCACCACGAACTCCCCCTTCAAGCTTCGTTTCTTCGCCATCGCCAGCAGCTCCGCCGGTTTGCCGCGCAGAAATTCCTCGAACTTCTTGGTCAGCTCGCGCGTCAGCACCACCTGCCGTTCTGGAAATACTTCGCTGAGTTCGACGAGCAGCTTTTCGATTCGATACGGCGATTCGTAAAGCACCAGCGTGCCATCAAAACTCTTGAGCGATTCAAGTTTGTTCCGTCGCTGGCCGGATTTGTGCGGCAGAAAACCGATGAAATGGAACTCGTCCGTTGGCAGACCACTGGCGGTGAGCGCCGCGACCAATGCGCTCGGCCCCGGCACGGACTCGACGCGGAAACCGACGGCGATGGCCGCTTTGACCACACGCTCGCCTGGATCACTGATGCCGGGACTGCCCGCGTCCGTGACCAGCGCCACCTTCTCGCCGCGCCGGAGGCGTTCGATGATTTCCTCGCTGCGTTTCGCCTCATTGAACTGGAAATAACTCAGGAGCGGTTTGGAGATTCCGAAATGTTTCAACAGTTGCCCGGAGTGGCGCGTGTCCTCGGCGGCGACGACATCACACTCGCGCAACACGCGCAACGCGCGCAACGTGATGTCCTCGAGGTTGCCAATAGGCGTGGCGACCAGATACAACGTACTCGGAGTCAGCGGCGGCAATGCGGCGTCCATGCCTTGACTTAACCAGAAATCCGGCGTCAAATAAATCAGATTTAGCGAATGAAAACCATGAACCATGAAAGGCTGCAAAACCCGCCACCTACTCACTGTTAGGCGGCACTAGCGCTTTTGTATTTTGTGAGCCATAAAGAACATTTAGATAGGATACGAAAGGTAATTGACACCTCGGACGGCGGCTATTCCGCCGATGATTTGGTGCGTGCGATTTCTCAAGACATAGCTCCAATTCAGAATCTTTTGTTGGGTGCTTATGTGGCGGAAAAGATTGGCGACCCGCCGTTTCTGAGTTCG
>PLAY01000001.1 GCA_003134375.1 Limisphaerales bacterium | reverse complement strand
ATACGGTGCGTGAACACGATTGTTTACTGCACTTTTACTGCATACATTCAGAACTAGTTGTAGATTGTCCGATAAGTTGTCCCACTTTTCCATGTCCAATGTCCGATTCCGACCTCCGCCTCCAGTTCTAACTGCTTGAGCAGCAAGGAATTTGAAGGTGCAGGGTCCGCAACGGACACCAAAACGGACACCATATTTACTACTCCGTAAGAATTCGGTTTAACCGGCTTTAACTCGCCGCTTACTCCGTAACTCCTCGGAACCGGCTTCATTTACACTCGCGGTTGCGTGAAAACTATGAAAACACGTTACCGCTTAACTCGCCGGGGAATTCGGGGAAACAAATTCTATTGCGTGGATACCACCACCGGCAAACGCACCAGTCTCGGCACCACCAACGAGGACGAGGCCCGGCAGATCGTCGAGGCCAGGAACAACTCCGAACGCCAGCCCGTGCTGAACCTGCAAATCGCCAAGGCGTATCTCGCAGGCACCGACAATGGCATCGCCACGCGCACCTGGCAGCAGGCGATTGAAAGCCTTGCCAGCACCAAGCGGGGACCGTTGCATACAAAATATATTCCATGCGCGGTCCCCAAAAGTTTGACCAGATGTTTTTGAAAACACCGACGATGCCGGAGGCGACCAAGTGCCGATTGTCGTACGATGCAGCCCCGAGGAGATTGACCCCAATTGGAAATTCCAAGTCTGCCGGGTTGAAATATACAACGTCCTCAATGCGATGACGCGGTATGTAATCAAGCAAATCCGAAGCCAAATCGCCGTGCGGATCAATGATGCCAACGCCATGCCCGGCTGCTATGTCCTGGACGATGAGGTTGTGCAGGAACGTCGTCTTGCCGGTTCCGCTTTTCCCGATGGTGTAAAGATGATGCCGCCTGTCATGCGGCCGTAAAACAACAGGGTGTTTTTTACCCCAACTCTCACGAACCCCTAAAACAGCGTGCCATTCATCCATATTTCCAAGCAAGCCTCCACTCCATAAACAAAGCTCTCGCCGCTTCTCTAGTCGGCGGGAGCATTTTATTGACGGCATACGCTTGCTAACGAACCGCCAAGGTAATAGAGGCTCGGCTGGAAACGAGCAATGCTCGCCAGCGCAAGCATATTATATCACACCGCCACCCGGCTTTTCTTTTGCTTGCGCCGGGACGCGCTATTTTTCAATCTCTTGCAAGGCAATTTCAGAATCGACATAACCGAATGAGAACCGGAACCGTCATCTTATTTATTTGCGGGCTTGGCATAATTGCCATTATTGAAAACAGCACGTTTGACCAGATGTCGCAACGGCACGCGTTAAATGTTGCGGCCGTAAAGGCGCAGCAGCAACAGCAGGAAACCCAGAAATTGCAGGAGCAACAACGCGAACAGGAACAGAGGGCGGCAAAAGTGGCAGCAGAGCAAGCGGCGGAACTGGCCGCCCAACAAGCCGCAGCGGAACACGCACGCTACTTGGCTCGTTACACGGATAACAGCTTCACGCGGAAGCCGGGAACAAAAACAATAGCCGTCGCGGTTGCAACGGAGAACGCAACTTGGAATAGCGACATGAGCGGCGCGCTCGTCAGCCGCTTCAAAAACGATCCCGTCCAACTTCTTTCGTCATTTTTCAAACCCGCCTTTGTCTCCGACGGCTTGTTCAACAACGCCTTTGACAATTCAATCGCCCTTTTTAACAAGTTGGAATTGTCCAAATCTTTGGACGGGCTTTTGCTGGCGCGCGAGAGGGTTCGCTATACGACCAATCCATCGTTGGAAAACGTCATCACCGCAAGCATGGAATTGGACGTGACCACGTTGCCCATCGGCTCACAGGCGGAAAAACGAACGTGGACATTCACCGCCGCCGGCGCGGGGTTCACGCAGGAGAACGCCCGCCAGCAGGCCGAAGAACGCCTCATTAAACAAATCGCCAACGATACCAAAATGACGTTGAATTGAATTTCAAAACCAAACCAACGATATGAAACCACAGCGATTTCTGACATTCATCATTTGCACCCTTTTGTGCGGCAACATTCTTGCACAGGACATTGACACCGAACTTTCCAAGCTTGCCGACAATCTCGCAGGCCAGATTAAAGACCAAGGCAAGAAAAAGGTGACGGTGCTCGATTTCACCGATTTGCAGGGCGGATCGAGCGAACTCGGCAAATATATCGCCGAGCAATTGACGGTGGACTTGGTGATGGACAAGAAGGATTTTTCCGTCTTGGACCGGGCGAACCTCAAAAGCATTCTGGCCGAGCACAAGCTGACCGCCACCGGCCTCATTGACCCCGACACGGCCAAAAAACTCGGCCAGTTCGCCGGAGTGGACGCGATTATTTTGGGAACCATCACCCCGAAAGACCAAAACATCGCTCTCACCGTCAAAATCATCACGACCGACACGGCTGAAATCATCGGCGCGGCAAAGGCCGCGTTCAAGGCCGACAGCACCGTTCAACAGCTTCAATCCACTGCGACCACAGGTAACAATGTATTGAGCGGCGCGGGTGCCGGGGCGGATTTAAGCGATGACAAACCGAAGGTGGTCAAAAAGTTTGGAGATTTTCAGGTCGAATTGCAATCCTTGAAAATCATCAATGGCGGACAATACTTTTTGACGATGACCCTCACCAATCGCTCCGCGAGTAAAAGTATTTGGGTTGCCTTGAGAACCTCTTCCACGACATCGCTTTTGGACCCGAACGGCAATCAATTTGGAAGAAGTAGTGCCACGGGAATTTCATACGCGCAGGTGCATGTTCAATATGCCTATGGCGGGGCAATGCAGGAATATTTTAACCCAGCGACGGAAATCAGGCCGGGCGATTCCGCCATCGCGACGATTGCATTTGCATCGTCCGAAGGCAGATCGCCTTCCCCCGGCGTATGCACTTTGCAGTTGGAATTCTTTTTGGGCGACGATTTTGTATCGGGGAGTGCCAAACACACAACCACCCCGAATCTTGTCACCAAATTTGAGGCGAAATGACCGAGGGAAAAAATTCGCCTCACGGCGATTGAGTGAAAATATTTCACAAGAAAATCCAACCCGTCCGTGTGTGAACCAGTTTGTCGCGTAAGCGACGAGGGAGGTTTTGGGCGAGCATGGCCGCTAGGCCACGCGCAGCCCGTCAGCCGCGTGAGCGGAAAAACCGACCGAAGTCGGGGATGGCAGGAGACGCGGAAAACGCCAAATGCCATTGTGAACAAAGGACGGATTCAAATCAGCACCCCTCCAGTAGTGTGGAGGGGTATGTGGAGGGGTCAAATGTCTGGATTTTCATCGAGGACAGTTCAACTCCCCTAGCCTCCAGGCGATTGTGTGCCAGGCTGTCCTTGAAAAAAGGTTCGAGCGGAGTTAAACAAACACTCCACCAGAAAACTTGACGAGTTTTCGACGAGTAGTGACCACGGTTTGACGCAATAACCACGGGCTTTTTTGCAGTCGAGGACAAACGAGTTGCGATTTAATCAGCAGACGATTTAGTGATACACTGGAACATACGAATGGAAATTGCTTTCCACGATTTTCAGAAATAGCAATCATGGCTCATGCCTAAACGCTCACGTAAAAAATCAACCAATAAGAAAAATCCGGCGGCAGTCGCACTCGGAAGACTTGGCGGGCTTAAGGGTGGCCCGGCTCGCATTGCGATGCTTTCCGCCAAAGGCAGATCAGAACTCGCGCGTAAGGCGAGCTTGGCTCGGTGGAGAAAGTGATTTATCTAAGATAATTTTGGGCCGCTACGGTGCGTCATTCTACCGGTCTAATGCGGTCAAGCTCAAAGCGCCTTTCTTCATTTGGTGATTCCTCGATTCTATCAATATATTTTACCATGGTTTCCGGCGCGTTTTTGAATCAA
>PLAY01000019.1 GCA_003134375.1 Limisphaerales bacterium | reverse complement strand
ACACAACAACTCTTACACTACCATTACAATTCCCCCTTTCCCAGCGCATTGACTTGAGCGCGGTCAATCGTTAGTCTCTTTGAATCAATGCTGGAGACGATCGAGAAACTTTTACTTTTACAGGACCGCGACCGCAAAATTCACCGCGTTCAACAGGAACTCGCCCAGATCGGTCCCGAACGCAACACTTACCAAACCAAAGCCACCGCCACCCAGGCGCAGCTCGAAACCGCCCGGACCCGCATCAAACAAATCGAATCCGACCGCAAACGGCTGGAACTCGATGTGGAAACGAAAAAGCAGCAGATCGAGAAATACGCCAACCAGCAGCTTCAGACGCGGAAGAACGAGGAATACCGCGCGCTGTCCCACGAAATCGACACCTGCAAGGCCGACATCACGAAGATCGAGGACCAGGAAATCGTTTTGATGGAACAGGCCGAGCAGGCGCAGAAGGAAGCCAGCCGACTTTCGCGCGAAGCCGACGAAATAAAAAAAACAGCCGAAGGCCAGATCACGCAACTCAATCAGAGCGAGGAAAATTTGAAGAAGGAGCTCGCCGAATTGCAGCGGGGCCGCGCGGAACTGGCGGCGGCGGTGCACACATCCGCCCTCAATCGTTACGACCGGCTGTTCAAGAGCAAGGGCGACAATGTCGTCGTAGGGGTGCATCACGGCGTTTGCGGCGGTTGCCACATGAAACTGCCCGCACAAATTCTCGTTAATTGCCAGGCGCAGAAGGAAATCATTGCCTGCTCGAACTGCGGACGGATTTTGTATTACACGCACGACATGACGCTGGCAGGCGCGGAGTAACCAACTCCAGCCCGTTTTTCATTCCCTCCCGCTGTTCACGGCACCGGTTGCCCATCCCGGAAGAAGAAAATATACCTGCCGGGCACGGAACTGTTTAAGTTGTGGTATATCAAGCCGGTCACCGTGTTTGTATCCAGAAAAGCCCCGACCACCCCCGAATTCGGCAGTTCGTAATCGTTAGTCCCATCTGAGTAGCCCGCCCGCGGAGGTGTATCGGGTGGATTCGCATCTCCCCATTCCCATTGCACCTTGTCGTAATTGAATTCCACGTCGAAATCACCCGGAGCAATATCGGAACGATCAATGATCACCAATTGACAGCTTAACAGCCTGTCCGTGTGTTCTGAAAAGTAACCCACATTAACCCAGTCCACCCCGAAGGCATTATTGGTATCCACCATGCCACTTCCATAGGTCACAACATCGGAGCCGTCGGTGCCGGCAGTTCGAGTATCCACGTCGGCCCAGTAGGAAGCGATAATTCTTCCCAACTGGCCCTGATTCAAGGGATTGGGTGAATAGGACGGTAAAGAACCGTCAAAAGTCACGTTGCCATTGTTGTTGATCCAAATATTGGAGTAAACGGCACCAAAAAAATTCATGGAGAACGACAAGTTTGCGTTCGAACTGGGGGAATCATCTTCTGGCGGGAGAGAATAGTTGGTAAACCCCGGCCGAATGGCATTGGTCACTCCCAAGGTGAAGAACCCTTGGGCTGGCGGCAGGTTGCTTATCACCAGATTGGTTTGACTCGCAGGACACCGGAGCAACCACGTCCAACCCTGGGAATCAGTGAGGTTCGTCTTGAAAAACAAATCAATTGCGCCATTCGCATTGGTCGCCGAGCTATTGATGCTGAAAACGGCAACGTCATTGGGCAGCATCATTTTCAGGCTGAACTGGTTGGAATTGCTCGGCTGGGCGCACAATGCCAAAGCGCAGACGATGGAGATTCCCATTGCCACGGCGAAGAGCGGAATCGAAAATTCCCGCAACCACTTCATTACATTGCCTTTAACTGATTGTTTGGTTATATTTCTAGCATCCCACCAAAAGAAAAGCGAGAAGAATCGCCTGGAGGATTATCCATATGCAGGATGACGGCCCTGTCCGGTCCGAATTGATTTTTACCTTAATTTCGATTGTAACCTCAACTTAATTCCATTCGGAAACGCACCCCCAATGAGGGTTCCGAAGATCTTCAATCTGCTTGTCTGTCATGTGTTTTGCCGCTACATTATCCTTGGTTTTGGAAGGGCGGAGAATCGCTTCCGGCGCGAGCCGGGAGAGGAAAGTCCGAACACCAAAGGGCGCGATGCCGCGTAACCCGGGCTCGTCCGGCTGGGATACACGCGGGCGGAAGGTTAAAAGACCTTTCGACGGACAGTGCCACAGAAAATCAAACCGCCGGTCCCGCTTTGCGGGACGGGTAAGGGTGAAAAGGTGCGGTAAGAGCGCACCGCGCGAAGCGCAAGCGACGCGGCACGGAAAACCCCATCGGGTGCAAGGCCAAATAGGGAATCCCGGAGCGGCCCGCTCCAGGTTTCGCGAAAGTGAAACGGATTCCGGGTATCGGCTGCATAGACAAATGGTTCTCTCCCCCGAAGAAATTCGGGGCAGACAGAATTCGGCTTACAGCCCTTCCGAAACCATTCCCAATTCCGCGGGCATGAGTTACACAAGTCCCACTCCAACCAACCAAAAGTCAGGGATTCGTATAACTTGTCCCTCCGATTAATTTTAAATTACCATCCCTTTCCCGGTGCGAACCGGCTGGGTTTTTTTGATCGCGGCGGGCGAACTCACATTGCCAACCCGGTCCACCGCGCTGACGACAACCAGGTCCGGTTTGGAATTTTCAAACGTCCGCGTCGTTTGATTGGCCGGCAAAATTTCCGTCGCCCAAACCTCGTTGGTGCGATACTGCAAAACCCACAGCCATGCCGGTTTGCCATCCGTTTCCCAACGCACACTCAAACTGGACCGGTTGTTTTCGACGACAGCAAGCTTCGGTTTGTCCGGCGGCACGGAATCCAGCCATGGTGACGCCGGCACGAGCGCGGTTTGCGGGTAGGCGGCGCGAACCACGGCAGCCAAGGCCGGATTGTCCGTCAGATTTCGCAGGTGATAAAAGATTTCGCCGCGCGCGGCAGGCTGGTTGCGCAGGACCTTGATTTGGCGGGCAATTTCGTCCGGCTCCCATTTTTCACCGACGTTGGCGGCTTCAAGACCCGGCCAGAGATGCCGGCCCTTGGGATTCTGTTGCGTCCACCAATTGAGCAACGCGGGAAAACTTTGCTCCTTGGGCTCCACCGCCCAGTAAAGTTGCGGCGCAAAATAATCCAGCCACCCGCTGGCGAGCCACAGACGTGAATCGGCGTAAAGTTTCGCGTAAGCGTCGAGGCCGCGGATTTGCAGCGGATTCATGGGACGCCAGATGCCGAACGGGCTGACGCCAAACTTCACCCACGGTTTCACCGCCTTGATGGACTGGTAGACACTCTGGATGAATTGATTGACGTTCGCGCGCCGCCAGTCGTCACGGTTGGTAAAACCAGCGCGCAAACCAAATTTCTGCCAGGTCGCGCCGTCGGGAAATTCCAAGTCGCGCCCCGCCGCGTCTTTTTCCGGGTAAGGATAAAAATAATCGTCGAACTGCACGCCATCCACGTCGTAGCGCTGCACCACGTCCATGACCACGCGCAAAACGTAGGCCCGCACGGACGGTTCCCCGGGATCGAGCCAGATTTTGTCGCCGTATTTGCGAATCAGTTCCGGATGCGTCCGCGAAATGTGGTTCAACGCCACGGGCGATTTGTTTTGCAGATGCAGCGCGCGGAACGGATTGAACCACGCGTGCAGTTCGAGTCCGCGCCGGTGCGCCTCTTCGATCGCAAAGGCGAGCGGGTCATAAAATGGCTGCGGTGCCCGCCCCATCGTGCCGGTGAGATATTCCGACCATGGCTCGATGGACGAGGCATACACCGCGTCGGACGATGGCCGCACCTGGAAAATAATCGCGTTCAACTTCAACTGCACCGCGCGATCCAGCAGCGCAGTCAACTCGGCTTTTTGTTCCGCCACACTGAGGCCGGGTTTGGACGGCCAGTCCTTGTTCGCGACGGTCACAAGCCACGCGCCGCGAAATTCGCGCGCTGGCGGCGGCGGCGTCACGGCCACGGGGCGATAAACCTCGCCCGCCGCGAACAACATCGCTGGCAGCAACCCGATAAAAACGGCCAAAAATCGAATTCGCATCATAAGCGGTTGAGAAATAAGACGCTTTGGCGCGCCCGTTGGCAAAGTTTTTTTGGGCAAATCATGCCTTAATACTTTCTTAACGCCAACCACCCATCTCTTGATTAGCCGTTTTGCCGGCGTTGCGTCATGGTGCAGACATGAACGAGTACGATTTGATTCAACGGGCAGCCGGCTCTGGCATGTCTTGCCCGCAATGTGAAAACCAAAACCTATGATTGATTTTATTTTCATCGTCGTCATCGCATTCTTTTTTGTGGCCGGCGAACTTTACGCCCACTGGTGCGAAAAACTCTAAAGATTTATGGAAAACATTATTGTCGCCCTCATCGCCCTCGCGCTGTTTGCCTATCTGTTCATCGCGATGGTTTATCCTGAAAAATTTTAATAACTGCCAACTATGAACACTTCCGGCTGGTTACAACTCGCCCTTTTCGTCGGCGCGCTCGCGCTCATCACCAAACCGATGGGGCTTTACCTCATGCAGGTGCTCGACCCGAAGGGCAAAACCTGGCTCGACCCGGTGATCCGTCCGGTCGAACGACTTTCCTATTGGGTCATGGGCGTGCGTGCGGATCAGGAGCAAAACTGGCGGCAATATACCTGGGCCATGCTGCTGTTCAGCCTGGTGAGCTGCGTGTTCACCTACGTTATTTTGCGCCTGCAAAATCATCTGCCGCTGAATCCGCAGGGCTTTGGCGCGCTGTCGCCGGATTTGGCGTTCAACACCGCCATCAGCTTTACGACGAACACCAACTGGCAGAGCTATTCCGGCGAATCCACGATGTCCTATCTCTCACAGATGGTCGCACTGGTAATTCACAATTTTTGCTCTGCGGCCACGGGCATCGCCATCGCCGCAGCGCTGGTGCGCGGCATCGCGCGACATTCGACGCAACTGCTCGGCAACTTCTGGGTGGACCTCGTGCGCGTCACCTACTACCTGCTGCTGCCCATTTGCCTCGTGCTGGCGGTTTTCTATGTCTCGCAAGGCATGATTCAAAACTTCAAGCCCTACACCCAGGCAAAGCTCGTCGAATCTTACACCATCCAAGTTCAGCAAACCGATGCCAAAGGCCAGCCGGTGACCACGAATGTCGCAGTCACGGTGCAGGCGCCCAAGCTGGATGCCAAAGGCCAGCCGCTGATGACCAACGGCGTGGCGGTGATGATGGATATGCCGCAGCTCGACGCGAAAGGCCAGCCGGTCATGACCAACCTGCCCGTCATGGTGGATCAAAAAGTGGAGATGCAATCCATCGCGCAAGGCCCGATGGCGTCACAGGTCGCCATCAAAATGCTTGGCACCAACGGCGGCGGCAACACCAACGCCAACGCCGCGCATCCGTTTGAAAATCCGACGCCGCTCTCGAACTTTTTGCAGATGCTCTCCATCTTCGCGATTGGCAGCGGCCTGACTTATTACCTTGGCCGCATGACCAAAAATCAGAGGCACGGCTGGTCGGTCTGGGGCGCGATGATGACGCTGTTCCTCGCCGGGACGCTGCTTTGCTGGTGGGCTGAATCCAGGGGGAACCCCATACACCAGCAGCTCGGGGTGGCTGTGGCCGACGGGAATATGGAAGGCAAAGAGGTTCGCTTTGGCATTTTCAATTCCGCCTTGTTCGCCACGGTCACCACCGACGCCTCGTGCGGCGCGGTCAACTGCATGCACGATTCGCTCACCGCGCTGGGTGGCTTTGTGCCGCTGTTCAACATTCAGCTCGGCGAAATCATCATCGGCGGCGTGGGCGCGGGACTTTATGGCATGTTGGTGTTCGTCGTGCTCGCGGTGTTCATCGCCGGCCTGATGGTCGGGCGCACGCCGGAATATCTCGGCAAAAAAATCCAGTCCTTTGAAGTGAAGATGGCCATGCTGGCGCTGTTGATTCTCGCCATTGACATTCTGGGCTTTTCCGCCTGGGCGGCAATCAGCCAATGGGGATTGGCCGGGTTGAACAACAACGGTCCGCACGGCTTGAGCGAAATTCTCTACGCCTACAGTTCCTGCACCGGCAACAACGGCAGCGCGTTCGCCGGCCTCACCGCGAACACGCCGTGGTATAACACCACGCTCGGCATCGCGATGTTGATCGGTCGTTTCCTGATGATCATTCCCATCATGGCGCTGGCCGGTTCGCTCGCGCAGAAAAAACTCGTGCCGGCGAGCGCGGGCACATTCCCCGTGTCGGGCGGCACGTTCGTCATTTTGCTGATCGGCACGGTGCTGCTGGTCGGCGCGCTGAATTTTCTCCCGGCGCTGACGCTCGGCCCGATTGTCGAGCACTTCCTGATGCTCCAAGGAAAACTGTTCTAACAAATGCCAATCGCAAATCGTCATTCGTAAATCGCAAATTTTATGACTCACAAAGCTCCTTCACTCTTCGATTGGAAAATCGCCGGGCCGGCGATGGGCGATGCCTTCAAAAAGCTCGACCCGCGCCTGATGATCAAAAACCCCGTCATGTTTGTGACGATGGTTGGCGCGGTGCTGACCACCGTCGGGATCTTTACCGCCCACGCCGACCGCGGATTCATCGCCCAGCTCGCCATCTGGCTCTGGTTCACTGTCCTCTTCGCCAACTTCGCCGAGGCCGTTGCCGAAGGCCGAGGTAAAGCCCAGGCCAAGGCGTTACGCGGCACCCGCGTGAAAACTGTCGCGCATCGCCTCGCTAAAAGCGGCCGAGTGGAGGATGTCAGCGCCAACGACCTCCGCAGAGGCGACGTCGTGGTCGCGCGGGCCGGGGAAACTATTCCTGCCGACGGCGACGTGATTGAAGGCGCGGCCACCGTTGATGAATCGGCCATCACCGGCGAATCCGCGCCCGTCATCCGCGAAAGCGGCGGCGACCGCAGCGCCGTCACCGGTGGCACCCGCGTGCTCTCGGACGAAATCAAAATCCGCATCTCCATCAACCCCGGCGAAGGGTTCCTCGACCGCATGATCTCGCTCGTCGAAGGCGCGAAACGCCAGAAGACGCCCAATGAAATCGCGCTCACCATTCTGCTTGCGGCGTTAACGTTTATTTTTCTGCTGGTGTGCGTGACGTTGAAACCGTTCGGCATTTATTCCGCCACGGTGTTTTCCGTGCCGGTGTTGATCGCGCTGCTGGTTTGTTTGATTCCCACCACGATTGGCGGATTGTTGAGCGCCATCGGCATCGCGGGCATGGACCGCCTGCTGCAACACAACGTCCTCGCGATGAGTGGTCGCGCGGTGGAAGCCTCCGGCGACGTGGACGTGTTGCTGCTCGACAAGACCGGCACCATTACGCTCGGCAACCGCCAGGCAACGGACTTCATCCCCGCGCCGCTCGTCACCGTTGAACGTCTCGCCGACGCCGCGCAACTCGCGTCGCTTGCCGACGAAACCCCCGAGGGCCGCAGCATCGCCGTGCTGGCAAAGCAAAAGTTCAATCTGCGCGGACGCGACGTCACCGAAACGCAGACCCGGTTCATTCCGTTCACGGCGCAGACGCGCATGAGCGGCGTGGACTTTGCCGCCATTGACGGCCAGCCCGCACGCCGCATCCGCAAAGGCGCGGCGGAGGCCATGCGCATTTTTGTGGACCGCGAAGGCGGCGTGTTTCCCCAGGCAGTGTCCGACACCGTGGACAACATTTCCCGCTCAGGGGGCACCCCGCTCGTCGTCGCCGACGGCCGGGAAGTGCTCGGCGTGGTCCAGCTCAAGGACATTGTCAAAGGCGGCATCAAGGAACGCTTTGCCCAGCTCCGCAAAATGGGCATCCGCACCGTGATGATCACCGGTGACAACAAACTCACCGCCGCCGCCATCGCCGCCGAGGCGGGCGTGGACGACTTTCTCGCCGAGGCCAAACCCGAGCACAAACTCGCGCTCATCCGCCGGGAACAGGCTGGCGGACGCATGGTGGCCATGATCGGCGACGGCACCAACGACGCCCCTGCCCTCGCCCAAGCCGACGTAGGCGTGGCCATGAACACTGGCACCCAGGCCGCCAAGGAAGCCGGCAACATGGTGGACCTCGACTCGAACCCGACGAAGCTCATCGAGATCATCGAAATCGGCAAACAACTGCTCATCACGCGCGGCTCGCTGACGACATTCAGCATCGCCAACGACGTGGCGAAGTATTTTGCCATCATCCCGGCGATGCTTATGGCGACGTTCCCCGCCATCGCGCCGCTCAACGTGATGCACCTGCACAGTCCCACGAGCGCGATCCTCAGCGCCATCATCTTCAACGCGCTCATCATCGTCGCCTTGATTCCGCTGGCTTTGCGCGGCGTGAAGTTCAAACCCATCGGTGCACTGGCCATTTTGCAACGCAACCTGCTCATCTACGGCCTGGGCGGTGTCATCATCCCGTTCGTTGGCATCAAAGCCATCGACGTCCTTATCACCGGCCTGCACCTCGTTTAAAATGAAAACAACTTTTTCAACGCAGAGGCGCGGAGAACGCAGAGATTCGCAGAGTTTAATTTCCTTTGCGGCCCTCGGCGCCCTCTGCGTCTCTGCGTTAAGGTCTTTGAACATTTGCTTGCGGTTTCATCCGTGTTCATCCGTGTTCATCCGTGGTTAAAAATGTTTATGAAAAAACTATTCTCTGAACTTCGCAGCGCCGTGATGGTCACGCTGGCTTTCGCCGTCGTCTGTTGCGGGCTGTATCCGTTGGTTGTGTTCGGCGTCGCCCAGGTTTTCTTCCGCGACCAGGCCAACGGCAGCCTCATCGTGGACGCCGATGGCACGGTGCATGGCTCAAAACTCCTCGGCCAGCAATTCACCGCCGACAAATATTTTCACCCGCGCCCCTCGGATGCGGGCGCCAATGGAATGGCCTACGATCCGACCAGTTCCGGCGGCAGCAACCTCGGCCCGACTTCGCAAAAGCTGAACGACGCCATCAAACAAAACATTTCGGACTATCGCACGCAAAACAATCTCGACACCAACGAACCCGTTCCTGCCGACGCCGTAACCGCGTCCGGCAGTGGCCTCGACCCGCACATCAGCCTGCGCAACGCCGAACTACAAGCACCTCGCGTCGCCAAGGCCCGCAACCTCGGCGTGGAAAAAGTCCTGGCGCTGGTCCGCGCGAACACCGACCCGGCCAGTCTCGGCTTTCTCGGCGAACCAGGCGTGAATGTTTTGAAGTTGAATCTGGCTTTGGATCGGTTGAGTTCCCAAACGGCAAATAAAGTCACTAAGAGCTTATCCGTAAAT
>PLAY01000147.1 GCA_003134375.1 Limisphaerales bacterium | reverse complement strand
GGCAGAAAAAAACTTGTGACCATTGGGAGCAGGTTTTCCCAAAGGTTTAAGCAGACCGGCTTTTAACAGCACGGTGAGTTCATGGGGCAAGAAGCCAAGAATTTCCGCAGCTTGATCCACATTGAGGCGGGCGGGCAGACGCCGCAGGAAAAGCGTGGATTTCTCATTCATACGCACACCGCAGTCTTTCGGGTTTGACGGTTTGATTTTGTCTGGGTTTGCTGCTGTGAGTTTTTCTCGTCGTTCTCGTTGTCAGCCACAGCCTCAAGCTGGTTGGGAGCCTGATTCTTGGTTAGGTCAAGCTGTTCCTCAATTTCCGACTGGCGTTTGACCAGGTGGTGATACCGGTCCTCCTTCTCGAAGGGTGCGCCAACCTTGGCCTCCAGTTCGACCGCGCGCTTCCGTGAATCGCGGATGTCGGCTTCCAGCCGCACGGCACGTTCCTCAAAACCCTGCACCACGGATTCAAGCGAACGGATGGTGCCCAGCGCCGTGTCGGTGATGCGGGTGCTGTAACTGTTTTTGCCCCGCAGAATGAGTTCGGCGGTGTTGTTGAAGCCGGAACGGATGAACAATTCAAACCCGGCGAACTGACCGATGCGGATGTCCTCGCCGAAACGATTTTTGGTTTTCTCCGCCCGCCGCAACATCAATTCCCCGGCGATGCCGCGATTGTCCAGAGCCTGCTTGTCCAGTTCGATGCGGAATTGGTCGCCGGAAGTGTCCTGCCGCAGTGTCAAATCCTCGCGCAAATTCGCCAGCCGTTCCGTCCAGGTCTCCACCTCCTCGTGTGAATGGCGCAGACTGCTGCGGATGCGATACTGCTCCTCTGCATGGGCGGAGCGCAGCCGGGTGAGCCGGATCAACTCGGCATCAACCTTGGCCTTTTCGATGACCAGCGGATTGCCGGAAGCGATGGCTTTGACCTCGGCATAGGTCAACGCGGCGGAATCCATGTCTTCAAGCCGGCGCACGGTCATATCGCCGGTCATCACCTGGGCGATGAACTTGGCCTTCGTCTCCAGCGTCTGCCACATGTAGGCATCGAACGAGCCTTCCGTGACGTAACGATAAATCTGCACGCTGGAATTCTTGTTGCCCTGCCGCAGAATTCGTCCTTCACGCTGTTCCACATCAGCGGGTCGCCACGGAGCATCCAGATGATGCAGGGCAACCAACCGCTCTTGGACGTTCGTACCAGAACCCATTTTCTGTGTGCTGCCAAAAAGGACACGGACCTTGCCCGCGCGGACGGAACGGAATAACGCCAGCTTGGCGTTGTCCGCGTCGTAATCCTGAATGAAGGCGATTTCCCCTTCAGGGATGCCAAGGTGTTTCAATTTGTCCGCCATGTCCCGATAAACGGAAAAGCCACGGTCTTGCGGCGTGGACAAATCGCAGAAAACAAGCTGCGCCAAACGGTCTTCCCTGGTCGCCTCCCAAATGCGATGAATGTTTTCCACCGCCAGATTGACCTTGCTCTGCGGGTCGTCCGGCAGGCCGGGTTTCATCAGGCGCAGATCCAGCGCGGCCTTGCGCCCTTCGGTGGTGATTTTGAGCATATTATCCTCGCGAGGATCAATGCGCCCGCGTTTCAGCGCCTCGGCGCGCCTGGCGAGTCCCTCGACAAATTCTTTCAACTCAGCCGATGCCGGCGCATTGCGGATGGCGGGCTTTTCACCTTCCAGTTTTGGGCGCGGCAAATTGAGCATCTGCGCGGTCTGCACGTCTGCCGTTTGCCGGAAAATTTGCATCAGTTCCGGCACGTTGATGAACCGTGCGAAGCGCGTGTTGAGCCGGTAGCCCGCACCATCCGGTGAAAGCTCCATCGCCGTCACCGGCTCGCCGAAGGTGGCCGCCCAACCGTCGAAGTGATGCAGGTTGTGCTTCTTCAAGTCGTCCGGTTGCAGGTAACGCTGCATGGTGAACATCTCGGCCATGCTGTTAGCGATGGGTGTGCCAGTGGCAAAGACCACTCCCCCACCGCCGTTCACAGATTGAACATGACGCACTTTCAGATACATATCGAAGGCCCGTTCGCTCGCCGTCTGCGGCAGACCAGCGATGCGGGTCATTTTTGAAACGTAGAAAAGATTTTTGAAGTAGTGCGCCTCGTCCACGAACAGCCGGTCCACGCCGAGTTCCTCGAAAGTCAGCGTGTTGTCCTTCTTGTGTTCGGCAGCCAGGGCCTCCAACCGGGCTTCGAGCCGTTTTTTGGCTTTCTCAAGTTCCTTGACGAGCCTGCGATTGGAACTGTCGGCGTGCTGGCGTTGGATCTCCTCCAGTTCGTCCAATTGCTCCTTGAAGAATCGAACCTGGGTCTCATGTGACAACGGAATGCGCTCGAAGCCGGAGTGCGTGACAATGACGGCATCCCAATTGCCGGTGGCGATGCGGCTGAACAATTTCCTGCGGTTCTGCGCCTCGAAGTCCTCCTTGCCCGCGACAAGGATGTTTGCGCCCGGATATAACATGAGCAGTTCGGTCGAGAACTGGCCCAGCATGTGGTTGGGAACGGTGAACATGGGTTTGCGCGCCAGTCCCAGCCGCTTCAATTCCATCGCCGAAGCAACCATCGTGTAGGTTTTTCCCGCGCCGACGACATGGCCGAGCAGCGTATTGGGCGTTTGCAATACACGCCAAACACCCGACTTCTGGTGATTGTGAAGTTGAACGGCCGCACTGGCTCCCGGAAGCGTCAGGTGTTCGCCGTTGAAGGTGCGGACTCTGCTGTGATTGAACGTGTCATTGTAGAGGCGGCAAAGCCGCTCTCTCCTTGAATCATCCGACCAGATCCATTCCTTGAACCTTTCCTTGATTCGCTCCTGTTTTTCGCGGGCGGCTTCGGTGGCCTGCGCGTTGACGACAGGCTTCTTGTCCACGTAATCATAAACGGTGGGCGTCTTGAGGTTCAGTGTTTCCTCAATGAGTTCGAGGGCGGTATAACGGTTGGTTCCCCAATCGGTTGTGTTTGCGGTCGCCCCTTTCGCCTCCCAATTGGCGGTGAGGTGCCACGAGCCAAGGGCATGGATGTGACCGACCTCAACACCCGACGGAACGCCGAGCAATCCGTGGACGTAATCCTGCACGTCCGACGGCGGCAGCCAGGATGCGCCAAGGCGCACGTCAATCTCGGTGGCGGGCAAATCCTGCGGCTGCACCGATTTCAACGCCTCGACATTTTCATGGAAACGGACATCGGAAACACTGGCCGTGTCCGCTGCAACCAACTTTTCGCAGACATTGCCGGAGAGATACTGGTCTTCGGTTTCCCATTGTTTGCTCTGCGGGTTGAGGAAAATCATTCCCCGCAAATCCGGCAGAAACTCCCCGACAGGTTTGCCGAGCAATCCGGCCATGTGTTCCAAATCCACCCGGCCCTTTTCATTCAGCGAAACCAACAACGCCTCTTTCGGTGATTCAACCGATTGAACTGGCTGTTTGTGATGGATGGTGCGCTCGCGAAAAATGGCGGCTTTGACTGCAACCCTGGTTTCGTCGTCATATTGTTCCAGCGAGAGCAACAGCGGCAAATCCGGGTCGCCATGAAACGCCCGTTGATTGGCCGGGGCGTTGACCGGGCCGAAACGGGAAACAAAACGGTCGTAGGCGAAGTTTAGCTGTTCACGCGCCTCGACAACCGGTTGCTCGCCGCTGCCGTCGAGTTGCGAGCGCATACAATCCCGCACCGCGTCCCGCACTTCAATCAGCCGACGAATCCGCGAGCGGGTTTCCATCGGCATGTCATCCAGTGGCCGGAGAACGCCGTCTTCGTGAATGCAGAGCCGTCCATCCTCATGGATGCAATAGGCATTGGGTTTGATGTAATCCGGCGCGGGAATCGCCGGATCGAAAGTTTTTTCGTCGGCTGATTGGGTTTGGAGTTCGTAAATGTTTTGGGGGAGCCGGGCAACCGCCTGTGCCAGCGCTTCGCCCAATTCCCGGTCGTCCGGCGCCAGCACCGGTTCGCCGTCCCGATACATTCCTCGTGCGAGCCGCATCTGTCCGAGCATCATTTCAGGATGGGTGGCGAAGTATTCGTTGATGGAAAACTTTTCCTGATGGTCGTTGGTAAAATCCACCGTCGCTTTCCATGCCGGGCCGCGTGACGGTTCACCGGAGCGCAGTTTGCGCAGCATCACGATGTCGGTGGTCACTTCCGTGCCGGCATTTTTCTTGAACGCCGTGTTGGGCAAACGGACGGCACCCAGGAACTCGGCTTTCTCGGAAAGCATTCCCCGCAAGGTAGAATCCAATTTATCCAGCGTGTGGCGCGACGTGACAAGCATGAGCAGCCCGCCCGGCCGCACCTTGTCCAGCGCGGCGGCAAAGAAATAATCGTGAATCGGAAACTTGTATTCGTTCCAACGCGGGTCGTGAACGGTGTAATCGCCGAACGGCACATTGGAGACGGCCAGATCAAAAGATTCGTCCGTGAGTTTTGACTTTTCAAAGGGCTGCTCGCGGATGTCGGCACCTGGATACAACGCCCTGGCGATGCGCACCGTCAGCGGATCAATTTCAATGCCGGTGATCGCCGAACGCCGCAGCATCTCCTCCGGCATCAGGCCGATGAAATGGCCGATGCCGCAGGCCGGTTCCAGAATGTCGCCGCCTTGGAAACCGAACCGCTGCGCGGCCTGATACATGGCATGGATGACGACAGGCGCGGTGTAATGGGCATTGAGGGTGGTGGCGCGGGCGGACCGGTGTTCCTCGTCGGACAGGATTTCGGAAAGCTGGATTTGTTCCTTGCGCCAGTTCGCGCTGTCCACGTCAAACACTTGGGGCATCGCACCCCAGCCGACGTATTTGACCAGCAAGGCCTTTTCATCCGGTGCAGCCGGACGATCCTCGGCATCCAACGCCCGCAGGATTTCAACCGCCTTGATGTTTTGCTGGAACTTCTGTTTGAGACCGCCTTCACCCAGCCGGTCGGCATCGGTGATGCGGTAGTTGTCAAGATTCCTGGGTGAATCGCTGCCGTTCGCTTGATGGCCGACGGCTAAGTCTCTGGTGGGAGCAGGATGTAGTTCTCCCGCACCATTTCCCAAGCGCGGTCGTGCGCCTGCTGCGGCGTCAGCCCCTGTTTTCCGAACTGTTGCGTCAGTTCGATCATTTCGTCCTTCGTCTTCTCCTCGGCCTCCAGCAGCATCTGGTGTAACTGTCCTTTCGCCTCCAGGTCGCGCACCATTTGGGGACGGTGTTCGCGCCAGTGTTTCTCGGCCATTCGTCCGTATTGGGTCAAGGGTTTCATGCGCCAGCCTTTGATTTGAAAAAAGGTCAAGCTGGTCGTCAACATTGAAATCGCGACGGCGGACCGGCATGGGAACCTCCTACACGCCAGCCTGCGACTTTTTGGTTGAGGGTGACGCCGCTTGACCGGTATTCGTCCTTCCATCGCGCCATTCCGGCGGGAACAAATCGGCCACATGGATGCGGAATACCTTCACCAGGAAACGGATGTGGGTGTCCGTCGCAACGCAACGCCCCGTCTCAATGTTGGCGACAACCTGCGGGGTGATGTCACAACCCAGCAACTGGAGTTTGGTGGCCAGTTTCTCCTGCGTCCAATTCCGCTGGTGGCGGAGCCTGACCACATTGGGTCCGATGACATTGAGGCGGCGCATGACGATACACCTCACCCCCCGACATCACCGGCAGAGTTCAAAGAAGCCCTTTGCGCCCAATTAAACATCTGATAAACGGCGGAATACCTTGCCGATATTCCGCCGCAATTCAAGTTGCGACCGGTGTTCATCAGTTCTGCTTGACCGGAGGTTTAGACGCCGACGGCTTCACCCTTGGTTTGGCGCTGGCCTTGCGAGCGGGAGACGGCGCGTTGCGTCTGGCGCGCGATCTGGCTCATGACTTCCTCGCGCTGCTCTTCCGGCACGTCCTTGACCAGTGTTTCATACGCCTGCTTGAGTTTGGGATCGGTGTTGATGCGCCGCATCACGCCATTCTGCATCCGGTGCTGCCGGTCCAGTTCACGCACTTCATTCAGGACCACCATGCGTTCGAGCCGGTCGCGGGGGATGGACTGGAGGAAACCCAAATACTTGGGGTTCTCCTGGATGTAGGCGTCAATTTTGGCGTCCACTTCGGGAATGTTCCGAAGCGTGGGCGGTTCCTGGGGTGCGGACGCGCCGGAAGCGGCGCTGGGCGGTGTTTTTGGTTTTGTGCTCATAATGAGGTTTGTTTTGTTGGTTGTTGTTAGATTGTCAGCTTTGTGCCGACAGAGTGTTTCAAGGGCTCAACGGATCAGCCGGTTCGTTGGTCGTGGAAAGGGATGGTGACTGCCCTTGCGCCGTTTCCAGCGCATCGAGCCGCTGCTTCATCTCGCTCACCGTCGCGCGCAACGCCATCGTCTGCTGCAAATTGGTTCTGGTCTGCTGCAACGCGCTTTGAAACTGCATCAGCGCCGCCGATAGGGTTCGGGCTTGCACCATGATTTGAGCCGTGGCGAGCCGCTGCGAATTGACTTCCGCCAGGATGGCATCATTAACGGGCGCGGGGCTGAATGCGGCATCGTGTGGTGTTGGTGATGTGGCGTTGCCACAAATGGCGCCTGGGTGGAAATCCCAGCGCGTGTTTTCCTCGACGCGATAGACGACGTGCTGCTCGTGCATCACCAAATCATCGCCGGGGTCAACGTAACGCCCGACATGGTAGGCATTGATAATTTCAGGATAACGAACGGTGGAGTTATCCGCTGCCGGCGGCGGTTGCAGCGGTCGCAGTGCGAGTTTGGGCGTGGTCGAACACGCCGTGAGAAATATCAATGGAATGAGATGATACGTTTTCATCGTTTTGGTGTGGTTACAGGTTGTTCGTCCTTTTCTTCAACCAGGCCCGCGCCGCCAAACGTGGCATCGGCGCGGTCAATGGTTTGCAGGACGTAGAGATAAAACTGCGTGCCGCTGGGCACGCGGACGTAGAACCCATTCTTCTGGATCGAATCCAGAATCTGTTGGGCATAGGTTTGCAGCACCGCCTGCGCGCCGGCAAAGGGCGCGTTGTTGAGCGTGGGACTGGTGATGGGGCCGAAGATGGTCTGCTGTTTTTCCGTCAGGGCGCTGGCCGCGCCGGACAGGAACGTGGCGGCAAAAAGTTTGATGTCGGCCAGGTTGTCGGACTTGATGATCTCGCCGCGCAGCCCGGCGCTGCCGTCGGTGATGGCCCAGCCCGATTGATTGGTGCTGTTGTCAAACTCGCGGTCGAGGGCGATGGCCCTGATCCGCATTTCCTCGCCGTTCTGCCAGACAAACGTCCAACTTGTGTTACCGGCGATCCGCTCGCGTTGCCGGTCTGTCTGCGCCATGCCGTGGACTTCCGTGCCCGCCGGGATGATCAGTTTGCCGCCGAAATAAACATTTTCGGTGACCAGGCCGACGATGGGCGTCTGCATGGAGGAGGAGTCCACCGTGGTGACGGTCTCGCACGAAATCAACCGTCCGAACGGCGCATACACCGCGCTCAACTTTTTGGGTTGGGGAACGCCCGCCGTGCTGTCGGCAAATAGGCTGATGGGGGTCAGGGATTCCGGCGGGCGCGGCGGAACAACCGGCAACGGTTGCGGCGATGCATTGGTGAAAGCGGACGGAATTGCCGTTGTCGGCGTGGGAGATGATGAAGCCGCTTCCGGTTTGGCCGCCGGCGGATGGAAAGGTTGCAGGGGTCGCACAACGGACTGCACCACCTGGGGTTTGCTGCCAACATTGTTTGTGGCCAGAGGCGTAACGGCGATGGCGTCTTCGGGAGCCGTGTGGTGTTTGCGGATGACGCTGAATATCATCAATGCGCCGGCAAACAACGCACCGAAGGCGATGATCTTACCGGTCTTGGTCTTGAAGAAATTGAGAAAGTCGCGCGGTTTCATGGCTGGCCTCTGGGTGGATAGATGGGATGCACGCTCGGAGTGTTGGTGACGATGACAACGGGCGGTGGAGGTGACAGACGGTTCACCAGCACAGTGAATTGGTTTTTCAACGACAACTCATTGCGCCCGCCGTCCGGCGTGCCGGTGATGGCGAAATAAACGATGCTCCGGCCTTTGGGTGGCACGGAGCCGTCCGCGGCGCTGATGGATTGGGGATAAAGCCGGTTGCCTGCCCGCAACGCGAAACTATCAGGCTGATAAATCAGCGGGGCATCGGATTTATTGGTGATGCCGGCGCGAAAGACCAGGGTGTCCTCGGCGTTGAAACGGAACGCCTGTTCAATCTGGATTTCATAATCGTCAAAATCGCTGACCAGCGGCTTGCCGTCATAGGAGGTGAACCCCACGTCGGCGACGCTTTCCGGCTGTTGCGCCTTGAGCAACGGAAACGCTTTGGCTTTGTCGAGCAGCGCCAGGAGTTTTAGCGGACTGACTTCGGGCGCGCGGCCAACGCCTTCCTCCTCCGGCGTTGGCGGTGCTTCCATGTTGAGCGACAGGACGGGAACATCACTCTCCAATAGTTCGAAGACGTAGGTGCGGTCGTTCCAGCGGATGTTGAGATTGGCGGACGCTTTGGGCAAAAGCGCACGCACGGAAAGAAACGCCGAGCCTTTGGTGTGGGCGAGTTGAAACAGCCCCGGCGTTTTTCCGTCCACAGTGACACTCACCCCGTCAATGGCGGTGATGGCGCTTGGAAAACTGATCGTGGTGACGCGGTTGGACGCAACCGGCACTATGGTTAATACGTTCTCATCCAGGAAATCTTTCAAAATTTCTTTGGATGGTTGTGCCCAGGCAACCAAGGCGGTAAGCAGGAACAGGCTAACGATTGATTTCATATTTGAAGTCGCCCACGGCGGTGGGGAAACGTCCGTTCAAGGCCATGTTGGGGTTGCGGATGAGGCGCAACCGGAGCGTGAACGGAAACGCCTCGGTGAACGCCCGGTCCTGAAAGATGCCGCTGCGGATGATCTGGCCGGTGACGGCGGCCAGCACCTCGTTTTCACGCGTGGCCAGAATGTCAATGCGGCCAATCTCAACTTTCTGGTGCAACTGCTTGGCGCGAAATTCAACCGACTCCTGGATGCGCTCATCCTGTGCCTTGCCCAGCGCCGGTTTGAGAAACAGCAATTTGAGCAGGTCGGGATTGTCGAAGTCCTTGGGGTTGCGTTCGAGGAAAGCCAGCGTTGCCAGCTCGGCCTGCTGGACGTGCAACTCTTTGGCCTCCGAAAACTGGAGCAGCGGACTCAAGTAATACGTTCCGGCGGGATCAATGATGACGACGCGTTCGCGTTGTTTGAACTGTGAGACGATGTGATAGCGGTCAATGGCCGAAAGCAACAACACGGCGACGGTGAATAAAAACCAGAACCACGGCAGCCGGTCGCGCAGCACCAGCAGTCTCCCGAAATCAAATCCCTTCTGCTCAGGGTGCTTCCGCACGGGCAGCGTTGATGTCGAATCGGGATGGGTTGAAGTGGCAGTGTCCATAGGTCAGTAATAATTGGGTTTGGATTTGGCGATGAGTTCGCGGACGGCCTTGTTGCCGGTGATGTCGTCGCCGGGCCGGCCGCGCGCGGAGCGCGGGGGCAGACCGGAACCGGCGATGATGATGGCTCCGGCGCTGCCCCATCCGCCGGCAGTGGAAGCGGTGCTTAACAAGGCCGCCATGCCCGCCGCGCCGGCGGTAACCAGAGGCAGGCCGGCGGTGGAAGCAGTCGCGGCTGCGCCCGCCGTGGTGGCTGCCGTCTGGAGAAAACTGCTCGCGCCGCCCGAGAGCAACTGGCTGCCAGCCTGAGCGCCACTGCTGATGACATGCTGGATGATGATGGGCGCGGCGACGGTGCTGAAAATGATCCAAAAGGCAACTACCGCGACGCCGATGGTTTTTTGCAGGTCGGGCAAAGTGGAAGTGGGGTCAATGTATTCAAAGCTGGGGTCGGTCATGAAATCGAGGATGCCCTGCGTGATGAGCGCGGCGACGGCCCAACCCAATGGCCACAGCAACACACCCACAAGATTCAACAGGTAACGGCTGCCGATGTGCTTCAATGCCGGTATCGCCATGAAGCCGATCAAGAGCGGCGAAAGCGCGTAGCCCAGGTTGAGAATGATTTTCTGGAAGATATAGCCCCAGAACATCATCAGCGAAGCCAGTTGGCCGACCAGCCAGAGGACGGCGGAGATGATGAGGTCGGTGGTGAAGTTGTGAAGTTGCGACATGACATTCCACCAGGATGATTGCGTGGCCGGGTCGCGCTTGATGATGAGCAGTTGATTGAATTGCTGATAGACCTGGGATGGATCAACGCCCAGGCCGGAGAGAATGGAGTTTTGCAACAAGCTTTGGATTTGATTTCCCCAGGCGGGCAGAAAGACGAGCAGCGACGTGAGCAACAGGAGGCGCGACAACAAATGCAAAAGCGCCTTGTGGGTGAATCCGTGAGCGACGGTCACGATGATGCCCGTGACAAAAAGCGCGAAGGCCACGCTCAACAGCAGGGTGTGCAAGTCAGAGCACTTGGCGAGAAACGTCGGGAAGATGCTGTCGAACGTGGCCATGATGAATGAAGCGTTGGAAGGTTATGGGGTGGGAAACACGGTCGGCTCGTTGAACAACTGGAACTTCGCCGTGTAGTTGCTGACCGCCTCCGTGAACTCGGCGTTTTGCTGTTCGGTCAATGCCTGGATCTGTTTTTGCTGGTCGTTCCGGTTCTGGATGTCCTGCACCATGGCGGAGGCCGCCGCCTGATTGACTTCGTCGTCCGTGCTGGCCAGGTCGCCGTTGAGACTGGTGAGAACACCGTGCAACTTCTGGACTTCGGCATCCGTGGTGGCGTTCTGGAGTTGCTCGGTCGTCTGCGCGATCTGGCCCTTGATGGTCGCGCGCCGTTGCGCCGCGTTGTCGGCGACCGTGACGTAGTTGTTCGCCGTATTATTTATGGCCGCAAACGGTTTGTATTGGTCGGCGGGCCGCTGGATGGTCTGGCCGCCGGGCGTCTGGAAGTTGACGCCCACCGTCGCGTAGATGCCCGAATCGTTGTAGGTCAGGGCGTAGCTGCCGTCGGCGTTGCCAACCAGATTTTCGAGGTTCAGTCCCGGCTCAAGGCTCTTCAAATCGGCGTCCAAGGGTGCAACCATTGACAGCACGACTTGGGACGGATTGCCGAACAGGGATTCATAATTCTTGAACTCGCTTAACTGGTTGCCGAGCGTCTCGATTTGTTGCACCTGGTTGTCAATCATGGAAACGAATTCAGCCATGTTCTCGGCTTCATCCATGATTTGCTGAATGTTGCTGGTGGGGTCATAGACAATCCACTGCGCACGGGCGGAAAACGCCAGCGGCAGGGCGATGAGGGTGGTGATAATGAGTCTTTTCATGTTTGCTCTCCTTTCTTTGGTTGTTTTTTATTGGGCGCAGGCTCCGCCTGCATTGGCAGGCAGCACGCTACTCTTCGATGCGAAGCAATTGGGTGGTGGGTTGGAAAATCACGCCGTCAATGACTTGTTCGGGCAGATGCACTTCGTAGAGCCGGACACGGCCTTCGCTGCCCGCCTTGGCCTGTTGCATGGAAACGTAGAGCCAGTATTGCTGCTTGACGGCGTCGCTGCGGCCCTTGTCGTAGCCGTCCTGATAAGATTTGTCGTTCTGTTTGCTGTTGGCGTAGTGAAGTCCTTCACCAAGCAGGACACCGCCCGCCGCGCCGCCCGCAATGGCGGCGGGATTGCCTTTGGCAAGAACCCCGCCGAGGGCTGCGCCGCCTGCGCCCAACGCCACATCCGTGACGGGTCGGGTGACAGCGGCGCAGCCCGTGAACAGACACACGACACAGGCAAAGGGAATGAATCGGGTGAGTAATGACATTTTCATGGGTGGTTTTGGTTATGGGTTGGCGTGGGCGATGATGCCCTCGACGATGTTGGGACTTTTACGAAGTTCGCGGGCGCGTTTGTCGAAGTGTTCGCCGCTGGACGAACTGCAATAAAGCATCTCGCGCGAAGAAACGTTGTGAACCGTACCGCAAAGATTCCTGCCGGAATCGGTGTGAAAATAAGTGAATGGCGAATACTTCTGGCCTGATTGATGGTCGGGCAGCGGGTAATTCATGATGGCGTGCTTGGTGACTTCGGGCAGGGCGATGTCCTGCGCCATGTCCTCCAGGTCCGCGCGGTCGTTCTGGCGCATGATGAAAAACTGGCGGCTGTTGCCGAACACGGCGGAGCGGATGCGCGATTGTTTGAAGCGCGCATATTGCTGCACGATGGAAATGTTCCAGCAATTGAACTTGCGAAGCTGGGCGTAGGATTCCTGGACGATTTCCTGTCCGCCGGGAATGTCGAGGAAGCGGGCGACTTCCTCATACACGTTGCGTTTCCGCAAGGCGCGCGGCAGCGTGATGATATGCTTGCGCGCATGGTTCGTGATGAGGAAGCCAGCCGCCGCTTTCAGCTCCTTGGCGGATTCCGGGATGTAACCCAGTTCAAAGTGGGCGATTTTTCCCGTGAGCGACAAATTACTCGTGCCGTCGAACAGGCAGCCGTAGTTGCCGTCCCGGCACCACGGCAGAATCAGGGTGGCGATTTCGATTATTTGTTCGCGCTCCGAACCCACCGGGTCGAGCATCATCAACTCTTGAAGCATCCGATGCGTCGGGAATTCCTCCGGCGTGAAGTGGGCGAAAGCGAGATTGCGGACTTCTCGGCTGGTCTTGGGTTCTTTCAAGAACCGGAGCACGTCGCCTTCGTTAAACGCGGCGAGATACTCCATTGCCTCGGTGAGGTGGCTGGCCTTCCAGTCTCGGAAGTCCGCAAAAGTTTCCAAAGTCGTTGCGCCCGGCGGCATCCGCTCGGCGCGGAATTTCTGCAACGCCAGTGCGTGCCGGGCAATGTCGAGCAACTGGTCGTGTCGTTTCTTCTGCCAATCCTGAAACGAGTCCTCGTAAAGCAGGTTGAGATATTTGGCGATCTGCGCCTGCCGCAGCATTTGTTTGTCCTCCTGACTCGATGTGCCAATCATGCGAGCGACAAGCGCAGTCGCGGCCGAAAGATGGTCGGGTGTGAGCGGCAGTCCCTTGGTGTCGAGATAATTGATGGTCAAATCGCCGTCGGGATGAATGACGATGGGCCGCGCGCCCTCCTCCACCGTCTGCGTGTAGATGCCGTAACTCAACCCCTCCTCAATGATGACGGTGTAGGCGAAGTAACCTTCCGTTTGCGAGAGCAGGTCACAAACGGTCACGGATTTGCCCGCGCCCGACATTCCCAACAACACGGCGTGCTGGGGCGATTTATTGTCCGTGGAACCGGAAAACGTTTCGATGCCGATGAGATTGTTCGCGGGACCGTCATAGATGGCCTCGGCGGTTTTGAGATGGCCGGTGAACGTGCTGGTGATGGGAAGCATGTCCGCCAGGTAACGGTGTTCGGAATAGAGCTTGCGATGTTCGTAACGGCCCCACGTCCAGCCCGGCCAGGTCTGGAAGAAAATGTTTTTGGACGTGCTGGGCAGATTGCTCTCGAAATACTGCGCCGAGTTCATCGAATTGATGGCGTTCTTGATGGCGCCAGCCTTGGCGTTGAGGCCGTCCTTTGATTTGTCCCAAACACGGATGACAAAAAGCGCGTTGAACGGAATGGTCTGCCCCTGCATCAGCGCGGCGATTTTCTTTTGCTTCTTGTCCAGCACGGTAAGCAGCGAGATTTTCCTTTCACTGGCGTAGTCGCCGGCCACGCGGTCATGCTCCTTCTCCTCCTTGTCGATTTCCTTGGTTATCGGCAACGGGTCAATGTTGACCGTGATGGTGTAATCCAGGAGCCGGAGATTGGTGAGCCGTTGGATGATGCCGGGATAGGTCGTGCGCGGCCAGCGGGTCAGCGCGATGACGGAGTGATAATGGCCGTCCAGGAAAAACCCGAAATCGCTCTGGCCGTTGCCTTCGCTGTGCCAGCAATTTTCCTGAATGGAAAGTTCGGGCAGAAAGTCACCGGCGGCGTCGAAGTCAAACCGGTCGGCGAGCGACGGATTCAAGAACTGTTTGTAGTGCTTGAAATGGTCGAGGTCGGTCATCGGCAGCACGCGCGTGCCGGCGCTGGCGAAAATATCCTTGAACAGGGTGTGAACGTGGGCGAACTCGACTTCCATCTGGTCGAGCAACGTCAGGTAATACTCGCGCAAGACCGCGTTGCTGGCGACCGTCTTGGGAATATTATCCAGCGAGCGCGACACATAAAAGATCACGCGCTGCCGCCGCAGTTTGCGTTCGGTCATGGCCTGCCAGTAACGCGCGAACCGCTCGTTGCGCGAACGCTTCGTCCAGACATTTTCAAACCGCTCCGTCTCCTGTTGAAACCGCAGCAACTCGGCCTTGTAATCGGAATCGGAAAAGTATTGGACCTGCAGCCGCTGGTTTTCGTGCAGCGACGCCAGGAGCTGGCTGAGTTGATCTTGAAAATCATTCAGGTCGGCGATGGGGCTGTTGGTCAGGTCGGGCGCTTCAAAGACGAAGCCCTTGGCGACATACCCGCCGCGCCGCAGATGATTGAACACAATCAAATCGTGGACAAAAAAGCCGTTGGGTGGCCGTTCAAACATAAATCAGATGCGTTGGGATCTTCCCCGTTTGGCGTCGTCCATCACCCGCTGGATGCGGTTCAGGTCTTCCACGAGTTGCTGGACGCTGCGCACGGATTTGCTCTCATTGATGGCGACATAGGCTTCACAGAGGTGCGCCAGCGCCCGTTCCAGGTGCGCGCGGGCGGTCTCACCGAAGCCGTGGGTGTGCAGACCGCTGCGCAAGGCGGACTCGGCGGCCTTGAGCTGGCCGAGCAACGCCTGCCGTCTGGGTTCCACCATTTTGAGGTCGTCGGGATTCATGCCTGCTGTGACGTCAAGTCCTCCAACTGGTCCTGTTTCAGAATGACGGAATCGTGCAGAAGGACGTGAATTTCAGAGACCCACGCCTCTTCAAGGATCAGCGCGCCGAGATGTTTCTCGGCATGGATGCGCGCCACGCGCCCGTCAACCAAAGGCCCGACCAGCAACTCCAACCGCCAGCCCTTGAGCACGACAATCTCCGGGGGATAAACCAGAACGAGCTGGTCGGGCGGCAGGGTTTTCTGGCCGCTGCAATTGGGATTTTCCTGTAGAACAAAGTACGTCAGATGACGAATCGCAAAGCCCCATATCCGGTGTGAGTCAATAAACTCGATGTAATCCGGCGATGGCGGAATGAGTTCAACGCAGCCGTTGAACTGCCGTTTGTGTTTGGTGTGATGTGATTTTTCAGATTTCATAAAAGTGGATGGGTGCAGGAATGATGAACTTCGGGACTGAAGCCGCGTCCGGTCAGGAGATATTCAAAGCAGTCGCGGTCATAACCGGGCGGTTTGCCCTGCCGCAGTCCGAAAATGTAGGCGAGGCAGATAAGCAACGGCACGAGCGCCACGAGGAACGAGATGGCCAGCGACGCGTTCATGACGACGAGCAGAACAAAGAACAGCGTGATGCCCGCGCCGATGCCGCCAACGAGCCACCAGAAAAGACCGCCTTCCAAGCCCCAGGTGCGGCCTTTGGAGTCGGACGCGGCGTTGGTATCGGTCAGGCGAAGTTCGTTTTTGGCGTTCATGCGTCAGTCAAAAGAAGAATGGGTACAGGAACACCTTTTCAAAAGGTGCCCACCCCGACGGCACTGCTGGAGTCGAGGCCAAAGATTTTGTAGAAGGCATAGACCGCCGCCGGAGCCGCCGCGATGATGGCGCCGCCGAGGATGGACATCTTGCCCTGGTCAACGTCCCCGCGCCGGATGGCGAAGCCGCCGTAGATGACCGAGAAAATGCCCAGCACAAAGCCGAACATCATGATGACGGCGAGACTGTTGCTGATGCCGGTCTTCAGGTCGGTGGAATTGAACGTTGTGCTTTGGGCAAAAGCGGAGACGGTGTTGAGCGCGAACAGGGCGGCAACGGTGAGGAGCGGACGCAGCCGCAGGACAATTTTCGGAGTGAACATTTTTTTCATGGCGTTGTTTTTTTATTGTTTTCTTTTTTCGTCAGCGGCTCTGCCGCCGAATGATGCGAATACTTTTACCACCAACCCGGGCGGCGAAGTTGCAGCAACTGCAAGAAATGAAATGGCGGCTGTGATAAGAAAAAGGCGCATGAATACTGCATCAAACGCCAACAAACTCGGCAAACTCCAGGAACTGGACTCCGTGTTGCCCCGCGAAATTCGCGGCCAGTCCCAGGTTTTGCCCCGCATCATCTCCACCGTGAAACGCGGTGAACTCAACCTCACCAAGCCCGGTCGTCCGCGCGGAAGTTTCCTGCTGCTCGGACCCACCGGCGTCGGCAAAACGGAAACGGTCGTCGTGCTGACGAATCAGATTTTTGGCGCGGGGAAATTATTCCGGTACGACATGTCGGAATTTCAAACGCAGGAATCGCTCGGCCTGTTGCTCGGCGCGAAATTGGGCGAGACTGGTTATCTGGGTGCGATGCGCGAACGCGCGGCGGAAGGTTCGCTGCTTTTTGACGAGGCGGAAAAGGCGCACCCGCGCGTGCTGGATATTTTATTGCAACTGCTGGACGCGGCGCGCATCACCGTGGCGACGGGACAGACGCTGGATTTCAGTGGATTTTATGTGTGGCTGACTTCCAATATCGGCTCGGCGGAATTGATGAGCCTGCAACATTCCAACGACGCGACATTGGAACGGCACGTCCTTTCCCGCGCGCAACAGGCCCTGCGCCCCGAAATTTTCGCCCGCATAAACGAAAAACTCGTGTTCAATCGCTTGAGCTACGAACACCAGTTGGAGATCGCCGAAAAGTTTTTGTCCCGCGAAGTCGAGTTCCTGGCCGCGCGCGGACACAAGCTCGAATTGGACAAGACGGTGCTGCCGTTTCTCGTGCGGAAGGGGTTTCATCCCAAACTCGGCGCACGCCCGATGCGCGATGCGGTGGAAAAACTCGTGGGTGACGCGGTCGCAGAATGTTTGCTGGCCGGCCAATCCGCCGGCGGCGCGCTCACGGTGGATGTTCCCCGCGATTGTCTCGTCGTTCAGTCAGGCCAGCAATAAATACAGATGGCTTTCACCCATGTCCCGGTCCGGCTCGACCGCGCCAGGATTCCGTTTCGGCAATTGCGCGCAGACGGCACGAACGGCTTTGCGCTGGTTCGCAGCTTTCGGAAGTTGTACGAGCATGGAGTCGGCAAACTGGTCGCCGCGCTGGTTGCGGTAAATGTCCGGCACCATCACCTGGCTGGCACCGGCCTGGTAAAGTTCCTCCACAAACTTTGCCGCATCATTCGTGCGCTTGAAGCGACCGAGCGAGCGCGCTTTTTTTCCAGCGGCCTTCAACCACGTCCGCGCTTCGCTGCGGTTGCGTTTCGACAAAAGCCCTGACAAAAAGACGCAATAAATATGTTTCTGCAACGCGCGATTTTTTACCGGCGGCTTTCCGATCCGGCCTCGCAGCTTGGGCAGGCGCGGGTCTCTGGCCGCCGCCCGGCGATACTGGTCGGGCGTGACGTTTCGATCAAAAAGGAGAATCTGGTCTGAAATCAAAGTTCCATCCCGCAGCCACATCCGGCTGCGTCCGCAAAACAGCCCCTCGACGGTGGCGAATTCCAGGTTCAGCCGTCCGTTGTCATGCCAGCTTTTTTGCGTGCCGGTCCCCTGCGTCATTCGGAATGAGCCGAGCAATCTGCCATGCTCGTTCCATTGGCGGACGACGCCGTGAAGCCGGCCGTCAAAATATAATTCCTCCGTCGCGAGCTGTCCGTTGCGATGCCAGGTTCGGCGCCGGCCATGCAACTTGTGCCCGTTAAAATTTTCCTCCACCGCCACAACCCCATTGCGGTGAAGCATCCGCCTTACCCCTCGTTTGGCTTTGGCGTTCATGCTTTGTCAGGGATGTGGTTTGATAATAGCATACCGAAAATGATTTGTCTCATAATCATGTGCCTGAACGAATCAGGGCATGTCCTTCGCTTCGCCATCGCCCGTCAGCGTGCAATAAAACGCCTTCATGTAGAGTGTTTCGCCATTCTCGAATAGTCGCATGTTTTTGTGTTTGCAAAGTGTTGTCCGCTTCATGCGAACGCTGAACCGGCAAGTAACAAGCCAGACATCTGTTCATGGATTTGAACCCCGCGCAGCGACAGATGCCGGCGATGAAATCCTAGAGGCAAGGGCTTTGGCGGCGGCGGGAGGCTCAAGTAGGAACGGAAGCCGCGAACCGGATAGGGCAGCGGAGCCGTAGTATGCTTGAACCTCCCGCCGCCGCCGGACAATTCGAGTTGGTTTCATCGCCACGATATGCGTTTCCGCATGGATTCGGTTCATCATGTTTATTTTCGCTTTCCTGAACCGGCCCAAAGCAACGGAATCCGGTGTGTTACGCTGGCATAACAAATAAAGCGGGCATTCTCGCTAGGGTCAAGGTCGATTCTTGGCCATGCCCCGAAAGAAATATCCAGCGAATGTTGTCGGCCCCCAAGTTCGCAAAGTGCGCGTGAGATTGGGGTTGACCCAGGAGCAACTGGCCGCGCAATGCCAACTGGCCGGTCTGGACATCAGCCGTTCCACGCTGGGACAGATTGAAGCCCGGCTGCGCTATGTATCGGACGAGGAATTGATTGTTCTGGCATCCTTGCTCGGAGTCGCCACGGATCAGCTTTATCCGGAAGAAATCCTCAAGCGACATCGCGGCAAAAAGCTAAAGCCAAAAAGCGGGAAATCCCGCTAGTATTCTGCGGCTTTGGCAACAGGGATGTCACACAAGAACGCAGCGGCAGATCGTTCCCATTTCAGTCCGCTATTACAAAGATCAACTCAACGTTTCCCTGGCCCGTCCAACCTGGGACAAAAGCCGCGACACAAAATCCCGCGCGTCGAACGGTTTGGTGATGTAATCCACCGCGCCGAGGTCAAGGCCGCGTTGCCGGTCGTTTTCACAAGGTCGCCCCGAAACAAAAACGATTGGGGTATGGTACGAAAGATGCCTTTGTTTGAGTTCGCTGCAAATCTCAAACCCGCTGATGTCGGGCAAATCCACGTCCAGCGTGATGAGGTCGAATTTGTTCTCCCGCGCCAGTTCCATTCCCTTTTGCCCGGTATTGGCAACCCGCACGTCGCAACCGGCGCGCGACAGCACATTCACCATCATCATCGCCACCGGCGTGTCGTCTTCGATGATGAGAATTTTGGCTTTGAAGGGCATAAATTAGAGCGAAATTGCCACAGGGGCATAACACTACCGATAGAGGGGTGTATTTGGCAAACAAAAAAATGGATTTTGAAGTGCTTTGAAAAATCCGACGCTCAACCGGTTGTTGTCTCACTTGAAGCAATTGAGGCGAATGCATGGCCTGACCCAGGAAGCCTTCGCTGAAA
Organism: Limisphaerales bacterium; assembly: GCA_003134375.1. Taxonomy (GTDB): domain Bacteria; phylum Verrucomicrobiota; class Verrucomicrobiia; order Limisphaerales; family UBA11358; genus UBA11358. The sequence continues at coordinate 13,898 of PLAY01000147.1, read as the reverse complement.
GGGCGGGAATGTCCTACAAGTATTACCAGGCTGTCGAAGCCGGGCGAAAGGAGCATTTGCGGTTATCTACACTGGAACGGCTGGCGCAGGCATACGGGCTGGAAGTTTATGAATTGCTGTCACCAGAATTGCCTCCTTCAGCACAACCTAAGCGGCATCGCGGCAAAAAGTTAAAGCCCAAAGGTGGAAAATCCCGTTAAGGCTTCGGTCTGCGGGCGGCGAGCGGGGAAAGTGCAGCGCAGGTGGAGAGACGGCGGGAACGTAGCCGGAGCGCAACGCCGCCGCCGAGCCGCAGACGGAAGCCCGCCGTTGTTGCGGCCAATCTATTGCCGCTTGTGACGAGCGCGATTTTTGCGAAGCGGAACAGGCGTCGTCGCAGGGAAAACGGGGCGACCGCCAAGCCTGTGGCACTGAAGCAAAAAGCGCGTTGGTCACGGCGGAATAAGTGCTGTCCATGTGTCCGTGCTGCTTGAAAAAACCACATCCAATCTTTCGCACAGGCAATCAAGTTATCGCCACTTGATGCAATGATCTTCCAGAGCGCGTATCCAAGCGGGCCAAGGTCGTTCGCCAAAACTGGACGTGGGGATAGCGCTCCGCCACTTCCAGCAGCGTTGAGTCGCTGCCAACGAACGGTTCAACGTAGGCGTTGCTGTCGATGAGCAGATGCAACATGAAATCAAACGACATAAAGACTGCTTTGACGGCACGGTCAACGCCATCCCGAATGGTACGTCCGTCAATTTCAGCCTCGATAATTGCAGCGGTCTGGTTTGCATCAAGGCGGCTTCTCATTGAGCCGCGCTTCTGTGTACTGTGATTGGCATTTATTTGGCAAAAAACATTTAAGGAGAAGGCACCAAATTCACAAAATGTTTCTTGGCAATTTTCGGCGATAGGCGTAAAACGGAAATGTCGTTGGAAAAGCTTCAAACCATCTAAAACCGATGCAAAATTTTTAATTCAGCAAACGATGCCGGAAGGAGAAAATCTATGAAACTAAAGATGCCTAAATTAACCATCGCGGCGATGGTGATTATGCTTTTTGTAAACTCATTTCCGCTAACGGCGCTGGGTCAGATTGCGGACAATTTTGCTTCTGACAGCAGCTTGAATTCGTCGCTATGGACACAACAATCCACCTTTCTTAATGCAGTAGCAGCGAATCTCGGATTAACATTTATCACACCTACTCTCAGTTTCGGTTCTGCTGGAATGCAGATGACCGGCGTCAATGGCCTCTATCAGTTTGCGGGAATTCAGTCGCTTGCGGCGTTTGCCCCGCCTTTCACGTTAAAAACAACAGTGATGGGCACCCTCTCGTACGGAAACGCTTTTTTGGTTGTTCTTGTGAACAACAATTTAAGTCAATGGCTCGAAATAAATGGAGACCTCATTCCGGAAACTTGCTATCAAAATGTTTGGATAAACTATACGGGCAGTGGCATCCCGTTCTCAAGCTTAGGAAACGCGCTCTACGGAAATCCGAGTCTTGGCGTTTTCTACACGATTCAGATTACGGTGGATGTGAGTGGCAATGCTTCAGTTTTGTTGCTTAACTCAAGTGGAGTTGTTCTTGCGGCGCGGAGCGGTCTGCCTGTCGGCCAAGGACCATTCTACGTAATATCGGCCCAAAAAGAGGGTTGGCCGTGTACCAGCGGGCCTCTCGCTGCGACTTGGCAGTCCATTAGTGTCACATCAGGAGCGCAAACGCCAAGCGGCGTCACTGGAAATATTTTAAGTTCTTCGGGACAACCCATCGCCGGAGCTTCTGTGCAAATTGGCAGCAACTTTGCAACCAGCGGAAGTGATGGCAGCTACGTAATCACCGGTTTGGCAGCCGGGACTTATCCCGTCACGGTGAGCGCGACAAGGTACACAACTTTTTCCAGCACGTTGACGATTTCGGCATCGGCTCAAATCTCGCAAAACTTCACGCTGAACCCTGCGCCCGCTTCCGGTTCACTGCCCACAGTCACAGTCAGTACGAAATATAATCCCGACGGCCAAACTGTAATTTACTTTTTGGACGGCGTGACTTTTCCGGTCACATTCACGGCTAATGTGAATTGGGCCGGGCATCCAGCGGGGACAGCGCAATTCATCACGCCAAACAATGGCATCTACCAAGTCAGCGCCAATGGCGGGAACACGGCATCGCAGCAAATTGATGTGGGGCATGCTTTTGGTCCCGGCGGCAAATTGCAAGTGCAGGCCGTCAGCAGTGACGGAACTTCTTCCATCGCCACGGTTGCCAATTTTGCTGTCATGCCAAACACCTTGGTATCCAACCCGAATGACTTTTCAGTGATTGATGTGGGCAACAAATTCTATTACTCATTTCTTGCTACTCCTTTTCCATTCTTGGATACAGACATAAGCACTTCAATTCCCGATGATATTCCCATTTTTGGTGGCGACAACGGCGGCTTACAATATACGCCAATAGTCGTCGGAACGGTGAATGGAAATGCCGCAACTTTTACGTCCAGCGGAGTTGGATTCGATGCCACTATCAATTTAGCGGCAATTGACCCAGCAGCGGACGGTTTGGCTGTCAATGCCGGCATTTCGCCGCAGTCCGGTATGAATCTTTTTGAAAATTACAATCTTTCTTCAACGCAATGGCAATTGAGTGGCGGTGGCATTAATTTGGATGGAAGTGTAGGACTTTCATATTCCGTTCCAATACCGCTTCCGCCGGAAATTACAAATTATGTCCAAGTGACGGCTGAAGTGGATATGGATGTTCCATTCGCCGGAACATTGAACGTGGTTAATCTAAATCCGCTAACGTTGAATGGCGTATTAAGTGTTACTCCCACCGTAACTGGCAAACTTGGAGCAGATGTAACAGATGTATTTACGGTGGAAGGTTCAATCAGCGGCGGAGTCAATTTCAATTTTCAATACCCACAACAGCCAACACTGAAAAGCTACGATCTTTCACTGTCCATTAGTGCCAGTCTTTATGCCTTCGGATGGGATTATTTTGATTACAACCCTAAGCCTTGGACTTGGCCAAATCAAAACGCAGGCGCGCAAGTTCAAAATTTATTGATTAGCATACCCAGTTCGCCACATCCTTGGCCGCGCGACTACTTGAAAAATCCTTCGTATGCTGCTTTTCACAGTCAAAGGGTTTCAACTCAAAGCATTAAGCCGCTGGATTTAACACCGCCGAGTACAACGCAAAATCCATCACTCTATGCCTTACAAACGGATGTGCTGCCCTTTTCCGAATCCAGCATCGCGGCCAGCGGAACGAATTGTTACGCGGTCTGGCTTTATGATGATCCAAACCGGAGCGCGAACAACCGGACAGTGCTGGTTTTTTCCAAGTATGATGGAACAGTGTGGAGCGATCCAACGCCGGTTGCCGAAGACGGCACGGCGGATTTTCATCCGCAGTTAAAAGAATTCCCAGACGGTTCAGCAGTCGTCGCGTGGGAAAATGAAGGGACTGTTTTGTCAACCAATGCCGACTTTACCGCCATGACGACGAACTTGGAAATTGCAACGGCCTTTTATGATCCGGTAGCCGGACAATGGCAACCGATGCAACAACTCACCACAAATAGTTATCTGGATCGAACTCCACGAATTGCCGGGCCTTCCGAAAACAATTTGATACTCGTTTGGGTCGCCAATTCGAACAATGATTTAGAAGGCAGTGCGACCGCGACCAATCAGTTTTTGTTTTCCACTTGGAATGGTTCAGCCTGGAGTGCGCCGCAGACGTTCGCTGCCGTACCATATCCACTAATCAAATATGATTTGTCCTATGATGGCACGAATGCCTACGTCGTGATGAGCTTGGATTCGGACAACGCATTAACGAATGTGAACGCTCATGAGTTGTTTGAAGTGGTATATCAGAACAGCACTTGGGGCGGTTTGCAACAATTGACGAGTGATTCGGTGCCGAATGACAACCCGCAAATGGCGATTGACCCGAACGGGCATGTGGTGTTGACATGGCTCAAGGGCGGCGAGGTGTCGAGCGTGGTAGATTTCAATTTTGCGAACCGGCAGGTCGTCAGCACAAACCAGTATTCGAGCAACTTGGGCGATTTCAAACTGGCTAGTAGCAGCGATGGCCGGTTGGCCATTCTGTGGGCTGCACCGTCACCGCAATATCCGTCGGATTTACATGTGATATTTTACGACCCAATCTTTGAGGTTTGGGGAAGCCCCCGGCAACTGACGGCTGATCCCGAGACGGAGATGGAGACCGCCGCGACGTTTTACAGCACCAATCAATTGATTGCATTGTATGATCGCCTTGACATGTCAACCAACGACATGGGCGGGACTTTTATCACCAATGCCGATTTGTATGTGCTGCAATATGAACTCACGAACAATTTGGTGTTGGTAACCAATTCGCTGACGGTTTCGCCCGCCAATCCCGCGCCAGGCGACACGGTGACTCTGTCGGTGACGGCGGAGAATTTGGGCGACAGCGCAGTTTCAAATGTTTTGGTCGCATTTTATCAAGGCGATCCGAACAATGGCGGGACTGAAATAGGTCAGACGAATCTGGCCTTCGTGTTGGCTCCCGGCGCAACCAACGGCGTGAGCATCCCGTGGATCGTGCCGGCTACAACGAATCCTTTACCTGTTTATGCGGTGATTGATCCTGATCAACAATACCCGGAAAGTGACTTGCAGAATGAAGAGATCAACAACACGTTTGTCGAGCCGGATTTGGAGGTGCAATCCGTGACTTGGAGCCAAATCACGAGCAATTTGTTTTCAGTCACGGCAACTGTGATTAATCAGGGGACGATTGCCAGCCAGCCGGGAACGGTAAGTTTCATGCTTAATTCCCTGACCGGCACAACGCTGTTCTCAACGAACATTGCCGGTTTGTCGCCGGGACAATCCATTGACGTGAACTTCATCTGGACTGTGCCGAGTTTGGGGAACGGCTTGACTCTGTTTGCGGTGGTCAACGGCGGCACGAATTCTCTGGATTTCAATTCACAAAACAACGTGATGCAAGCAACGATTCAGCCAAACATCGCAGTAGTGAACGTGCTGCTGGGGCCGGTGACGTTGCTGTCTGGCGGTGTGTTGCAGGTTTCCATGATGGGTTTGGCCGGACAGACTTATCTAATTCAGGCGTCCACTGATCTTGTGAACTGGACTACACTGACGACCTTGACGCTCACCAACGGCACAGGGCAATTCACAGATCCTGCGACCGCCAGTTATCCGCAACGCTTTTATCGGGCGGTTGTTTTTTCGCAAGTGCAACCTCAAATGGGATCGATTCAACTGATTTCGGGCAGCATTGTGCAAGTTACGGTAAAAGGTTTGCCGGGGCAGCCCTATATTATTGAAGCTTCGACGAATCTGGTGAATTGGGTGACACTGACAAATGTGGTTCTACCCACCTCCGTTTGGCAATTCGTTGACCATTCGACGAATTTTAACCAGCGGTTTTATCGGGCGATGATGCCGTGAGTTTCAAAAACATTAAGCAGACAATTTGACAAATTTCACCGTGCAAGGCAGCACGAATTTGGCGTTCAAGAATTGGCTTGAGAGAGCAAGACCGATGAGCCTATGCCATCTTGTAACGTAGCGCGTTGGCATTGCTATGACAAGGCTTCGGTCTGCGGTTGGCAGCGGAAAAAGCGGAGCGCAGGCGGAGAGACGGCGGGAACGAAGCCGGAGCGCACCGCCGCCGCCGAGCCGCGGACGGAAGCCCGCCGCTGATGTGGCCACTTGAATTGCCGCTCGCGACGAACGTGCCCTTTGAGCAGCGGAACGGGCAAGGCTGGTAGGGAACAGGGCAGCCGTCAGCCGTGAAGCGGAGCAAAGGGCACGCTGGTCGCGGCGAATCTGAACAGTAAAAAATCACGCATTGACTTTTCCCTGTTAAAAATCTTAATTGCCCGCCATGAGTTCATTACTGGCAAGTCTATCATCAAAACAATTGCGTCGCGCCGCCGACCTAAAGGATAAAATTCAATCGCTCGAAAATGAGCTTGGTCGGATTTTGGGTGCTTCGATAAAACCCGTTGCTGCTGTTGCTCCGAAGAAAAAACGCAAAATGAGTGCGGCCGGCCGTGCGAAAATTGCGGCGGCAGCTAGGGCGCGTTGGAAGACAGCCAAGGCTCAGGGGAAGAATTCGCTCTAACCCAGGCCCGGCTGACATCGCCGGCCCGGATTGGTCCTGTACCCCAAACTAGACGAAGGCCCTGGGTCTTTCGAGAGGCAAAATGGCGGCGCAACAAAAAAGGCACTCTGAAATAAACAGAGTGCCTTTGAAAATGGGAGCCGGTTTTACTTCGTGCCGAGGATGGCGTCCTTGGCAGCTTTGGCCACGCGGAACTTCACGACCTTCTTGGCCTTGATTTGGATCGTCTCGCCAGTGGCCGGGTTGCGTCCGATGCGGGCTTTGCGATCGACCAGCACCAGCTTGCCGAGACCGGGCAGGGTGAAGGTGTTCTTGGCGTTCTTGTAGGCTAGTTCCGCGATGAATTCGAGAATTTCCACCGCTTGCTTTTTGGTGATGCCGTTCTTTTCAGCGATTTCAGAAGCGATTTGGGATTTGCTCAGGGCTGTAGCCATAAATTTGGTCCGTTCGTTTGATTGTTAATGGTTGGTGTTGACGGCGCATTAAAGCCGTTCTGGAACCCCTCGCCAAGTTAAAACCCTGTCTTTATTGAGGAATCTGCGCCTTTCGGTCGGTGAATATCCGGGGAACAACACATGAATAGTTGCTTTCCGCCTGCCCGGACAGGGATTGGGGACATTCAGTTCCTTTGAACGACAGTCAGGCCGGGTGCATCCTGTGACTACAAATAATCACAGTATGACAAAAACGCCTGAATCTCTAAAGACTGCCACCGGTCAATCCGACCAGGTATCGGAGCCTGCAATCCCAGCACCAGAAATCTCTGGTTCTCCAACGCAAATAATCTGCGACCTGGCCGAGGCAGATGCCTTTGTTGAACAATATCGCAAGCCGCATGTTCCGGTTATGTCTGCCTTTGGCGCGGGGCGATTGCATGTCTGCCGGTTTTATGGTTCATGGGATCTGAATCAGATGATTTCAGAGAATGCCGCCACCCTGTTCCGATCCATCCGCAAACTTTCTTCCAAAGACGCCAAAAACACCACGAAGGAATGGGATGATCTCACCTTTCAGTTCGGCCCCCGGGCATTTCTTTATGCCGATAAGGACCGGATTATTGGTTTCGCTGCCACTCCGATTGAAGCTGAACGTCTGGTGACACAGTTTGGCAAGAAATACCGCATGCCCATACCCCCGGCCTCGGACGGCGGGGTTTTTTATCTTATCCAGCAGGAAGGAGACAATATCAAAACCAAAGAAGTCTCTTTATCTTCCGACACGGTTCTCAAACCGGAAGCCCTTGCCCTTCATTACGGCAGTGGCGGCGGAGAATGGCATCGGAGCTTTGTCGAAAAACTTTGTAGACGACCCAATGGCCTCTCGATTTTTGAGGGAAAGCCGGGCACGGGCAAAACCTTTTATCTTCGTCACCTCATGGGCGAACTCAAGGAGTCGCACCGATTCTATTTCATCCCGACAGCCGCGATGGGCATTCTTTCAAAGCCCGATTTTATCGGCTTCTGGACCGATCAGCGATGGCATCATTCCAATAAAAAGTTCGTCGTCATTCTGGAGGATTCCGACGCGGCGCTGATGACTCGCGGTTCTGACAATCGCGAACAGGTAAGCGCACTCCTGAATTTGTCGGATGGAATGCTCGCCGATTTCCTTCGCCTTCAAATCATCTGCACGATCAATTGCTCCGCCGCCGACATTGATCCGGCGCTGCTTCGTCCCGGTCGTCTGCTTTGCCATCGCGTATTTGGCCGGCTCGACTACGCCCAAGCTGCCCGCCTGGCCGGAAGTCTTGGCCGGAAATTGCCACAAGCCCATGATTACTCCCTCGCCGAGGTGTTTGCCGGACAGGACACCGACGAAATTAACCGCCCGCGAATTGGATTTGCGGCTTGAAAAATATGAAAACCAAAAAACCAGGTGTGAATCGGAAGCCGGATGGAAAACGAAAAGGAACGTTGCCTCCCGCCGAACCAAAGCCGGTGCCAATCGAATTAAAACCGTTGGCAGTGCGCGAGGCGGAAGAGAAGAAGTTGCTGTCCACGGCCAAACACAGGCTGCCCGAATTAAGGGCGCTCCTGGCCTCCGTGTCCGACCATTGGGGTTACGAAGATCCGATTTACCGCTTTTATCATCATTCGTTCAAGGTTCTCCGCGCTCAAACAGCCACGTTGAAAATCGGCGAAACTCTGCAATCGCTGGCGCCACACCTCAAGTTGAATCCAGACTTCGTCGAAATCGTGGCCGAAGGCACCTCGAAACCGCCGTCATCAACTCGCGCGATCATCGAGGCATTCTTTCATGCCCGTCACCTGCTTCTGATGCTCTGCAAATATACCGAAGAACTGCCTGAACCGCCTCCGGCGTTGCCATCTGGATGGGCAACGGTGTTGTATCTTTACAACATCCGGTGATTTGAAGCATAAAACCTCCTGCACCCGATGAACTTCGTCAGTCTTGACTTTGAAACCGCCAATCCTTCGCGCGTGAGCATCTGCGCCGCCGGACTGGCCGTCTTTGAAAATGGTCAACTGACGGAATCGCCTTATTGGCTGGTGCGGCCACCCAAAGGCCACGGCTGGTTTCACGACGACTTCATTGAATGCCACGGCCTGACGCATCTGGATGTTTTGGACGCCCCGGAATTCCCTGCCATTGCGAAGGAACTGGTATGTCGGTTGGCTGGCGATGACCTCGTGATTGCGCATAACGCATCCTTCGACATCGAGCATTTGCGCGTGACGCTGGAGTATTTCGGCCTGCCCCGACCGGAGTTTGATTATATTTGCACCTGTCAGCTCGCACGGCGCGTCTGGCCGGAACTGCCAAGTCATGGGCTGAAAGCACTGACCGCCCACATTGGCCACCAATTTAATCACCACCACGCCCAATCCGACGCCGAGGCCGCCGGACGTGTGCTGCTGGCGATGATGAAACAGGTCAACGCTAACACGCCACGCGAGTTCTTACAAAAGATAGGAATGGAGCCGAAGCGGCTTTAGTCTAAATCTCTACTTTGGCCACACCAACATCTTTATCTTCAAGCACAGGTTGAAGTTGCAGCCATATCTCATCCGCGACGTTCTCATTTGATAATGTTTTTTGTAAAACCCAACTCATTATCCAGTTATTGAATTCGACTGTGTCCTTGTTTGTGGCCTTGCAAATATTCCTGAAAGCTTCGACATTGGTGTAGTCTTTATTCACGCCATAACACAAGGGATGCCCTTTATCTTTCCAAAAAGTAGTCCAAACCCCGAAGTAAAAGATGTCTTTGCCTTTTTCGTTTTGGAAATAGATGGCCTTCTCCTCGCAGCAAAGGTCTCTTCCACTGTGACGCTGACAGCATTTGTATGCTCGGCTTTTAGAATAAATCTGGCCTATTAGTTCATCCAGTTTTTCCAAAACATTCGGGATTTCATTTGTGAACATCATATCAACCTCCTCCTTTGTAAATTTAATGGGTTTGGGTCTATACCAACTTACAAGCATCTCGTGAAAATCGTTAAAAAATGGATTTAGTTCCTTAAGATCACTTTCCTCGATTATTTCAAGAACGTCCTCCCAGTAAAGAATGGAGGTATTGATGCGATTACTTGATGAGTCCTCTTTGATATGACGGAATTTATTTTTGATGATATTTTCACAAATCCAACCTTTTGGAACGAGAAAAACCAGCCAACGCTCCGCATAATCTTCTGACAACCCCAGCAGATGTGAAAAGTATCCATCTGGCTGATTTTCAGTCAGTTTGCAACACAGATCAGTCTTGATCTCCACTAAAACATATATTCTGTCGCCATTTATAACTACATCTGGCCGACCATTACCGCTATCAAGTGTCCTTTGAGTATCGACGTCTTCATGTTCGATTTGATCAGAAAAACAAGATTCGGGAAGTAATCTGGCAAGAAAAGCGCACCGAAAAGATGCAAACCTCATCAAGTTGCAAAGCAACTCTGTTGTGGAGTTTTCATCATTTACCAGCTTGTAAAAAATATTTTGGTCGCGATCCATTGCAATATCCTGTGCCTATCTTCACAGACACGGAAAGCATATCGCGGATCAGTCAAAAGAAAACATTTATGTGGAAACTAAAGCCGCTGGCATCTCCGGCCTGACGGCGGCAACCTGTTTCCGCCACCCGGCGGGCGCAGGCAAAGGTAAACACGTTTTGTATCAGGGAAGTGAGAAGGCAAAATATGAGTGCCAGCATTGCGGCATTAGCAACGCCAGCCTTATGAATCTGACCGCCGCATCCTGCCCGCGTCATCCGCTCGGACCCAACAAAGGCAAGCACGAACCAGCGTTGTAAAACGCGGTTGGAGGTTCTCGCGGACGGACACTAACGGACGGCGCAGCGCGACCGTCCCTACCAACTCTACCCATTATTCTTTGAATTCCGCGCGCAGCCGGCTGATGCGCTTGGGGCTGGTGCGAACATCCCATCCCAGCCCCCGGCAGATGAACTCATGCTTCTTATCGCCCTTCAAGCTGAGGCGGCGGACTTCCTCGTCAAGCTTGCGGAGTTTTTCGGCGTTTTGCATTCGTTCGGCAATACCTTCGGCCAAGGCGGAACCCTGGCGGCCGTGGACGCGAGTGCGATGAAGTTTGGCAATGGCATCCCACCGAATATCCCGCTTCGGGTCAAATGACCAATAGGCGGGAATCTGAATCATCGTCCCGTAGGGTGTGAGGTTGACGGCGAGTTTGAGCAGGAGCGGTTCGTCATGCTGCATCCCGTAGAGATTCCACCGCAGACAAAACGCATCGAACGCCGCTTGAAAGGCTTCTTCCGGCCGGCGCAGGTTGACGGAAAATGACGGTCGCAAATTGCGCTCGGCGGTCATGGTCCGGCGGATCACGCCTTTATGGTCGCCGTAGGATTGGACATCGAAGGCGGCTTTGATGTTCTCCCATTGGCGGCGCAAATCATGGTTATTCCGGTTGGCTAGTTCGTTCTGGTCATATTTGGCCTGGGTTTTGACGAGATTTTCGTAGCTGCCTTTTTGGACCTGAAATTCGTGGCCGGCCACGGCGGTGCAGATGGCTTCACCCGGCGGCTCCGGCAGCAGTTCAATGATCAACCGGTGCCGGGTGTTGAGCCGCTTGCCCTTTTCCAGAACAGACAGGCAATCCTCCAGCACGTCCTGGATGTTAAACGGCCAGAGGGTGGTCGGGACAAACATCCAGTCGTAGAGGCCACGGAGCGTTTTGACGGTCAAGGCGTCCAGCTTTGCCGTGACAGCGTGATAATGACGGACGGCTGGCTCCGCCCAATCGGCGCGGTCAAAGGCTTGGGCACGGATTCTTTTCAGGTCGAGAGCGAGGGCTTTGGTCATGGCGCTACGGTGGCGTCGAGCATATCCCGGCATAGGAGCAAATCCAAGTGCCGAGAGGCTCGGTAAACCGACCCTCAGAAATGCTGAAACAGGTGGAGTTTTTCAACGTGAACTATTACAGTAAATGGGAAAAGTAAATTCCAGATGCGGAATGGATCCGTATCGGACTACATGCGATTCCTTGTGCGGCACTCGAAAAGATTTCTCAATTTTCATGAGGCTTCGGTCTGCGGGCGGCGAGCGGGGGAAGTGAAGCGCAGGCGGAGAGACGGCGGGAATGGAGCCGGAGCGCAACGCCGCTGCCGAGCGCAGACGGAAGCCAGCCGCTGATGCGGCCAATCCGTTGCCGCTCGTGACGAGCGCGGGCTTTGCGAAGCGGAACGGGCATGGTCGAGCGGGGAAAAGGGCCGACCGAAAGCCCGTGCAGCGAAACAAAGAACGCGTTGGTCACGGCGGATTCGAGTAGGGGCGGAAGTCGCCCCCCCGACTATATGGCTCGCTTGTGATGTTTATGCAGCGAAAGTGAAGCCTGCGGAACGGTGCGGAATAAAGCTCGCGAGGGAGCGCTGGTGGGCGAGCAGAATCTTCCTCGTTTCAAGGCGGAGTCCGCTGGCGGGGGAATTGATGCGAGGAAGTTTCTGCGAAAGAGGAAATTGATGGTGGAACAGCGGTTGGGCGGCAGTTACCAGCATTACATGGCGATGGGCTTGTGAAACTTCAGGGCTGCGCGCAAGAGCTGTCTCATCTGGCCGTAAAAACACCGCAGTTCACGATCGAGCTTTTCGGTCGGCTAAGTGAAAGTTTTTCAAGCGGGCAAGTTCGACCTGGAGTTTCTCGACTTGATTGAGGGTGAGATGGGAGTTGCGGGTGTGGGTTTTGCACCCGAGAACCTTGCGGATGAAAAGTGGGAAGGCGCGGCTGTGCGGGGACATGGCACGGTGCAGGACTTCGCGGGGCAATCGGTAGCCCAGTTGGCCGCCCGTGACCACGCCTTCCGGGTGGCGGCAGGCATGGGAACGCCACGTGACGAAGGCAGCGTGTTGCTCGGGAGTGGCGCGACAATAACCGAGGTCGCCGTTGGCGATCACCCCGACGATTTCAGGATTGGGAGGCTGGCGCTTGAGGCGGCCCTGTTCTAAACAGTCGCAGAAGACGTAAGCGTGAAGTCTCATGGGCGCGAGGTTGTTCGACTTCTTCTTTTTGGAAAGCTTGTTTGGAAAAAGCCTAGATTTCATGGTTGAGGGCGAGGTTTGTGGATGATTAAGGCACTTGTCAAAGTTTTTCAGGATGTAAGCGGAATTATTTTCCATTGGACAGGCATTGTCCGGGGCGTGTGATAATGTGATGGCATGTGCGGACGATATACGGCGGCGAAGGATTTTGGCGAGCTGATCAAACTGATGGGCGTCGTCATGGCGCGGGTGCCGTTTTTTGCGCCGCGTTACAATATCGCGCCGACACAACTCGCGCCTGTCATTTTCCATGATCACAATCAGCCGGCGGTGAAGCTGATGCGATGGGGGCTGATTCCGTCCTGGGCAAAGGATGAAAGCGTCGGGAATGCGCTGATCAATGCCCGGTCGGAAACGATTGAAAGCCGGACGGCGGTTCGTGAGGCGTTCAAGCATCGGCGGTGCCTGATTCCGGCGGACAGTTTTTACGAGTGGCAGGAACGCGACGGCAAACGGCAACCGTTCCGGGTGATGCTGAAAAGCGGCGAGCCGTTTTGCTTTGCCGGTTTGTGGGACCGGCGGGTCAAGCCGCCTGCCGTCGGCAAGTTTGACACCGATCTGGACGAAGCGCCGGCGAGCGAGACGATTGAATCGTTCACCATCATCACGCGGGCGGCGAACGCGGCCATTGCACCGTTGCATGACCGGATGCCGGTCATCATAGCGCCGAATCATTATGGCTGGTGGCTGAAAGACGATGACGCGCGCAGTGAATCCCACAAGATGGCGCTGGGGCATCCACTGGAGGAGCCGTTGAAGATTTATCCCGTCAGCGACCTGGTGAACAGCCCCAAAACGGATGATCCGCGCTGCATCGAACCGGTGCGGATTGACCGGGACTTTTTCGAGCGGCAATGGTGGGGCGATGAAGGGGAAAGCTGAAAATGCTAAAATTCTAGGAGCGACCCTTTCCGCGGGGGTTGTGACTAAACAGGTGTTGTTTTTTGAACAGGCTTTGCTTCTAACTCCTTTATCTGGGAAGGAAGTTGGTTTCTATGTTTTTTCTGATGATATGCCTCAACAACATTGGCAATGTCTTCTGTTGTGCTTATGTAAGGGACGCCCAAAACTTCTTTAAGAAAATGTGGGTCAAGACGTTCAACACCAAATTCACCTTTCATTTCAGGTCTTCCAATTAGCTGGAAGAAACCATCTCCGCGTGCGTAACGCATTCGTCTCCTGCCATGGACTTTTTTAAAGCCCGCCGTTTCTGAGTTC